>NZ_JASIAL010000068.1:0-21852 GCF_030042015.1 Trebonia sp. | reverse complement strand
GTCAGTCGATGACACCGGCGGCCGACAGCCCGTCCGCGGTCAGGTACATGCCTCACGACGCCACCGCTGCGGAACTGACCCCGATGGGCTCCAAGTCGAAGCTGCCGGACCTTGGCGGGTTCAGTGCACAGCCCAACCCGTCGGTTCGGCTTGGTCCGGCTGGAACGTCAGCAACCGCCCGAGGCCAACCTCGCGGGGTACCTTGATGCCCATGGCGAGGGTGAGCATATAGAGAAGGGTGTTTCGCAGGTCCTGTTCCAGTTCGTCATCATCTGCATCTGGCGGTGGGTCTACGTCCAGACCAGCCTGGCGCATCGAGGCGAGGAAGCGGTCGGGATCGGTTCCACACCGATCGTACGCCAGCAGCGGCTCAAATGCCGTCACCGTGACGCCGTCAGCGTAGAAGTAGAAGTAGTCGGCGTTCACGCCCATCTCGAACCTGGCAACCTCAGTGTCGGCCGAAAGTTCCAGCGCCGGTCCCTCCAAGTCAAGGGAACTGTAGTTGATCGCGAATGCCCACTCGCCGGCTTGCCCGACCCGAATCCATGGATAGCCAAACGTCTGATAGGTGACCTCTGCAGTTAGCGGCAGAGCTGCTGCCGGATCCGCCCCGAACACTTCGATGAGCCGTTCCGGCGTGGCCCTGCGTGCGAAAATCAGGCCCGCGAACTCGTACTCCTCCGTGACCCAGTCCCAGCCGGGTGCGGTCGGCCCGTCATCGGGTTCAGTCAAGGCGACCTCCTCCGCCCGATCTTGCCATCGAGTACCGGTGCTTCACCAGCGAACTCGCAGGCACCCGAGATGTGCAGTCGGCTACGAGGTGACCGCAACCCAGAACGGGTCCTCGTTGATCAGGCGCGCCGAATTGATAAGGGCTTGGTAACCCTTGCTGCCAAGATCAACGTTCAGCTTGATGGGGATGTGGCCCCGGACACACTTGTCGTGGGCGCTGAAGGTACCGATGACCTCGATGCTATTCCAGAGCCGGGCCGGGTTGTCTCCCGTGTCGCTGGTTTTCACCGCCTTCACCTGCGCACACTCCGCGCCATTGGCTACCGGATCGGGGGGCATGGCGCCACTTTGGTAAGTCCCCGCGAACGGGAACTCGTCGCAGCTGTCGCTCATCGTCACGGAGCCCGCTTTCCACAGGCCGAAGGGCATCGATTTTCTCTTGCAGATCACTTTCCGGTTGCCAGCGGGAGTGCCAACCTTGGGGTTGTTCAGCCGCTTCAGCGGGTCCCCCTCGCCCTTCACTCCCCAGTGCCCGTCCAGGTTCTTCTGCGCCCATGCGATCATCGCCGCCGCTGCGCCGTAGGTGCCACGGGAGATGTCGAGGGTTGGGATGTACTCAGGGACGACGCAGCCGGTCCCGGCTGTCGCCAGGCCGTTGTCGCATCGGTAGTCCCAGGGCGAGTTCCACTTTGGGATGTTTGTCGAGATGAACGGGGGCGATTCGTAGGCGAGAGTGTACTGGGTGGGCGTGGTGATTTTCGCGTTCTTGCCGATGCTGGTCGAGTAGGTGACCGATCCGTTGAGGCCGCCCTTCAAGACCCCGGTGAAGAAAGCGTGCGCCGTGCAATGAGCACCGCACGAGGCGGACAGTGTGGCGGTGACCGGTGCTGTCACCCCGGCTGGGATGGCGGCGACCACTTCGTCTTCCTCGGACCACTTGGCGCTGTTCGCCACCAGGGTGATGTACTGGAAGATGACGACTTCGAGGGTGCCGATTAGCTCGTTGTCCTTGCGGAAGGGGAATGTGATCGACTCCAGCCAGCATTCATGGGTGCGGTCGTAGGAATCGATCACCGGCATGCATTTGGGCAGCGTGAAAGCCGGGTAAAGGCCCACTTGGTGCGCGCCGAAGCTCGGCGCCGAAGCGCTAACCGTGCTGGCGGGATGTGCTTGGGCGGCCGCCGACGCGCTGACCGGTGACAGTGTTATGATCCCAAGGACGACGGCCAGGGCCGCGACAAACGCGGCCCCGCGCGAAAGCCGTCTCGCCGTGTGGATCATGTGAACTCTGATGCGTTTCACGATGATCACTCCTCCTCTGCTCGTAGATGAACTCCCGAAATGGCCACTCGAACACCGGGAGATCGTGAATTGGGTCGTGCCATTCGGGCACTTGCCTGCGCGCCAATAGCCTTGAACCGGGTGGCTCTAGCGGATAGATGAGAGTCGGCCGCTCATAAGGCGAGGAATCGCCTCATCGCCTTAGCCGCAGGTCAGCCGCGTGGAGTGAGCGCCAGGCCCGCCCGCGAGAGACCGGCTCACCTGTGGCTGCGGAATCCGCGGTCTAGCCGGAGCCGACCCGGGCGCGTTACTTTGGTCATCGCGGGCCGATCAATCGACATTCAGCGCGGATGGTAGAGCCGACAATGGGCGATCGCGTATCCGGACGACCCTCGCCGAACGCAGAAGCAACGTGCGCGGATCGTGTCCGCCGCCAGTACCTAGGCCAGCTCGGTCCCGGCGAGGAACTGGGGGTCGAACTTCTCCATGAACTTGCCCGTGAGATCGCCGGCCAGTGCGGGCACAGTGCGTTCAAAGCACACCGCATCGCATAGGGATGGACGGTCGCCGAAGCCGTGGAATCGTTCCACGACATGTGCCGCCGGGAAAGGATCAAGCCCCGGGGGCTGGTAGCACGTTCGTGGATGGAATGGGAAGCGGGATCGCAGCCGAGCTGGGACTATCAGGATTTGCTATCCCGGCTGTTCCACGCTAATCCAGTGCAGCTGGGCTGGGCCGCAGACTATGCTCCGGCCTCGGCAGCTGGCGTGAGCATCCCGGGTGCGGCTTCCCTCGCGGCCGGGCCAACTGAGCGTAGTGGCGCGATCCTACACCTCCCGCCAGACACCGACGATTTCACCGGGCGCGCCGAGCATGTCGACATGGCCGTCCGTATCATCAGCGCGACGGCGCATCGATTCGACAGCAGCGTGCGGATCGCGAGCATCTCTGGCAAGCCCGGCGTCGGGAAGACCACGCTCGCTATCCATGTCGCTCACATGGCCAGAGGGGCTTTCCCCGATGGCCAAATTTACGCAAACCTGCACGGAGCCGAATCTCGAGCGGCAGATCCTTCTGATGTACTTGCCGGATTCCTGCGTGAGCTCGGGGTCGATGGCGCCGATATCCCGGAAGGAATCGACGAGCGGGCACGCATGTATCGCGCGCAGCTCGCACGCAGGCGTGTCCTGGTGGTGCTGGACAACGCCGCCGATGAGTCACAGGTCCGCCCTCTGCTGCCCGGAAGCCGGGGCTGTGCCGTCCTGATCACTAGCAGAACGCGGATGGCCACCCTGGCAGGCGCCCATTCGATACCACTCGACGTGATGTCCTCAACCCAGGCCGCAGACCTCCTCACAGCGATCATCGGCTCGGAGCGGGCATCGGCCGAGCTGGAGGCGCTCGCGGAGATCGCCCGGCACTGCGGTTATCTACCTCTCGCGCTCCGGATCGCTGGTGCCCGGCTGCTGTCACGTCCCGCCTGGCAGATCTCCTGGTTCGCGGCACGTCTTCGAAATGAGAGGCGTCGTCTAGACATGTTGCGAGCGGGTGATCTCGAGGTCCGCGCCTCGTTTGCGCTCAGCTACCGCAGCCGCGACGCTGCCGAGCAACGCGCGTTCAGGATGCTCGGCCTGATCAACTGCGATTTCCCTGCCTGGAACCTCGCCGTCCTGCTCAGCGAGGACTTGGACCATGCCGAGCAGCTGCTCGAACAGCTCGTTGACGCTGAGCTCGCCGAAATCATCGGGGTTGACGCTGCTGGGCTCATCCGCTACCGGCTGCATGACCTGCTCCGAGACTTCGCTCGCGAGGCCATTAACGACAGTGAGCGCTCGGAGGTACGCCAGGAAGTCCTCTGCCGACTCGCCCGGCAGTACGCCGATTCGGCTCAGCTTGCGTCTGCCTTGCTACATCCCGGCGACACTTACACCGATACTGTCTCGCCGCTTGCGGAGAACATTATCCGGGACGACCCTTGGCTCTGGTTTACCTCTGAACGAGCAAACCTTGTCGCCATGGTTGAGCAGACGCACGCTGCCGGACTGTGGGAGGAGACGTGGCTTGCCGTCACCGAGATGGTGAGGGCGATGACCAGAACTTCGCCGTGCGTGCCGACAGGGCCGTCCGTGCCCCGGTTCGCGTCGTAGACTCGAGGCATGAGCGGGATCCGCGATGAGCTCCACCTCCTGGTGGACCAATTGCCGGAGGACCGGCTGGTGCCGGTCCTTCAGTAGATTCGCGGCGATGAGGCTGCGGGGCACCGGAAGCGGGCTGCGGCCACCCTGGCGCAAGTACAGGAGCTCATGCATGGCGGGACTGGCTCCGATGAGGAACTGCTGCGGTTGCACGAGGGAGACCGTGGCTGACGCCTGCGTGGTGGACACCGGGGTGTTCCTGCGCTGGTTCATAGACCAGGACGCCTTCGAGCATGCGCGAGGACTGCAGCAGAGGCTCATCGAGGGTGCGGCGACGGATGTCAATCGGCAGTTACGCCCGCTTTCAGGGGACGCCGCCACACGAGTCCGAGGGGTCCGCGTCGACATGGTGGCACCGGGCAGCTAACACAATCACCGCGTATTCCGAGGTCATCACTGGGTCCGTGCTGCACCGGGCAGACAACGCCGACGAGTACTTCCTGTGGGCGCTCTTCACGCCGTGCCAGGTGTCGGCAGGCAGCCATACGGTCAGTGTTCCAGCGGGATCTGTGGTGATCGTCCCGCCGGGCGAATCGAGCGTCAGGCCCCCAACAGCCGCGAGTACGCTGAACACCCGGTCGGCGTCGCCCCGGTCGAGGCATGGCCGATGCCGCCCGGCGGCTACAAGATCCGCGTCTACCCGCACTCGCACGACGACTTCGAGCAGGTGTCGATCATCCACCCGGGGACGATGGTTCACCACATGCGGCGCGCGTGGTCGCGGAACCTCAACGAGTGGCTACCCGATGAGCACGAGATTCTTACCGCACCGGCCGTCGTGATCTCCAAGCCCCCGGACATCCATACCACGCAGGCGGTCACGGCTGGCGAGCGAGTCGGCCTGATCGACTTCTTCGCGCCCGTGCGGTGGGATTTCTCGAACATCGACGGCATGGTCGTCAACCGCGCGGAGTATCCGATGCTGCCGCAGCAGCCGAAGTCGTATGCCCGCGTCGCCACGGTGTACTCCGCCAGCGACCCGCGGGCGGCATCGAACCGTCGCCCAACATGACGACCGCGGTACTGGTGCACGGCGGCTGGCACAGCGCGTCATGCTGGGACCTGGTTCGGGCCGAACTGACATCCGACGGTATCCGATCGGTGGCGCCGCAGCTCCCCATGACGTCGACCCTGGATGTCGACGCCGCGGTGGTCAGGGGAACTCTCGACAGCCTCGATGACGATGCGGTGGTTGTCGCGCACTCGTGGGGAGGCAGCCCGGTCACGCTGGGCGCCTCGGGTGCGCGGAACGTCCGCCACCTGATCTACCTGGCTGCCTTCATGATTGACGCCGGTCGCCCCGCACCTATCGACATGCGCGAACTGCCGCCCATGGGCATCGTCCAGATCGGGCCGGAGGTTGCCGTCGTCAATCCCGCGTTCGCCTTCGACGCGTTCTACCACGACTGCGATCCGCGGGTCGCCGCGGACTGCATAGCTCAGCTCCGGCCGTTCGCGTGCGTCGGCTGGGACCGGGTCGAGACCTCGGTCGCCCCGGCCTGGAGCCTTTACCCGACGACCTACGTCGTCTGCGCGCAAGACCACGGCATCAAACCGGACGACCAGCGTGCCATGGCGGCAAAGGCAACCGACGCCGTGGAACTTGACACGAGCCACTCGCCGTTCCTGTCGCGGCCGCGGCAGGTGGCTGATCTGATCGCCGAGCGCGTCCGGCTGTACTCCTCTACCTAACCGAAGCTGCCGGAAGCCCGGCTGGTCTGTGCCAACAGGGAAGGCCGGCTGGTCTGTGCCAACAGGGAGGCCGGCTGGTCTGTGCCAACAGGGAGGGGGAGCATGACCCAGCAGCACACGTACGCAGAATCCGCGATCGGCCCGGACATCCCGATCGTGGAAGCGCATCACCACATGTGGCCGGGCGACCGGTACAACCGGCGCGACCTTGAGCGCGACATCAGCCAGGGCCACCGCGTCATCAAGACGGTCTTCATCGACTGCGCGGCGAACTACCGGACCGGCGGTCCCGGCCACCTGAGGCCGGTGGGCGAGACCGAGTGGGCGCTGTCCCAGCAGGGGAGCGACGGAATCTGCGCCGGCATCGTCGGTCACGCGGACATGTACCTGGGGTCCAGGGCAGGCGAGGTGCTGGACGCCCACCTCGAGGCGGGCGGCCGCTCGTTCAAGGGCATCCGGCACAACGTCGCATGGGACCGCCACCCGGACACCAACAACGCGCTGCGCGGCGCGCCGGAATTCGCCCTGCTGGACGCGACCTTCCAGGCCGGCACGGCGGAAGTAGCCAAGCGCGGCCTGGTGTTCGAGACCTGGCTCTACTTCAACCAGCTCGGCGACATGAAGAAGCTCGCCCGTTCCCAGCCGGACCTGCGCATCGTCCTTAACCATCTCGGCGGGCCGGCGTGCAACGGGCCGTACGCGGCCGACCGGCCGGCGATGCTGGCCGAGTGGCGGCGCAACATGGCAGACCTGGCGAAGGCGCCCAACGTCTTCCTCAAGATCGGCGGCATCGGCTACAAGTCGTTCGTCGCGCAGTCCGTGCTGGACGGTCCGCGGTCGTCGGAGTTCCTCGCCGGGTACTGGAAGCCCGAGATCTGCTTCGCCATCGAGACCTTCGGCCCGGAGCGCAGCATGTTCGAGACCAACTATCCGGAGGACAGGCACCTGACCGACTTCGTCGTCTTGTGGAACACCTACAAGCGGATCGCGGCCGACTTCAGCGCCGACGAGCGGTCGTGGCTGTTCGAGAAGGCAGCCCGATCGGTCTACGACATCTGAACCTCACGAAGGGAGGTGCGGGACGGGACGTGACGTGAGCAATCCGGCGACTGCGGTGTTCGTCCACGGTGGATGGCACGACGGGTGGAGCTGGCACCTGGTGCGCAAGCTGCTGGACGCCCGGGGCGTCCCGTCGGTCGCGCTGGACCTCCCGATGACGACGCTCGACCGCGACGCGGCAGTGCTGAGCTCCACGCTGGCCGCGATCGAGGGGAACGCGATTGTCATCTCCCATTCCTGGGGCGGCAGCGTCGCCACGCTCGGCGCGGCCGGCGCGCCCAACGTCCGGCACCTTATTTACATTGCCGCACTGCTGACCGAGGCCGGTCAGCCGACCCTTGGGCCGCCCTCCCTGCTCATCAAGGGCCGCGCGACGCTGCGACCCAAGGTCGTCATCGAGACGGACACGACAACGATCATCGATCGTGAGGTCAGTCTGGCGGCGTTCTACCACGACGTGGAGCCGGCGCTCGCCCGGCAGGCGGCTGCACGGCTGCGGCCATTCCAGAAGACCGGCTATACCGTCATCGAGACTGACGCGGTCGCGGCGTGGCGGACGATCCCGACAACCTATGTGGTGTGCACCGAGGACCGCATGATCCATCCCGATACCCAGCGCGAGATGGCTGCCGCGGCGGCCGCGGCGGGCGCGAAGGTCCGCCAGTGGCCGTCCAGCCACTCGCCGTTCCTCTCCCATCCGGGCCTTGTCGCCGACCTCGTGGCGCTGCGCGCTGAGTCTGCCGGCGGCTGACCGCGACGGCGTAAAATTGTCAGACAATCGGTCAGGCTTCAGTCATCCGCGGGCGGTGCGGTGCAGACAAGCGAGCAGATCGCCGAGATGCTCTGTGCGTACGGCGTGAGTCATTTCTTCTTCGTTCCCGTCGTCCTGCCGGAGACGTGCAAGCGGATGAGCGAGCGCGGCATCCTGCCGGTCATGACGCACGGCGAGAAAGCGGCCGCCTACATGGCCGATGGCTATGCCCGCATCAGCCGCAAGGTAGGGCTCTGCGGTGCGCAGGCGATCGGGTCGACGAACCTGGCAGCAGGCCTGCGCGACGCCTACATGGCCCGGGCGCCGATCGTCGCCCTGTCCGGCGAGCCCAACGCGCAGACCGCCTACCGCAACCTCTACCAGGACCTCGATGACCACGGCGCCTTCGAGGCCGTAACGAAGTGGAACGCGCGCGTGCCCGGCCCGAGCCGCTTCCCCGACCTGCTGCGCCAGGCGTTCCGCGCGGCCAGCTCCGGCGTGCCGCGTCCGGTGCATCTCGCCCTGGTCGGCCGGACCGGCAACTCCGGCGACTCGCCGGCCGAGGGCATCACCCGCGCCGAACCGCGCTACGGCGTGTCGCCGAGCGACCGCCCGATGGCCGCGCCGTCGTCGGTCGCCGCCGCCGTGGAACTGCTCGCCGGCGCCCGGCGGCCGGTCATCCTGGCCGGGAACGGCGTGCCCCGCTCGGGCGCGGCGCGTGAGCTGGCCGCCCTGGCCGAGCAGCTGCGGATCCCCGTCGTCATGACGCTGAACGGCCTGGCGACAATTGGTTTTGACCATCCGCTGTACGGCGGTGTCGTCGGCGAGTACGGGGCGGACTTCGCCAATGCGATCCTGCTGCGCGCTGATGTCGTCCTTGTCATGGGCTCCTCGCTGGGCAGCATGACCACCAAGAACTGGAGCCTCATCCCGGCGGACGCGCAGATCATCCAGGTGGACATCGACGGCGCCGAGATCGGCCGGAACTTCGAGTGCGCGGTGCCGGTGGTCGGCGACGTCGGCGCGGTCATCGGGCAGCTGGCGGCTGCGGCCAGCCGCCAGGGGCCGGCGGAGTGGGCTGCGGAGATCGCTGACATCAGAGCCGGATATCAGGGCGCCGTCCGGGAGAGTGAGACGTCGGACGCCGTGCCGATCCGGCCCGAGCGCCTGTTCAGCATGGTCAGCGATGAGATGGCGGCCGACGCGGTCATGGTCGGTGACACCGGCCACACCGCCTTCTGGACCGCACGCCACATCCGGCTGTCGGCCCGGCAGTCCGTCGTTCGCGCGGCGGGCTCGCTGGGCTGGGGCCTGCCCGCCTCGCTCGGCGTGAAGTGCGCGTGTCCCGATCGTGAGGTCGTCTGCGTGACCGGGGACGCCGGGTTCTTCTATCACCTCAGCGAGCTGGAGACCGCCAGGCGGTACGGGATAAATGTGATCGTGGTGGTCAACAACAACACGTCGATGAATCAGGAAACCTACCTCTGGGATGAAGGTTCGGCCGACCAGCGCAAGAACTGGCAGTTCCACGACACTGCCCTCACCGAGATCGCGCGGGGGTTCGGCTGCCACGGGGCGCGCGTGGACAAGCCCGCCGACTTCGCGGTAGCCATGGATAAGGCCCGGGCATCCGGGCTCCCAGCGGTGATCGACGTCCGGACCGATATCGCGGTCGTCGCACCGCGGAGCTTCGGCCCGGCCCGTTAACCGGCACCGCAGGAGGAGTGACGATGACGCAGACGGCGGTCGGCGCGGGTGTGCTGTCTGGTATCAAGGTGGTCGACTTCGGCCATTTCGTCGCCGGGCCGCTGACAGCCGTAATGCTGGCAGATCAGGGCGCCGAGGTCGTGCACGTGGACCGTCCCGGCGCCGAGCTCGCCGAATCGGACGCGTTCCTGAACCGGGGCAAGCGCCGGATCACCCTCGACCTGAAGGATCCGGCGGACGCGACCATCGCCGCGCGGCTCGCGGCGGGCGCCGACGTCGTCATCGAGAACTTCCGGCCTGGGGTCATGGACCGGCTCGGGCTCGGCTGGCCGCGGCTCGCGCCGGCCGCGCCGCAGCTGATCTACTGCTCGATTCCTGGCTTCGGCCGTGACGATCCGCGCGCGCCAGTACCTGGCTGGGAGGGCGTCGTGGCCGCCGCCACCGCGAACTGCTCCATCCGGGTCGGCCAGGAGCCGCCGGGCTGGGACACTGCCAGGCCTACCTACAGCGCGGTACCGCTGGCCTCGAACTTCGCCGCCTTCCTGGCCGCCACCGCCATCGTGGCGGCGCTGACGTTCCGGCATCGCACCGGCCGGGGGCAGCTGATCGAGATACCGCTCTACCACGCGATGTTCGAGCTGATCGGCAAGGCGGGCGCCTTCGTGGCGGCCGACGGGCTGGCGCCGCCGAAACCGCACCGCGGCAACGGCAGCGGCACGTACGAGTGCGCTGACGGCCGGTACGTCCGGCTGGATCCCATCGGGGGCAGCGCCCGGTTCCTGCGCTGGCTGCTTGACGTCGGTGGCGCGGAGTCCTGGGCGGTGGACGGCCTGACCGACGGTATCCGCCTGGCCAAGAGCAAGGACCTGGAAGAGGAGCTGAAGGAACGGCTGCGCGGCATGTTCCTGGCTCGCACGGCGCAGGAATGGGGAGAGCTGGCCGGCGATGCGGGGGTTCCGCTGGCCTTCATCCGCACTTGCGATGAGTGGATCCGGACGCCGCACGCCCGGGCGGCCGGACATGTCGTGTCCGTCACCGATCCGCTGTTCGGCGAGACATGGATGGCGGGCCTGCCGGTGCACACGGCGGCTGCATCGGGCTGGACGCCGCGGCCGCGCCACCTGCCGGACGCCGACCACGATGCGATAGTCGCCGAGGCCGCCACCCGGGCTGCCGCCACCCGGGCTGCCGCCACCCGGGCTGCCGCCACCCGGGCTGCCGCCACCCGGGCTGCCGCCAGCCCGGCTGAGGACATCACCCGGGCGTTCGAAGGACTGCGGATTCTCGATCTCACGGAGATTCTCGCCGGCCCCACCAGCGGGCGGATCCTCGGCGAGTACGGCGCCGACGTGGTGAAGATCAACGGGCCTAATAGTTCGGTGTCCGCGCACGGCATGGTCAACAGGGGCAAGCGGAGCATCCTGCTCAACGTCGAGGCGGAACGCGGCCAGGGCGTCTTCTGGGAGCTTGCCGCGCGCAGCGACGTGATCATCCAGAACTACCCGCAGGGCACGGCGGACCGATACGGGATCGGCTACCGGCATGTCAAGGCCCGCTTCCCCGACGCGGTCTTCGTGTCGGTGACCTGCTACGGCGAGAACGGTCTGTGGGGTGCCCGCCGCGGCTGGGAGGTGCAGGGACAAGCGGTCACCGGGATGATGGAGCGAGCAGGCGGCGACCACCACGTTCCCGAAGTCCTTGGCCCGTACAACGTGGTCGACTTCGGCTCGGGCGTCATGACGGCATTCGCGGCGTCACTAGGCATCTTCCACCGCACGCGCACCGGCGCCGGCGGGCGGGTCACGGCGTCGCTCGCGCAGACCGCCACGTACCACCAGGCGATCTTCATGCTGGACTACGACGGCAGGCAGCATAGTGAGCCGCGCGGCCCGGAGGCGCTCGGCAGCGGCCCGTTCCAGCGGTACTACCAGGTGCGGGACGGCTGGATCTTCCTCGGCATGAAGCGATCGCAATGGCCTGACCTCCAGTCCGTGCCATGGCTGGCGGCCGCCACCGAAGTCAGCCCGTCCGACCCCGCCAAAGTGCAGCAGGCACTGAACGAAGCGCTGGCCGCCCAAACCGCGGCAGCCGCCGTCCAGACCCTGCAGGAGGCGGGTGTCGGCGCCCACGAGGTGCTGACCACTGAGCAGGTAATGACCAGCGAGCGGGCCAGAAAGCTCGGCCTCAGCCTCATTCAGGAGTCCGACGAGTTCGGCCCCGTCGTGATGCCGGGGCTCACCGTCCGGCTCTCGCAGTCCCCGCTCGTGCTCGGCCGGGCCGCGGGCCGGGCCGGATCGGACGCGGAGAGCATCCTGGCGGAGGTCGGCATGGCCGGACGGATGACAGAGCTGTCCCGGGCCTGGGTGCTGCGCACCGAGGACCTGCCGCGGGCCTGGTAAGCCTGGGTTCCGCTCGCTCCACAGCCCGGAGCGCGTTCACGAGCGCGCGCCGCCGCGCTGGCCCGGCGTTCTCGACGAAGAGCCGGAAATGTATGACGATCAGACAACAAGTGCCAATCTGTCACTGGCAGCGAGGGGAACGCCGTGCATCGCAGCGAGACAAGGTTCCTGACCACGCACACGGGCAGCCTGATCCGCCCGGACACGCTGGTCAGTGAGCCAGCGCGGGACGCCGGCGCGGCTGTGCGCGCCGACTACGCGCACACGCTCACGGCAGCGGTCGCGGAGGTGGTCTCCCGGCAACTGGACGTCGGCCTGGACGTGGTGAACGACGGCGAGTTCGGCAAGTCAAGCTGGGCGGCGTACGCGCTCGGCAGGGTCACCGGCTTCGAGATCCGCGCGGATCAGCTCAAGCCGCTGGACTGGCTCGGCAGGGACCGGGAGCGGTTCAAGGGCTTCTTCACGGATAACCCGGAGCTACCGACCGCGCTGACGGGCGCGCCCGCGCAGGTGTGCGTCGGGCCGATCGAGTACACCGGCCATGAGCTGATCGGCCGCGACCTGGACAACCTGCAGGCGGCCGCGGCCGCTCACCCGGGACGCGAGTTCTTCTTCACCAGCGTGGCCCCGGCGAGCATGGCGTACCAAGGCGTGAACGAGTATTACAAGACCGAGGAGGAGTACGTCTACGCCATGGCCGAGGCGCTGCGGCAGGAGTACCTCGCCATCCACGAGGCGGGGTACATCCTCCAGGTCGACGACGCCGTCCTGGCCAACATGTACGACTACCTCGCCGGGCAGGGCGCGGACGTCTACCGGCGCTGGGCGCAGTTGCGCGTTGACGCGCTCAACCACGCGCTCGCAGGGATTCCCGAGGACCGGATCCGCTATCACGTCTGTTTCGGCAGCTGGCACGTCCCGCATGTGGCCGACGCGCCGCTCTCGGAAATCGTCGACCTCATCCTGCGGGTAAACGCCGGCGCGTACTCCATCGAGGCCGCGAATCCGCGGCACGAGTGGGAGTGGGAGGTGTGGGAGCGGACAAGGCTCCCGGACGGCAAGATCCTTATCCCCGGCGTCATCACCCATCACACGACAACGGTTGAGCACCCGCGGCTGGTCGCCCAGCGGCTCGAGCGGTTCGCCCGGATCGTCGGCCCGGGCAGCGTCATCGGCGGTGCTGACTGCGGTTTCGCTCAGTCGTCGGCCCTCAGGCGCACGCACCCCGAGGTGGCGTGGGCGAAGTTCGGCTCCCTCGTTGCCGGCGCACAAATTGCATCGCAACGTATTTGGGGTTCATGACGACGCCAGGCAGCGCATAACCGATTTGACTCCCCATCAGGAGCCGGATAATCCCGGAAAGGAGATCACCATGACGGTGCAAGCGCAGGCCACTGACAGTGAGTTCCTGGACCGGGGCGTAGCCGGCGTGATGGCAGGCAAGACGCCGGGCGTGCGGGCAACGCCGCCGCCAGGCCCGGGCGAGCTGCCGCAGACGCCGCAGGAGGTCGAGGGACCTTTCTTCCGGCTCGGTGCCCCGAACCGGTCGAATCTGCTGGAACCCGGCGACGAACCGGAGATCATCATCACCGGCCGGGTCCTGACTGAGAAGGGCACGCCCATCCCCGGCGCGGTCGTGAACTTCTGGTCCAGCAACAAGTTCGGTGACTACGACGCAGTCGGCTACCAGTACACCGGCTACGTGGTGACCGACACGGCGGGCCGCTATGAGGTCACTTCGATCATCCCCGGCTGCTACCAGCCCCGCAACGCCAAGCATATCCACGTCAAGGTGCAAGGGATCAGCAGGCCGATCACCACCCAGCTCTTCATCGAGGGCGAGCCGCACAACACCGACGACGAGTACTACAACCCTGACCTGCTCGTGCCCTGCACGGTCGACGGGAACGGTGTCAAGCACGGCACCTTCGACTTCGTCATCAAGCAGTTCACCGAAGAGGAGAACGTCACCGCGGAGACCCTCGCGGCCCGGGTGTGAGCGTGACCATTCGTGGCAAGGCCCACATCGCCGGTGCCTACGAGCACCCGGACCGCCGGATTGCCGGCAAGTCGATTGCCCAGGTGCACGCGGAGGTGGCACTCGGCGCGTTGGCCGACGCTGGCCTGTCGCTCAGCGACGTCGACGCGTACTTCTGCGCCGGCGACGCGCCCGGGTTCGGGCCGATCTCGATGGCCGACTATCTCGGGCTGCGGCGGCTGCACTACGCGGATTCGACGGAGACCGGCGGCTCCTCCTACGTGGCGCACGTCGGCCACGCGGCCGTAGCGATCGCCGCGGGAAAGTGCCGTGTCGCCCTCATCACGCTCGCCGGGCTGCCCAGGTCGCAGCGGACGCCCCGTGCATCCGCGTCGGGGCTGGCGCCGGAGGCAGCGTTCGAGCAGCCGTTCGGGCCGACCACGGTGTCGATGTACGCGCTGGCGGCCCGGCGGCACATGTACGAATACGGCACGACGAGCGCCCAGCTGGCGGCGATCAAGGTGGCGGCGTCCCGGCACGCGCAGCACAACCCGAACGCGATGCTGCGCACGCCGGTGACCGTTGCGGAGGTCCTTGATTCGCCAATGATCAGCGATCCGCTGCACCGGCTGGATTGCTGCGTGATCAGCGACGGCGGCGGGGCGCTCGTCGTGGTGGCACCGGAGGTAGCCAGGGACCTGCCCCGGCAGACCGTCAAGGTGCTCGGCCACGGCGAGTCGCCGAAGCTAGCGGACAACGGTCGCATCGACCTGACCTGCACTGGCGCGGTGTGGTCCGGACCGCGGGCGTTCGAGGAGGCAGGCGTGACGGTCGGCGACATCGACTACGCGTCGATCTACGACTCGTTCACGATCACGGTGCTCCAGACGATCGAGGACCTGGGGTTCTGCGAGAAGGGCAAGGGCGGCGCGTTCGCGGCCGACGGCTCCCTGGAGGCGCCGCACGGCCGCCTCCCCTTCAACACCGACGGCGGCGGCCTGTGCAACAACCACCCGGTGAACCGCGGCGGGATGACGAAGGTGATCGAGGCGGTCCGGCAGCTGCGCGGCGAGGCCAACGGCCCGGTGCAGGTGCCCGACTGCGAGATCGCGCTCGCGCACGGCAACGGCGGGTCGCTGGGCACCCGGTCGGCCGCCGCGACGCTCATCCTCGGCCGGGAGGACGCGTGAGCACGCAGGCCGGGTCGCTTCCCGCGCCCGCGCCGGCGGTCAACCCGGAGACCAAGGAATTCTGGGCGGCGACGGCGGAGGGCGGGCTGCTGCTGAAGCGCTGCCTGGACTGCGGCGGCGTGATCTGGTACCCGCGAGCGATCTGCCCGGAATGCTACAGCCTGCACACCGAGTGGTTCGAGGCGTCCGGCCGCGGCCGCGTCTACAGCTACACGGTCAACTACCGCCCTGAGGGCGCGTACCAGGACTGCGCGTCGATCGTGCTGGCCTACGTCGAGCTCGACGAGGGCCCGCGGATCATGACCAACATCGTCGCGGCCGATGGCGCTGATCTCGTCGTCGGCCTGCCAGTCGAGGTCGAGTTCCACGACACCGGAGAAGGTAGCGCCCTGCCCAGGTTCCGGCCCGCGGCCAGCTAACGGAAGGACTACCGCGATGCGAGGAGACACGACGGCGCCGCCGACCGCTGACTTCAGGTACGAGGCCGACGCGCAGTGGGAAAAGCTCCCGGCGGGGATCTCTCACCGTGACGTGTCGGCGGTCGACACCGACTCCCAGGACCGGGTGTACCTGCTGACGAGATATGACTCCAACCTGCTCGTGTATGAGCCAGACGGCACTTTCATCACCGCCTGGGGCGGGGAGAACTTTACCAACCCGCACGGGCTGACCGTCGGGCCTGACGACTCGGTGTGGACCGTGGACAACGGGGACCACACCGTACGGAAGTTTTCTCCGGACGGGAAGCTGCTGCTGACGCTTGGCCGGCCCGGCCAGCCCTCGGACACCGGCAACAGGAAGGGCGGCCCGTTCGTCGTCCACAACGTCGAGACCGTCGAGCGGGCGGGCGAGCCGTTCAACGGCTGCACCAACCTGGCGATCAACTCGGCCGGGCGCATCTACGTCGCGGACGGCTACGGCAACTGCCGGGTCCACGTGTTCTCCCCTGACGGGGAGCTGATCACGTCGTGGGGTGAGGTGGGGGTCGGCGCCGGCCAGTTCCACCTGCCGCATGGCATCGCGGTCGGCCCCGATGACCGGGTGCACGTCTGCGACCGGGAGAACGACCGCATCCAGGTCTTCGATCCCGACGGCCGCTACCTCACGGAATGGACCGATGTGCAACGTCCCTGCCACGTCGCCATCGACGCCGACGGCTATTCGTATGTAGCGGAGCTGTGGCGGCCCAAAGGCAAGGGCTCCTTCACGCACGGGTTCATGCGCGAGGATCATCCCGGCCGGGTCACGATCTTCGCGTCCGACGGCTCCATCGTGGCCAGGTGGGGCGCGAGCACGGTCAGCCGGACCGCGCCGGGCAACTTCATCGCCCCGCACGGCATCGCCGTTGACTCACGCGGCGACCTGTACGTCTGCGAGGTTTCCTACACCTTCGGGGTTGGGCAGGGCGGCGTAGGCCCGGCCGAGGCGGCCGCTCATCAGATCCAGAAGTTCACCCGGCGCACCTCGTAACCACGGAAGGAACGGGCGCAGATGAGGCATAGCACCGACCGGATCCGGTCGACGCACGGCGGGAACCTGCCGCGGCCGGCGGAGTTCGACACGCTGCTGCAGCAGGGCCCGGTGGTGACGGCGGAGGTGGCTGCGGAGCTGCCGGCCGCGGTGCGGTACGTGGTGGATCGTCAGCTCGAGTGCGGTGTGGATGTCGTTAACGACGGCGAGTACGTGAAGGCCGCAGGCGGGGGAGCGTACTCCGGGTACATCCATCAGCGGGTGACCGGGTGGGAGTTGCTGCCGGTCGACGCCTCGAAGCCGCGCAAGCGTGATGGCGTCGGCGGGCGGGAACGGCGCATGTTCCCCGGATTCTACGAATCGGGGCTATGGCTGCAGGGGTCGGGTGGCCCGGTCCGGCCCGGCTACTTCAAGCCCGGCCGGCCACCGGAGCCGACCACTGAGCGGGTCGCCACCGGCCCGGTCACCTACACCGGGCACGATGCCATCAAGGCCGACGTTGCGGCGCTCACCAAGGCGCTGGCAGGCAAGCCCGCCGAGGTGGAGGGTTTCGTGGCGGCGCTGGGCCCGCTGAGCCTGGGCGCGGGGGCGCGCAACGAGTACTACTCCACCGAGGAGGAGTACATGACCGCGGTCGCCGAGGTGGTCCGGGAGGAGTACAAGGTGATCACCGACGCGGGGTTCATCGTGCAGATCGACGAGCCGGAGTTCGCCACCTCGTGGCAGTTCTATCCCGACTGGGACGTGCCCCGGTACCGTCAGTACCTGGAGTTCTGCGTGGAGATCATCAACCACGCGCTGAACGGGCTGCCAGCTGACCAGATCCGGTTCCACGTCTGCTGGGGCAGCGGACACCGGCCGCATGTGACCGATATCGACCTGGTGCACATCGGCGACCTGCTGGTCAAGATCAACGCCCAGGCATACTCCGTCGAGGCCGGCAACGTCCGGCACGCCCACGAGTGGACCGTGTGGCGCGACATCAAGCTGCCTGACGGCAAGATCCTGGTGCCCGGCGTCATCTCGCACGCGACCGACTTGGTCGAGGCCCCAGGCCTGGTCGCCGAGCGGCTAGTCAACTATGCCAGCGTCGCGGGCCGCGAGAACGTCCAAGCCGGCACGGACTGCGGCATCGGATCACGCGTCGGACACGAGGAAATCGTCTGGGCCAAGCTTCGCGCCATGGCACAGGGCTGCGAACTGGCGAGCAAGAAGCTGTGGGGAAAGTGAGGAGGCGACCGGCATGACCTACGACCTGCTGATCAAGGGAGGCCACGTCCTGGATCCCGGCCAGGGGCTGGACGGAGTCCTGGACATCGCGATCACCGGCGGCAAGATCGCGCGGATCGCCTCCGACATCCCGGCGCAGGACGCGGCTCGCGTCCTTGAGATCCGTGGCGCGAGCCGGCGCGTCGTGCCAGGACTAATCGACCTTCACACGCACGTCGCCGACGGTGCGATCACCGAGGGTGTGGGCATGGGCATGTGCGATGCCGACGCCATCGGAGTGCGCTCCGGTGTTACCACAGTCGCGGACTGCGGGTCGGTCGGCGTCGCCAACCTCGGCGTCTTCCCCGCCCACATCCTGCCCAAGGCCAAGACCCGGGTCATAACGATGGTGAACGCTGGCAGCTATGCGCACACCATGCCTGGTCCGGCGGACATCAACACGCTCGACGACATCAACAGGGACGCCTTGCAGAAGGCCGTCGAGCACAATCCCGGGCTCATTGCAGGGGTCAAGCTCCGCATCGTCGGCCCGGCCTTCGCGGACAAGGGCGAGGACATCATCACCAAGGCCAAGGCAGCGGCCAGGGATCTCGACGTACCTCTGATGGTGCACATCGGCGACTTCACCGCAAAGGATGAGGCGTCGGCGGCACGGCGTGGCGAGCTGACCCGATTCCTGCTGCGGACATTCGAGCCAGGCGACATCCTGACCCACCTGTGCACGCCGAACTCCGGGCGCGTCCTCGACCCGTCCGGCAAGCCGTACCCAGAGGTCGCCGAGGCCCGCGCCAACGGCGTCGTGCTCGACTCGGCGCTCGGCCGCGGCAACTTCGGCATCGAGATCGCCAGGCGGCAAGCCGACCTGGGCCTGTATCCCGACACCATCAGCAGCGACCTGACCGCAATGGGCCAGAGCTTCCACAGCCTGCTTGAGTGCATGGCCAAGTTCATGTCGATTGGCTACACGCTGGCTGACGTGGTCAAGGCAACCACCTCTAGTGCGGCCAGGGCGCTCAGCCAGCAAGACGAACTCGGGGCTATCGCGGTCGGGCGGGACGCCGACCTGAGCATCATCGACGTTGCTGAGGGCGACTTCACGTTCACTGACACCACCGGGCAGGTGTTCCGGGGCGGATACGGACTGGTCCCTGTCTACACGCTGAAGGCGGGCGAGGAGTTCTCTCCGGGGTGGGGAACGCACCCGTGGGGCTGGCTGCCCGCATCTGTGTAGGTCTTGCCTGCCGACGATGGGCAGGCCGGGCTGCACGCCCCGTCGGCCCTGGCCGTCCGCCGGATCCTGCACGCCGCCGGGCTGGTGACCCTCGAGCCACGCAAGCGGTCGCGCTGGAAGAGATATCAGGGGAAACTAGTCCTGCCGCCCCGCACAGCCGGCGGCCGTGGCTGCGCAGGCAGCCTCCACCGCGCAGGTCCCGTAGGGACCGCCGCGCGCTCTGGCCGGCGCCCCGCCGGAAGCTACGCTCTGGGGGTGGCCGGGAACCGCACGGACTTCGCGCAGTCGATGGATGACCTTGAGGCCAAGGTGATCAAGCTGTTCGCGATGATCGCCGAGGACCAGGACCTGCCCGCCGCCACGCAGGCCCTGCTAGGCGGCGGGCAGGAGGCGGTGACGGCGCTGGCCGAACGGAAGCAAGTGATCGACGCCCTGTACGTGGAGGTCGAGCAGCTGTCGGGCCGGGAGATCCTGCTGCAGGCACCGGTCGTGTCTGACCTGCGGTTCCTGCTCACGGTGCTGCGGATCGTGCCCGAACTGGAACGCTCCCACGATCTCGTCATGGACGTCGCCGCCCGGGCCGGGCGCATCCGCGACACCGGCCTGTCCGCGGGCAGCCGCGAGCTCGCCCGGAAGATGGCACACCTCGCGACGGGCATGTGGCGGCAGGCGGTCGACGCCTGGTACAGCCGTGACCGGACCGCCGTTACGGTGATGGCCGAGCGCAACACGCGGATGGTCGAGTTGCACGCCAGCATGACAGCCGAAATCGCCGCAGGCAGAGCCGGTGCGGGCCACGATGGAGGTGACCTTGGCGGCACGGGACTACCCTGCCCGCCAGGATCCTGAGCCGACAGTGAGTGTTCAACCGGAGGTGGACGGTGGCGGTGGACGGTGGCGGTCTGGTGAACGACTCGAAACCCCGGCCTTCTGCATGCAACCAACGGGCACCGAGTCTAGGGTTTGCCCAGTTCAGCCCATGCGCCAGTGACAATGGAATGTCACTTCTACTCGAATATGTGCACGAAAAATCGTGGAGCTAAGGGGATTCGAACCCCTGACCTTCTGCATGCCATGCACGCAAGTTTTGTCGGAGGCGGTCTGCCTGGGTCTTCTTAGTGCAGGTCGGGGCGCTACAGCAGTCTGAGATGATCGCGCTGAGTCCGGCGAAAACTGATGCCGTAGTCACTAGTCAAGTCACTATTTCCGGCCCTTTCACCGCGCGGCGGCGGTCGGCGCGAGCGTTTGCTGAGCCCAGTGGCCGGCCGCCCGTGAAGGCCTGCGTTGGCCGCCATCGTTCAGATTCCTGGACCCAACGGACCTCGCTTGACTCACTGCTGGGAGTCGGTTTCCCGCCCACTGGCCGGGCGGTGAGGACAATGGAGAACTCCTGCCGTGCCTCGCCGTTGCTGGTGTAGACGATCACGTGCTTGGGGTCGGAGTAGATCCCGACATCCCGGTGATCGCGCACTCGACGCCGGACTCCTCGAGCGTCTCGCGGACCGCCGCCTGGGCGACGGACTCGCCGAGGTCGATCGCGCCGCCGGGGACGGCCCAGTTGCCGTTATCGGTGCGGCGGATCAGCAGCATCTCGTCTGCGTCGTTGACGACGACCACGTTGACGGAAGGGACCAGGCTGTTCGCCCTCGGCGCCTCGGGGGAGTCGTAGTAATCGATCCTCTGCGGGCTCATCAGCGCATCCTCTCGGGAACGGCCTCCAGGTCGTGCGGGCTGATGACTACTTTGTCAGCCTTCAACACGTTCACATTACACGTCGAGTATGGTCGTGAATGTTAGTAGCAAATCGACCAAATCATCGGCCGCTGCAAGCGCTCGACGATCATCTGGGAGGTGGCGATGACCGAGGCAGGCGCGGTGCGCTGGGCGGCTCGGGCCCGGCGGGCGTACGCTGAAGACGTGGCGTACGAGCGGATTACCATCGACCCGAACCGGATGAGCGGCCTGCCCTGCATCCGCGACACCCGGGTTACGGTGAGCGCAGTCCTGGGCCAGCTCGCGGCCGGGCTGACGATCCCTGAGCTTCTCGACGACTTCCCGTACCTGGACCGGGCCGATGTCCTGGCCGCCCTGGAGTACGCCGCGGCGGCCGTGCAGGAGCGCGAGCTGCCGCTAGCCCACTCGGCGTAGCCGACGTGCGTCTCCTCATCGACGCCAACCTGTCGCCGAAGGTCGCCGCTGCCCTGAGCAAGGCCGGACTGGAGTCCGTCCACGTCGGAGACGTGGGGCTGCTCACGGCACCCGACCGGGCCATCCTCGACTACGCCGCCGCCAACGCCCTGGTGATCGTCTCCGCCGACAGCGACTTCGGCGAGCTGCTAGCCGCCGCCCGCGGGGCGACGCGGCCCTCGGTCGTCCTTCTCCGCTCCGCCGACCTGTTCACATCCGACCAGCAGGCAGCGCTGCTCGCGGCGAACCTGCCAGCGGTGGCGGAGGACCTGGAGGCAGGCGCGATCGTCACCATCGCGCGGGGCCGGATGCGGATCCGGTCACTGCCCATCGTTCCCGCCGGCTGACCCCATCGAAGAATGCGATTTGGCGAGTCTAAGCGGCGAGCTCCTGACTGTCGAGTGGCAGCTCAGTCTTGACGTCGCGACAACACTGTCTCCCGCATGCCGGAAAATGAGAGCTGTTGCTAGGAGGAAAACTGTCGTTGCAACCAACGGGTGAACCGGCCTGAATTGTCTTCGCCAGCAACGAAATCCCCACTGGGAAGAATTGCGCATTGACATCGTTCGGTAGTCAGCTCGATCTCTCCTCCTGAAAATGCTACCAGTCTACAGTAGTTTGAAGCAAATCTTGCTTGAATTGATCCATGTCGCACCCAGATTCCTCCTGAAGTTGCAACATATCAGGGTCATCGAGTTGCATCGTGCGTCCCTCGCACAATGCCAGAAGGGTGCGGCTCTTTTGCGGTGA
>NZ_JASIAL010000414.1:0-3604 GCF_030042015.1 Trebonia sp. | reverse complement strand
ACTCGTGGCCGCGCGCAGCCGGTCACCAGCTGGCACGCCAGCATCCGAACTCACAGCCGGCTCGCTGGTGACCCGGTGCGGTCACGACGTGGTGGTGCCGCCCGAGTCGGCGCTCCCGCCGCCGCCGCTGCGCAGGTCGTGCAGCGCGCGACGTGCGCTCGCCCCGGCCTTGCGGACGGACTCGCGCTGCCGCAGGTCGTTCCACGCGCCCACGGCTCGCTTGCCCGCGTCGCTGTCGCGCAGGTCGTTCAGCGCGGTGGCCGCCCGCTTGCCCGCGTCGCTGTCGCGCAGGTCGTTCAGGGTGGTCGCGGCGCGCTTGCCGGCCTCGCTGTCCCGCAGGTCATGCAGGGCAGAGCGCGCCTGCTTGGACACTGTCGTCGCCTCGCGGCGCACCGTGTCCTTGCTCTCGGACCGCCGCAGCCAGGCCTGCCTGATGCGGGAGTGGCACCACCAACCGGTGAACGCGGTGCTCAACGGATTGAGCCGCTGCCGGACCCGCCTCTCGAAGTCGCTCATGTCTACCTCCTGTTAACAAGATATATCGTGTTTGGCGTGCCGTCTAGCCGGCGTGGCGCCGGGGGATACCCCCCGGGCCGAGTCAGGCAAATGTGACGAGCGGAACAATGTAACCGGGCATACCGCCATCGGTCACCATGTTGCACGCCAACGGATCCCGCATCCGACCTTACGTACCCGATTGGTGCCATGCCCGCGTCCGTCCCGTCACCATCCTCTTACTCTGCCCGCGACGATTTCGCTACCGCTGACGACCGTGACACTCACGCCGGCCTGCGCGCGGGCCTGCGGCTGGCGCTTATCCTCGTCGCCGCGTTCATGGTCGTGCTCGATTTCAGCATCGTTAACGTCGCGCTGCCCTCGATCGAGCGCGAACTCGGCGTGACCACGCCCGTCGTGCAGTGGGTGGTCACCGGGTACGCGATCGCGTTCGGCGGCCTGCTCATCCTCGGCGGGCGCGCCGCGGACCTGCTGGGTCGGCGCCGGATGTTTATCGCCGGGCTGATCGTGTTCTCGCTGGCCTCGCTGGCGGGCGGGCTGGCCCGCGACCCGGTGCTGCTTGTCGCCTCCCGTGTCGTGCAGGGTGCCGGCGCTGCCGTCGTCGCCCCGGCAGCGTTCTCGCTGATCACCACCAGCTTCCCCGCCGGTCCGCGGCGTGCCAGGGCGATCGGGCTGTACGGCTCGATCTCCGCGGTCGGCTTCGTGTCCGGCCAGGTGCTCGGCGGCGTGCTCGTCGAGTGGACGAGCTGGCGCTCGGTGTTCCTGGTGAACGTGCCGGTCGGCCTGGCCGCCGCCGTCCTGGCGCCGCGGATCCTCCGCGGACCCGACACCAGGGCGAAGGCAGCTCGGGATGGCAGGCAATCAGGCGGCACGCGGGCAGGGCGCCACCTGGACGTGCGCGGCGCGGTGCTGATCACCGCGGCGGTGGCGCTCGTTGTCTTCGGGGTGTCGCAGGGGGACGTGCTCGGCTGGACGTCGCTGCCCGTCGCCGGAACGCTCGCGGCGGCGGCTGCGGTCGCGGCCTGTTTCGGGGTGGCGGAGGCCCGCCACCCCGAGCCGCTGGTCCGGCCGCGGCTGCTGCTGCGCCCAGGGCTGCGGAACGGCGCCGCGCTGGCGTTCCTGCTCGGCGTCTGGAACGGCGGGGAACTGCTTGTGCTCTCGCTGTACCTGCAGCAGGCCCTGCACTTCTCGCCCCTGGCCACGGGCCTGGTCATCGCGCCGCAAGGCGTCGCGGGCTTCACCACGGGGCTGCTCGGCCCCAGGCTAGCGGGCAAGGTCGGCGTCCGCCGCATGCTCGTGCTGACCGGGGCGGCCGCCGCGCTCGGCTTCGCCGCCCTTGCCCGGCTGCCGTCTGGCGGCTACAGCCCGGTGCTCACGGTGGTGATCCTGGTCGGCTTCGGTACCGCGGGAACCGCATTCGGTTCGCTGGTCATCGCCAGCCGGGCGCTTGCGGACGGCGATCAGGGCCTGGCCGGCGGGGTGATCAACACCAGCCGCCAGATCGGCGCGGCGGTCGGCGCGGCGCTGTTGCCAGCCATCGCCGAGTCCATGCGCGGCGGAGTCACCGGGGTCACCGGCGACCGCGCCGCGATGCTGACCGCGGGGGCGGCCGCCGTGGTGGCCACCGCCGTTGCCTGGAACGCGGCTCGTGACACCGCCGCCGCCGTCCGGTCGGCGACGTGACCTTACCGGGCTGCCGCGAGAAAAGCCGCAGCTCAGCACCGGATTGGCCGCTGCCGTAATTGAACTCGTGTTTCCACGACGCTCAGCGAGACTGGCGGCGGGGGCACGGCCGGGACCCCGGTCGACTTCACGGCCACGGTCACCGATGTCACCAACTCGGCGAACAACCCCGTGACGGCGGGCACGGTGAGCTTCTACGAGACTGGGTCGGCCACTGCGCTGGGCACGGTCACCGTGACCTCAGGCACCAACCCCGCCGAGTACGCCGCGGGGACGGGCACGCCGTACAGCTACCAGTTCAGCGCGGACTACGCCACGAGGTATACCGTCGCCGGCGGCGCACCCTCGTGGCTGTCGGTCAGCTCTGACGGGCTGGTGTCCGGGACGCCGCCCGCCGGGACCAAGTCCTGCACCTACTCGGTGACCGCGTCAGACTCCTCAGGGTCGGTGAGCACGGGACGGTTCACCGTGTCGGTGGGCCCCGCCGCGGACGTTTCCGCGAGGCTGTCCTGCCCGGCCAGCCTGGCCGTGGGCGCCACGGGGACGTGCACCGTGACGGTGGCCAACGCCGGCCCCGCGCTGGCCGAGAACGCGGCCGCCGCGGCAGTGGTGCTGGCGCCGCTGACGGTCACCGGCTGCTCGTCCGGGTGCATTCGGCTCGGCGGCCTGGTGGGCTGGTCGCTGGTGCCGCTGCCGGCCGGGCAGGCCGACACCCTCACGATCACCGTCAAGGCGGAGAGCAAGGGCACCGCCGCGGTCGCGGTGGCCGCAGCCGCACTCAATCCCGATCCGAACCTGCTGAACAACGCGGCCAGCGCGGAAGTCGCCATCGCCGGCTGGTGAGTCGGCCGTGGGTTCTGCGGTCACCGCGTGAGCCGTCTTCGGTCACAGAAGGTGCCAGCCCTAGCCGCTGGCCGTTTGCGGCGCAGGGCAGGTCACGGGTCAACCGCGCCAGGAGCGGGCACATAGCCGACATTTCCCCGTCCAGCGGTGAACCACCTCCCGGAAACCGCCCATGGACCATGATCACGGGTCAAAGGGGACCGCCCGCGGCCACCTTTGACCCGTGATCATGAGGCGCATCCCCCGGGCGGGCACGCCAGCGGCACGGGCGGCAGGGGACGGCGGGGGGTCACGGCCGGGCACAGATCCGGCTCATCCGCGGGTACCCGCGCCGGGCAGCCGCGATCGCCGCGCGCAGATGCCTGAGTCAAGCGTCATGCCTCATCCCCTGGGCAGTTAGTTCAGGCATCCCGCCGGGCGCGTGACGCAGGGCGGCGCAGGGTACACGCGGGGCGCGGCGGCGGGGGACACCGCGCCGCGCCCGGGGCGCCCGGGGCACCCGGGGCGCCCGATGTGCCCGGGGCAGCCGGGACAGCGCGGGGCCGGGGCAGGCGACTGCACG
>NZ_JASIAL010000413.1:0-4660 GCF_030042015.1 Trebonia sp. | reverse complement strand
CAGCATCGCCTGCTGCCGCTCCCGCGCCAGCGCCGCCAGGATGTCGGGGTGGTTGCTCATGCGGATCGCTCCCTTTCCGGTTGGTCATCGCAGCCAGCCCGAACCTATGGCGGCACGCCGGCGCCCCGCATCGGGAGCGGTTCCCCAGTTTCACCCTGGGGCTGCCTAGCTTTCCCGCGCGCTTACCCATCTTGCGGGAGGGACACCCGGGTAGAGCTCACGCTGCTCGAGCCGGTCGCCGGCCGCGCGCCGTCGGGCGTCGACGAGCGCTTCCGCCTCGCGGCCGTCACTATGCCCCCCGGGCCGCCGTCCCGGTCAGCGCGGGGCGGTCGGCGTGCCGGCTAGCCCGAGCCGGGCGGCGTGGGCGGCGGCGGCGCGGCGTGTCGGAGCGCCCAGTTTCGCCAGGACGGCCGAAACGTGATGGTCGACGGTCTTGGCCGAGATGACCAGCTTGGCGGCGATCTCCGCGTTGGTGTGCCCGGCGCAGATCAGCTTGAGTACCTCGCGCTCGCGGCGGGTCAGCCCGAGCGGATCAGCCTGGGTCTGCGTCCGCGGCCCGGCTGGGATCGAGCGGATGCCGAGCGTGCGCATCTTGTGCCGGGTGAGCTGGGCGGCCGCCGTGGCGCCGAGGCCGGCGAAAAGTTCCAGCGCCTGGCGCTGGGCGGCTTCATCACCGGCGTCGTGCAGGGCGAGCGCCGCCTCATACGGACAGCCCAGGCTGGCCCAGTCCCGGGAGGCTTGCGCCCATTCGCCGGCCAGCTGCCGCCGGCAGGGCCCGGGCAGCTCACCGCGCGGCGGCCGGGGCGAACCGGTACGGCGCAGCCAGACGGCGATCGCGCCGCGCTCCCATCCGTCCGAGCCGACCTGTGCGTCATCGGCCAGTTCGGCCTCATGGGCGGCCCGGTGCGGGTCGCCTTGCAGCCAGCACACCTCGGCGCGGGCCAGCCGCACCGGGATGATCCACTGTGGCTCAGCGCAAGCGTCCGCGCGCTCCGCCGCTTCGTCGAGATACTCCCAGGCACCCGGCTCGCCGCGCCTGGCCCGGATGACCCCGAGCACGTGCAGCGGGTGAAGCCGGTACAGCGAAGACAGGTCGGCCAGCAGTTCGGTGCTGAGCGCCACGGCCTCATCCCAGCGCCCGGTCCGCTCCAGGGCTACCGTCCGCTCCCCCCGCAGGAAGGCCGCGTGCGAACCGGCATCGTGCTCCTCGCAGTACGCGACGCCATCGGTGAAATACCGTTCCGCCTCGGCGAATCGCCGCTGATCGGCGTGGCAGCTGTAAAGGTTCGCGAAGGCCCGGCCCGCCTGGCCGTGAAGACCGGCCGAGAGCGCGACATCCAGTGCCCGGAGCAGGTACCCGGTCCACTCCCCGCCGCCCATGTGAGCAACCGAGCAGCCTTGGGTGTTCAGCGCGTCGCTGAGCGCATTTACCGCACCCAGCGGCTCGGCGATCACCTGCGCCCGCACCGCCAGGTCGACCGCCGCCTGATGCTCCGAATTCACCATCCGCGCGCTGGCAAGGCTGGCATATGCCCACGCCAGCTCGGTACCGGGTCCCAGCGGTTCCAAGACCGCCACCGCGGCCTCGCCCGCAGCGACCGAATCGGGGCCCCGGCCCAGCTGCTGCAGAGCCCAGGACAGATGCCGCAACGTGTCGCCCTCGCGCAGACGGTCACCGGCCTGACGCCACAACCTCACCGCCTGCTCGCCGGCCTCGACGGCGCCCTGGAACCGGCCGACCAACAGCAGCTCGATGGCAAGTCCGCCGTAAAGCCCGGCGGCCACCGCCGGGTCAGCGGCTGGGGCGCAGCGCAGGGCGCGCTCGAACTGCGCGGCCGCCTCCCGGTGTGAACCCAGCTCGGCTGCCTGACGCGCGGCGCGCGGCGCATGGTGCAACACGCCCGCCCGGTCGCCGGCCGCCTCCGCGTGAAACGCCATCCGCGCATCATCCTCGCACCCCAGCACACCAAGAGCAGCCAGGATCCGGGCGTGGACGACGACGCGGCGGCGCGGCGGCATCGCCTGCTCCACCGCCAGCCGCGCGATCTCATGCCGGAACCTCAGCCACCCACCGTCCTCGGCGAGCAGCCCAGACGCCAGCACCTCATCCACGGCGGCCGGCGGGCACGCGGTGACGGACTCCAGCAGACCCAGCTCCACGCGGGCACCGGTCAGCGCCGCGACATCCAGCACCTCACGAGACCCGCCGCCCAGCCGCGCGGCGCGCGCCAGCACCGCATCACGGGCCGACGGCGGGACCGCACCGAATCCCGCCCGCACGACCTCGGTGACATAGAACGGGTTCCCGCTCGTCAGCCGGTACAGCTCGGCTGCGTCAAGGCCGGTCCCGTCGGCCAGGATCCGCACCGCCTCGGCCGACAGCGGTGCCAGGTCCACGCGCCGGGTCGACCGCTGCCGGGCGATCTCCCCGAGCGCAGCCCGCAGCGGATCATCGGCCGCCAGGTCCTCGCCCCGGTAGGTGGCGATCAGCAGCACCGGCACATCCCGCAGCCGCCGGCCAAGGAACCGCAGCAGGTCCAAGGTCGCCTCGTCGGCCCAGTGGATGTCCTCCACGACCAGCACACTCAGCGGGCCCCGCTCGCTGACCTGGCGCAGCAAGGCGCGGAACAGGTCCTCGCGGGCCGCACCGCCCCGGCACAGATCATCCAGCTCCCCGCCGAGCTGGCCGGCCAGGTCAAACAGCGGCCCCAGGGGGCGCGGGGTAAACAGTCCGTCGCAGGCCCCCCACGACCAGCGGGCATCAGGCAGATCGTTTCGCAGCTGCTCTACCAGGGCCGACTTGCCGATGCCCGCCTCCCCGGCCACCAGGACCAGCCGTCCATCGCCCTCCCGCGCCTCGCGCGCATACCCGGCCAGCGCCGCCAAAGACGCTCCCCGCTCCAGCATCTGCACGATCACAGTGTTCCCCCACCTGCACTTATTTCCAACTCTTTACCCTGATCGATTCGGTATTACCAGGCGGGTCCCGGCCCCTTGGATCCTGCTCTCGTGTCATCGTGCCGGCCGGAGTGTGTCCGGTACCGCGGCCGGAATGAGATGCTGGCACCGTGGCATTCACCCCCGTGTCCACCGCCCAGGCCGTCAGGGCCGTGCTGTTCGACGTGTTCGGCACTGTGGTCGACTGGCGGACCGGGGTCGCCGCGGCCGCCCGCCGGTTCGCCGGCGAGCACGGCCTCGAACTCGACGCCTGTGCGTTCGCCGACGCCTGGCGGTCCCGGTACATGCCGGCGATGCGACGGGTCAGTACCGGACAGCGGCCCTTTGTCCCGCTGGACGTGCCGCACCGCGAGAACCTCGACGGCGTGCTTGCCGACCTCGGGCTCGATCCGGGGCGCTTCGGCCCGGCGGCGCTTGACGAACTCAACCGCGCCTGGCACCTCCTGCCGCCGTGGCCCGACAGCGTCCCGGGCATCACTGCGCTGAAGCGCGACTACATCGTCGGACCGCTGTCGAACGGGAACACTTCCCTGCTGCTCGAGATGGCGAAGGCGGGCGGGCTGCCCTGGGACCTGATCCTCGGCTCGGACGTGACAAAAGCCTACAAGCCGGCCATGGAGGCGTACCTGCGGCCGGCCGCCATGCTCGGGCTTGAGCCGGGGGAAATCATGCTGGCCGCAGCGCACGAGGCCGACCTCGCAGCCGCCCGCCAGGCGGGCCTGGCGGCGGCGTTCATCTCCAGGCCCCTGGAGCAAGGGCCGGGGATTCCCGGGGCCGGCGTCGCCACCAAGCCGTGGGACCTGTCCGTGTCGTCCATCACCGAACTCGCCGCCCTGATGTGATCAAAGCTGCCGAAGGCGCACATCCTTGCGGGTTCCGGGCGCATCGGGTTCTATCCGAAATCTCATCGGATGCGGCATTATTCCTGTGCTGTTGACAAGGGCCCGCCCCCGGCGGCCAGGAGCAGGCAGAACGCGGCACCGGGCGCTCTGGCGCCGCATAGACATTGGATTGGAGCGACCTTGACCGCTTCCGACACGGCCATCACAACCGCGAATCCGGCCATAGATCCCGCCCAGCCAACCACGATCGAGAAGCCCCCCGGGCTCTTCCTGAAGTTCGCGAACTGGGTCTCCGAGGCGATGGGCAGACCCGCCAACATCGCGTTCTGGCTTGTCCTTGTGGTGTTCTGGACCCTGATCTTCGCCTTGGGCGGACACTATCTCGCTTCTGGCGCGTGGCTGCCGGCGTGGTTCACCTCAACTGGCTACAACTTCCCGCTCAACCTGATCACGACCGTGGCCGAGCTGTTCATCGGCTTCCTCGTCGCGGCCGCGGCCAACCGGGCGCAGGACGCGCTGACCGTTTTGCTAGCGCACATCCGGGCCGGCGTCGAGCGTGACGTCGCAATCGAGCGAGGGCTGCAGGATGCAATCGCGGAGAACACCCAACTGACCATGCAGGTGCACGATCTTCAGGTGGCCATGTCCACGCAGATGGCCCTCCTCGACGAGATCCGCCGCCACGTTGCCGCGCTATCGCCGAACGCCGATCTGCTGCCACCGCGCCCTGAAGGGTCGCCAAAGACGGCTGACTAGCTGACGGGAGGAACGGCCCACCCGCTCGGGGTGAGGCAGCGGCAGCCGTCCCCCAGCTGGCGCCGGGTGGCGCAGACGATAGCCACTGAGCCAGCGGCGCACCG
>NZ_JASIAL010000067.1:0-4657 GCF_030042015.1 Trebonia sp. | reverse complement strand
TGCGGAGCGGGCGATGGTGACGTACCAGAAGCCACCGCCGAGATTCAGCGCTCCGATAACCAGGAAGAACGCTGCCCATCCGTAGACGCCGTACGCGAGGCAGATGAGGCCAGCGGCGACCGCGACGCTGCCGCCGGCCATATGCCCGACTCCGAAGAAGCGGGGGTGGCGGTAGACCCATGGCGGGACCAGACGGTAGATGCCGGGTTGCGCCGAAGCTAGCCACCGCCCGCGCAGGCCTTTGCGGAGGTCGGGGAAGGGCGTGTAGTCGAGTACAAGGCGCCAGCCGCGCATGTGCTGGTTCGGTGCGTTCATAGGAATGCCTCCTGTGGCTGTGGTGCCCGGCTCTGTCATCGGGGTCTGAGTTCCATCGCGGGTCGGTGGTGCGGTCATGGCCTTGTCCTATCTGCAAGGGACCGGCCGGTTCTCCGGCGCTCAGCGATAGGTTCGCCCGCCCGCCGGGGTCCGCGGCAGGGGTCGTTTCGCCCCTCTTGCCCCGCGGTCATGGCCGGGTGGAATCACCCACACCGCCGGGTGGCGATCCAGCTGCCTGGCCGGACAGGCCGCGCGAGGTCGATCGCCCGCGCGGTACAGGGTGCGAGCGGGTTACGACCCTGCCGCCGTTGCGGTGACTACCAGGATCAGGTGCCCGCGTTCTCGAAGCGCGCCGAGCTCGTTGGGCTGCATCCGGCGGCGTGGGCGTCGGGAGCGCGGCGGGTCTGCCACCCATCATGGATGTTCGGACCGCAGTGGTTACGGCTCCGCTGTGCCTGACGCCTTCGCTTGTGCCTGTGCTATCAGAGGCCCGTACATCTCTGCGTAGTTGTCGTAGTTGAACGGGGCCTCGGGGTTCGCGCGGACTTGCTCGTCGAGCATCTTGGCTTCCTCGCCGACGAGGATCCGCCAGGCTCCGGATCGCACTCCGTCCAGGATGCCGGCCGCGGCCTGCGCCGGGGTGAACCCCTGGTCCCGGATTTTTTCTTTCATTCGCGGGATCAGCTGCCGCAGGTCGTCGGCGGAGAAGTCTTCGGCCAGCAGGCCCATCTCGATGAGAGTGGACCGCGTACGATCGGGGATCAGCTCCAGCAGCCCGGCGTCGCTCAGCTGGTCCCACGCTGGCCGGCCGAGGGCGCGTTGGGAGTTCTCGTAGATCTCGGTGTTGACGACACCCGGCATGGCCACGACGACCCGGACCTGCGGCGCGTTGGAGCGCAGGTCTTCGATGAGCGCTTCGGAGAAGCCCTTGATGGCGAACTCCGACGCGGCGTAAGCCGTGATCGGCGCGCCGGCCCCTGCCGTCGGCCAGAATCCGGCGACGCTGCAGGTGTTGACCAGGACCCCGTCGCCGCTCGCGATCAGCAGCGGCAAGAACGTGCGGGCGCAGAAATACACGCCCCACCAGTTGATGGCGAAGGTGCGCTCCCACTCCTGGCGGGAGTCCCCGACGAAGCTGCCGCCGCCGTAGATGCCCGCATTGGCGAAGACCAAGTCGACGTGATCGCTGGCGTGCTCGGCGAGCAGTTCGTCGCGGAACCGCTGGACCTGTGCCTCGTCGGAGACGTCGCACGTGTGGCCGGTGACTCGCAGGCCGGGCGGGGCGGCCGCCCACGCCGTGGCCGCGGTCACCGCGATCGTGTCCGGGTTCAGGTCGCACGCGGCGACCGAGCAGCCCTGCGCCGCCAGCTGGCGCACCAGCTCGCGGCCTATGCCCGAGCCGCCGCCGGTCACCACCGCGAGCTTGCCGGCGAACGAGTCCACAGCCGGGATCGTCACCTGCGGTGCCAATGCTTGTCAACGCCCCACGGCGCCTGGAGCTCCACGACCAGCCGGGACGCGTGGTTCATCTCCTGAATGGCCAGGTGGATCCGGTGCCACCCCTCCCTGAGCCATCCGCGGCCGGCCGGGGCGGCCGGCTGTGCCGTCCTGGCCGGAGTTCCCTCGCGGGTAAGTTGCGCGGTCATTGCCTTGTCCTATCTGCTCGGTACCGGCCGGCTTGCCGGCCCTCAGCGACAGGTTCGGCCGCCCTGCCAGGTCCGCGGCAGGGGTCGTTTCGCCCCACATGCCGCGCAGCCATGGCCGGGGTGCAATCACCCACACTGCCGGGTGGCGAGCGGCTGCACGGCTAGGCGGGCTGCGCCAGTCCCGGACCGCGTCAGACCAGGCCGGCGCTGAGGGCCAGGCGGGTGAGGTCGGCGCGGCGCCGGCATCCCGTCTTATCGCGGATGCGGTCCAGGTGCGAGCTGACCGTGCGCACGCTGATGTACAGCTGGCCGGCGATCTGCGCATCGGTGTGCCCCCGGGCGACCAGGGTGACCAGCTCCCGTTCCCGTGGGCTGAGCGCTTCCAGGCCTGGTGCCGCGGCCGGCGGCTCCGGGCCCGCAGCGGTTACCATCAGAACGTACTCGGCCGCGGTGGCCAGGCTCATCGCCGTGCCGCGCTCCTCCGCCGACCGCGTCGCAGCCGGTCCGAGCGCCCGCCGGGCTTCGCGTAGGGCTTGCTGCCGCTCGAGCCAGCCCTCGGGCAGATCCGGCCGCGACGGGACCGAGAACCCCCCGCGCCCCAGCGCGACCACCGCGGCCCACACCGTGACAGCCTCGGCGGAGCGCCCGGTCCAGGCGCACAGGTACCCGCAGCAGTCCAGGTCCTCGAGCACCTTCCTGCGCACGCCGGTCCGCAGGGCAGTCTGGAGGGCTTCCCGCAAGTGCAGGGCGGCGTCCGTGTAACGGCCCGATGCCAGGTCGAGAACGACCATCTTCTCCAGCAGGTTCCCCAGACTCCACAGGTCGCCCGCGTCCCGGGCGTCGGCCAGCCCGCCGGCGCACGTCCGCTCAGCAGCGGCCACGTCGCCGACCTGTATCAGCACGGTCGTCAGGGTGTGGCCGCACGCCCGCGCCACCGGGCCGTGCAGGCCAGCCGAGATGCGCTCCGCCTGCCTGGCCAGTTGCACGGCGCCCACGCGGTCGCCGCCGACACAGGCGACCAGGCTGAGGACCGCCAGGGCCAGCGCCTCGGTAACCGGGTCATCACCGTCGCGGGCCAGGGCCAGGGACCGGCGGGCATCGTCGGCCGCCTCGGCGATCCGTCCCACGCCGAGCAACGTCGCCGATCGGTCGCTCAGGCACCTGATCAGCGTAAAAGACGCTCCGCGGTCGCCGATGGCGTCCCGAACGGCGGTGAAGTGGCGCAGCGCCCCGGCCGGATCGGCCGAATCCAGCGACGCCTGGCCGAGCCAGCTGTGCCCGGCGCACCATGCGTCGCTGCCCGCGTCGGCGCGGTCGACGGCCGCGCTCAGCAGCGGCACCTGACCGGCGAGCCGACCCCGGACCTGCCACCACCACGCCAGCGCGGCCGCCAGCCGCGGCGCCACGGCAGCACCATCACCCAAGGCCGCGTCGTGCTCCAAAGCCCAGTCGAGCACCCGGCGCATGGTCGCGTCCTCCGCATCCAGCCGTCGGGCAGCGGCCACCTCACCGGTGCCGGCCGTCAGCCCCGCCATGGCCTCCTCGGCCATCTGCAGGGCGTACCCGGCCAGCGCGGACGCCGCGCCGTCACCCTCGCCGGCCTCGGCCAGTAGCCCTGCCCCGTAGGCCCGCAGCGTCTCCAGCATCACATAACGGGACCGGCCATCCGGGCCTGCCCGCGGCGGGATCAGCAGCGAGCAGTCCACCAGGCGCAGCACAGCCGGCCCGGCGCCTGCCCCCGCGACCGCCTCGGCCCCCTCGAGCGTGAACGGTCCGGGGAACACCGACACCGCGCGGAACACCTGCCGTTCCCGTTCATCCAGCAGCCGGTAACTCCACTCCACGGTGGCCGCCAGCGACCGTTGCCGGGCCGCCGCGAGCCGGTCTCCCGCCGCCAGCAGGGTGAACCGGTCATCGATCCGGTCAAGCAGCTGGGCCACGCCCAGCGCCTCGACCCGCGCGGCCGCCAGTTCGATTGCCAGCGGCATCCCGTCCAGCCGCGCCACCAGCCGCGCCACCACCGGCCGGGTCTCGTCATCCAGCGCGAAGCTCGCGTCGGCCCGGCGGGCCCGCTCCGCGAATAGCGTCACCGCCTCCGACCCGTCAGGATCTGCGGGATTACCCGGGTCGGGCAGCTGCAGCGGCCCGAGCCGGTACCGCGCCTCGCCAGCTATCCGCAGCGGTTCCCGGCTCGTGGCCAGCACCCGCACATCATCGGCGCCGAGCAACAGCCTGCCGCACAGCTCCGCCGCCGCGCCGATCACCTGCTCGCAGTTATCCAGCACCAGCAGCAACTGCCGCCGGGCCAGCGCGTGCGCCAGCGCATCGGCCGCCGCCGCCGCGGGCAGCTCCCGGATCCCCAGCGCGGCCGCCACCGCGGCCGCCACCTGCGCCGGGTCCCGCACCGCCGCCAGCTCCGCCAACCACACCCCGTCAGCGAACTCGCCGGCCACCTGACTGGCTACCTCGCCGGCCAGCCGCGTCTTCCCGACACCCCCGGGCCCGGTCACCGTCACCAGCCGGCACTCACCCAGCAGGCCCGCGATCTCCTGCACTACCCCGGCCCGGCCAACGAAACTGGTCAGCGCGGCCGGAAAGCCATGTACGCCGCCCGCCGCATCGGTCACCGTAGACCCCTCCACAGCGGTCACCATAACCGCGCCCCGCCGCTGCGGCATAGCCGTAGCCGGGTACAC
>NZ_JASIAL010000412.1:0-10085 GCF_030042015.1 Trebonia sp. | reverse complement strand
CCGTCGACGCGTTCGTGATCCGCCGTGCGCTGCACAAGCTGGCCGCCGAGCGGTTCCCTAACGAGTCCACCCGCGGCATGACGACGTACGCGGTGATGCGCGCTCTGCAGATCCGCCGGTTCCGCATGCCCGCACCCAGGCTCAAGCCGGGCGACCCGTTCTAGCCGGGCGGCGGAGCCGCCCGGCTAGTGAGCCGGCCGTGAGTGCTGCGGTCACCACGTGAGCCGTCTTCGGTCACAGAAGGTGCCGGCCGTGGCCGCTGGCCCCTCTGCGGCGCAGGGCAGGTCACGGGTCAACCCCGCCAGCAGCGGGCACATAGCGGACATTTCCCCGTCCAGCCGTGAACCACCCCCCGGAAACCGCCCATGGAACATGATCACGGGTCAAACGGGACCGTACACGCGGGGCGCGGCGGCGGGGGAAACCGCGGCGCGCCCGGGGCGCCCGATGTGCCCGATGTGCCCGGGGCAGCCGGGACAGCGCGGGGCCGGAGCAGGCGACTGCACGCTGACCCCGCAACCGGGGACCGGCTCACTAGAAGCCGGCGGCATCGATAGGGTCTTCCCATGCAATACCGTCATCTCGGCAAGTCCGGGCTGAAAGTCAGCGAGATCGCCTACGGCAACTGGATCACGCACGGCTCCCAGATCGAGGAGGAGGCCGCGCGGGCGTGCGTCCACGCGGCTCTTGAGGAGGGCGTCTCCACCTTCGACACCGCCGACGTGTACGCCGGGGGGGTGGCCGAGGAGGTGCTTGGCCGGGCGCTGAAGGGGGTGCGCCGCGAGACCGTCGAGATTTGCACCAAGGTCTACTGGCCCCGCGGCGACGGCCCGAACAACAGCGGCCTGTCCCGCAAGCACGTGACCGAGGGGCTGCACAACTCGCTGCGCCGCCTCGGCACCGACTACGTGGACCTGTACCAGGCGCATCGGTACGACTACGAGACGCCGCTGGAGGAGACGCTGCGCGCGTTCGACGACCTCGTGCGCGCCGGGAAGGCCCTGTACGTCGGCGTGTCCGAGTGGCGCGCCGGGCAGATCGCCGCCGCGCTGCGCATCGCCGCCGAGATGGGGCTTGACCGGATCGTGTCCAACCAGCCGCAGTACAACATGCTGTGGCGGGTCATCGAACCCGAGGTGATCCCGCTGTGCGAGCAGGAGGGCCTCGGCCAGCTCGTCTTCTCCCCCATCGCCCAGGGCGTGCTGACCGGCAAGTACAAGCCGGGCGCGCAGCCGCCGCCCGGCTCACGGGCCACCGACCAGGGCGGCGCCAGATTCATCGGCCGCGTGCTGACCGAGCCGGTGCTGGGCGCCGTGGCCGCCCTGCCCGCGCTGGCGGCCGAGGCGGGCCTGACGCCGGCCCAGCTCGCGGTCGCCTGGGTGCTGCAGCAGCCGACGGTGTCGGCGGCGATCGTCGGCGCCACCCGGCCGGAGCAGGTCAAGGACAACGTCGGGGCGGCCGGCAAGAAGCTTGACCCAGACCTGATGCGCGCGATCGATGAGGCGCTTGGGGACGTGGTGACGCGCGACCCGAGCCGCACGGAAAGCCCGGCGAAGCGCCCGTCGTGAGAGCAGCCCCGCGACCCGCGGCAGGCAGCGGTCAGGCCTCCGGGTGCAGGCTCATCGGGCCGTACTCTTTGCGCTCGTCGTCGAGCAGCGTCACCTGATCAACGCCCGCCTCGAGCAGGGCGCGCCAGTTCTCGCCGAGCCAGCTTTCCGCGTCCCCCTGGCTGGCGAAGATCGCGTCCTGCAGCCCCAGGCCGTTCACGACCGCGCCGTCTGCCTTCTCATACCGCCACGTCCAGGGCATCACGCTTCGCCTCCCTCTCGCATCGTCGCCGTCCTGCGAGGGTAGCAGCGCTGCCTCGTGGCCTGTCCCGTCCCCGAGGATTAACCGCCTGATCCGCCACCCCCCTCCGCGCGCCGGGTCAGGCGGTTACGCACAGAAGAGGATCGCCCAGACCGCCTTGCCGCGGCCGGCCACCGGGCTCCAGCCCCACACGTCGCTCAGCGCGTCCACCATCTGCAGGCCGCGGCCGGCCTCTTCGGCTCCGCTGGGGTCCTTCAGCACGGGCGCCGCGTCGCTCGGGTCGAGCACCGCGCAGATCACCTCGCCGGTGCGGCGCAGCAGCCGCAGGCCGAAGTTCTCCCCGGCCGACTTGCGCTCAGGGGTCGACGGGACGCCGTGCGTGACGGCGTTCGCCACGAATTCCCCGACGATGATCTCCGCGTCCTCGGCGAGCGCGGCAAGTCCCCACTCGCGCAGCGTGTTCCGGGTCAGGCGGCGCGCCGCGCGAGAGGCCTGCGGCCCGCGGCTGAGCGGGCACACCACCGCGGACGGCGAGTCCCACCAGTCAGCTGGCATCCGCACGACACGCGGGCGCCCAGATCCGCAGTCCAACCGCGCTGGCAGCTCCATCGGCCTGCGGGCCGCAGGGTCGATCCTGGTCCGGGTGGGCAGCTGTACGAGTTGGTTCACGCTCATGGCGACCCCGATGGTGGGTTCCAGCGTCGTCCGGGCGATCGACGCAGCACACATCCTGCCCGAGGGGCCATGCAGATGCAAGGCCGAATGCACGTTCATTTGTAACGTGCAGCTAACGGTGCAGCCGGGCACCGCGCATTTGTCCCGCCACCACAAGTACGACGATCGCAATTGAGACATAGAGGCCATACCGCGAAATCGCCTGCGCTACCACGACCGCGTGGTGCCCGAGCGCGTACCCCAGGCCAGCCAGCATGCCCGCCCAGAGCAGCGAGCCGATCGCGTCGAGGATGACGAAGGTCGCCAGGCTCATCCCGGCCCAGCCGGCCACGGCGTACACGATCGCGTTCGGCACCGGCAGGAACGGCGCGGCCACGACCGCGGGCCAGGTGAACCAGCGGCCCCACCGGCGTACCCGGGCGATGAACTTCTGGCCGTGCTTGCGCCGGCCGGAGAACAGCAGGATAATCCGCTCGCCCCAGATCCTGCCCGCCCACCAGTAGAGCGGGTCGAACTTCATCAGGCCGGGGATCGAGGCGAGCATGACCACGGCGAGCGAGCCGTGCCCCACCCGCGCGAACGCGGCGGCGGCCACGATCGCCTCGGTCGAGCCGTTCAGCAGCTCGAGCAGCACGGGGTGCGTGCCCACGAGGGCGGCCCGGAACGGCAGCAGGATCAGGTAGTACACGCCGCTGATCGTGATGCCCGCCCAGCACAGGATGTCCACCCGCCGGGGCTTGCCCACCCAGGGCAGCCGCGGGTCGTCCCAGGGGTCGGCGCGCGCAGCCGCCTGCTGAGCCGACAGTTGTTCCGCGGCCGCCGTCGGCTCTTCGGTCACGGCGTTACGTTATACATAGGGCCCGTGCGATAACAACTGTGTGATCCCAACCAACGGCGGCGCGGAGGCGGCCATGGCGACAAGCGGCGAACCGTACCTCGCGCCGGAGACCGCCGCCCGGATGGCCGCCGCGGCCACCGCGTTCATGGCGGGCCTCGATGAGGCGCAACGGTCCGTTCTGGATAACGGTTTTGAGCTCGACGGGGTGCGGCGGGACTGGTCGTACCTGCCCGAGCCGGTGCGGGACGGGCTGCCCATCGGCTCCCTCTCCGACCCGCAGCGCAAGCTCGCGCACCAGCTCATCGTCGCCTCGGTGAGCATGCCCGGCTACGCGAAGGTCGTCTCGATCATGGCGATGGAGCACGTCAGGCGGGCGCTGATGCTCGCCGCCGCGCCGGCCATCGCGCACTTGTTCGATCCGGGGCGATACTGTTTCCGTGTGTTCGGGACGCCGGGCCGGAGCGAGCCGTGGGGGTGGCAGCTCGCCGGGCACCACGTGGTGCTGAACTTCACCGTCACCGGCGGGCGGTACCTGTCCCCCACCCCGTGCATGCTTGGCAGCGTGCCGGCCGGCTTCGGCACGCTTGCGCCGCTTGCGGACGACGAGGAGCGCGGGTACGCGTTCGTGAACTCGCTGTCGCAGGCGCAGCGGGCGGCCGCGGTGATCTACGATCGCCCGCCGCCGGACTTCGCCACCCGCATCGTGCCAAGGATCGGCGCCGTGGAGCTGCCTGACCACGTGTTCGAGCCCGAGCCCGACTACACGATCGACGACACCGAGCGGTCGATCCTGAGCTACGTGCGCGACGGGCCGAAGGGCGTGCCCGGGTCGGCTCTTGACAGCAGGCGGCTGGACGCGCTCGTCGGTCTCGTGGCGGGCTTCGCCGGGCGGCTGCCTGCCGAGGTGGCGGCGGCGGAGCTGGACCGGGTGCTCGCGGCCGGGGCGGAGCACCTGGCGTTCGCGTGGGCGGGCAGCACGGCGCCCGGCGAGCGGCACTACTACCGCGTGCAGGGGCCGGACCTGCTGATCGAGCTGGACAACACGCAAGGCGGCGGGAACCACATCCACTCGGTGTGGCGGAACCCGGCCAACGACTTCGGCGACGACATCCTGGCCGCCCACTACCGCGCTGACCATCCAGCGGGGCATCCGGCGCGGTAGCGGGCGGCGCGGGGACTGGCTAGCGCTTCTCCAGCGGCAGGAAATCGCGCTCGGCCGGGCCGGTGTAGACCTGCCGCGGCCGGCCGATCTTGGTCGCCGGGTCCTTGATCATCTCCCGGTAGTGCGCGATCCAGCCGGGCAGCCGGCCGAGCGCGAACAGCACGGTGAACATCCGGGTCGGGAAGCCCATCGCCCGGTAGATCAGCCCGGTGTAGAAGTCGACGTTCGGGTAGAGCCTGCGCGAGATGAAGTAGTCGTCGGACAGCGCCCGCTCCTCCAGCTGCTTGGCGAGGTCGAGCAGGTGGTCGTTGGTGCCGAGCTTGTCCAGGATCTCGTCCGCGGTGGCCTTGACGATCTTCGCGCGCGGGTCGTAGTGCTTGTACACGCGGTGGCCGAAGCCCATCAGCTTGACGCCCTCGTGCTTGTCCTTCACCTTGGCGACGAAGTCGTCCACGTTGCCGCCGCTGTTCCTGATGTCGACGAGCATCTCGAGCACGGCCGCGTTGGCGCCGCCGTGCAGCGGCCCGAACAGGGCGTTGATGCCGGCCGAGATGCTGGCGAACAGGTTGGCCTCGCTGCTGCCGACCATCCGGACGGTGGACGTGGAGCAGTTCTGCTCGTGGTCGGCGTGCAGCACGAACAGCAGGTCCAGCGCCTTGGCGACGGCCGGGTCCGGTTCGTAGGACTCCGTCGGCAGGCCGAAGGTCATCCGCAGGAAGTTCTCCACGAGGCCGAGCGAGTTGTCCGGGTACAGGAACGCCTGCCCGACCGACTTCTTGTAGGCGTAGGCCGCCAGCGTCGGCACCTTGGCGAGGAGCCGGACGGTGGACAGCTCGACGTTCGGCTCGTCGAACGGGTTGAGCGCGTCCTGGTAGAAGGTGGACAGCGCGGACACGGCGCTCGACAGGACGGGCATCGGGTGCGCGTCGCGCGGGAACCCGTCGAAGAACCGTTTCAGGTCCTCGTGCAGCAGGGTGTGCTTGGTGACCTGCTGCGTGAACTGCGCCAGCTGCGCCTGGGTCGGCAGCTCCCCGTATATCAGCAGGTAGCTGACCTCGAGGAAGTTCGACTGCTCCGCCAGTTGCTCGATCGGGTAGCCGCGGTAGCGCAGGATGCCCGCGTCCCCGTCGATGTAGGTGATCTCCGATGAGCACGCGGCGGTGTTGACGAAGCCGGGGTCAAGCGTCACCATGCCGGTTGCTGACAGCAGCTTCGTCACCTCGATTCCCGCTGCGCCCTCGGTCGCGGGCTTGACCGGAAGCTCGAGCTCGCCGCCTTGGTAACGCAGCGCTACTGAGCCATTGGTGGACGATGCGTCGGGCATTCGCGTCCCTTTCACGGTTCGACGGGACGCGCGCATGGCAAAGCGGCCGGGATCGCCGACCGCGGCACCGCCCCGTTGGGGTCCTCAAGTCTCACTTCGTACGTTATTCCGCCGTAGCGCCGTTGGGATACCCGGAAGATATAGGACAACGGTCACATAAGGGGCGCACGGCGCCCCGGCTAGTTACGATGCCGCCATGAGGTTCGCGATCTCGATCCCGCAGTTCTACGCCGACGGCGAGTTCGACCCGGCGGCATTTCGCGCCTACTTCGCCCGCGCTGAAGCACTCGGCTGCTACGAGAGCGCGTGGGCGCAGGAGATGACGCTCAGCGCGTCCCCGCAGCTGTCGCCGCTCGAGGCGATGACGTACGCCGCCGCGTGCACGTCCACGCTGCGGCTCGGCTGCGTGGTGTTCGTGACGACGCTGCACTCGCCCGTGCACCTGGCCAAGAGCCTGGCCACGCTTGACCAGCTCAGCGGCGGGCGCCTGGAGGTCGGGGTGGGCACGGGCGGCCCGCAGCGCCCGTTCGCGGCGTTCGGCGTTGACCGTTCGCGGTACCTCGCGCGGTTCACCGAGGGGCTGGCGCTGACGAAGGCGCTGTGGACACGGGACAGCGTGACCTTCGACGGCGAGTTCTGGCAGCTCAAGGACGCGCGGATGGAGCCGAAGCCGGCCCAGAAGCCGTACCCGCGGCTGTGGTTCGGCGCGTCGGGCGACGGTGCGCTGCGCCGGGCGGTCCGGCTCGGCGACGGCTTTTTCGGCGCGGGGTCGTCATCGACGGCGGCCTTCGCCGCGCAGGTGTCGGTCGTGCGGGAAGCGCTGGCGGCCGCGGGGCGCCCCGCGGCCGAGTTCCCGATCGCCAAGCGGATTTACATCGGCATAGACTCCGACGCGGCGCGGGCGCGGCAGCGGGTCAACGCCGCGCTTGCGGGGATCTACGGGCGCCGTGTGCCGGCCATCGAGGAGGCGGCGGTCGCGGGCACGGTCGCTGACTGCGTCGCCGCGGCGCGGGCGGTGGCCGCCGCGGGGGCGGAGCTGATCTTGTTCACGCCCTTGTACGAGGTGCCTGAGCATGCCGGGCAGATCGCCGCGGAGATCATCCCGCAGCTCGGCTGAGGCCGCGGGTGGCTGCTGCGGGCGGCTCAGCCGGCCGCTGCGGCCGCCTCGATCACCCGCCCGAAAGCCAGGACTGTCTCCTCGTCGGGCCCGATCACCTGCAGCGCCGCGATCACGCCGCCGACGGCGGGCACGGGCAGCGCGAGCGCGGGCAGCCCGGCCAGGCTGGCCGGCGCGGTCAGCAGGGTGAGCGCGAACCCCCGCCCCCCGATCAGCGGCGGCTGCCCGGCGAGTACCGGCAGCACGAGGACGGGGAAGTCAGCGAGCACGTTGCTGAGCGCGGCCCGCACCTCCTCCCTGGTCCGGTCCGCCGACGCGCGGTCGGCACGGCTCAGCCGGGCGCCGCGTTCGAGGTTCCGCCGGACGTGCGGGCTGAGCTGAGACAGGTACGGCATCAGGTAGGCATTGGTCCGGAAGCCCTCGGCGTCGATGATCACCGCGGCCGCGGCCAGCGCCTCCCGGAAGTCACCCCACGCGACGCGCGTCACGATTACCCCCGCCGCGGCGAGCGCCCGGTCCACGGCCGCGTCCACCGCCGGGTCCACGACGCCTTCGAGGCCGAGTGTCCCGAGCCGCCCGGCCGTCAGCGCGCCACGCCACGGCCGCACGGTGAAGCCCGGCTCGATCAGCCCCATCCCGAGTTCGACCGCCGACACGTCCGCGCCAAGCGGCCCGACGGTGTCAAGCGACGGCGCCAGCGGGTACACGCCCTTCACGGAGACCCGGCCCCACGCGGTCTTGAGCCCGGCGACGCCGCAGCATGCGGCGGGTATCCGTACGGAGCCAGCGCTGTCCGTTCCGAATGAAGTGTCTGCTTCGCCCGTTGCTACGGCCACCGCCGATCCGCTTGAGGAGCCGCCAGGGACCCGCCGCGGATCCCTTGGGTTCACCGGGGTCCCGGCCCAGTGGTTCACCCCGTTCGCCGACCAGCACAGCTCGGTGAGCCCGGTCTTGCCGACGACCCGCGCGCCCGCCTCCCTGGCGGACGCCACCACCGAAGCGTCATTGCCGGCCGGCTCGGCCATCTCGGCGACAACCGGGCAGCCCGCTGTCGTCGGCAGCCCAGCCACGTCGATGCAGTCCTTCACAGCGAGCCGGGGGCCGCCGCCGGCGGCGTCCAGCCGGACCACCCAGGTGCCCATAGCCTCATGATCGCGCAAGAAAGCAGCGTTGTCGGCGGGCTCCCCCGCTCCCCCGCTCCCCCGCTCGGTGTGTCACGGACTAGCAGGGACGGAACGAAACGGGGTGGCTCGTTACGGGCACGATCCGCGTACCCTTGCCTGCATGCGCCCGGCTCGGATCGCGCCAGTGCTGCTCGACATCTGCTGCGTGCTCGTCTTCGTGATCATCGGGCGGGCCAGCCACGCCAAGGGCGAGGCGCTCGGCGGCATCGCGTCGACGGCGTGGCCGTTCCTGTGCGGCCTGGTCGCCGGCTGGGCGCTGTCGCGCGCCTGGCGGGCGCCGGTCGCCCTGGCGCCGGCCGGGGTGGCCGCGTGGCTGTCGGCCGTGGCGCTCGGCATGGCCCTGCGGGTGATCGCGGGCCAGGGCACCGCGGTCGCGTTCGTTGTCGTCGCGCTGGCGTTCCTCGGCCTGTTCCTGCTCGGCTGGCGGCTGCTCTGGCGGCTGGCCACCCGCTGAGTTCACTTCCTTACCGCGCCTTGCCACGTCTTGGCTACGTCTTGCTGCACGCTGTTACGCCTGGCTGCGGCTGGCTACGCGGACGCCATGACCGGGGACGGCAGGCGGCCGGCCGCGCCGCGCGGGTCTGCGGCGTCGAAGCCGCGGCTGACGCTGACGATCTCGGCGAGCTCGTAGCTGCTCAGCACCTCGACGGACAGCTCGTGCAGGCGGCGGGTCTTGGCCGCGCAGCAGTCCTCGAGCAGGGTGACGGGGAAATCGCGCATGAACGCCGAACGCGCGGTCGTCTCGACGCAGATGTTCGTCACCACGCCGCAGATCATCAGGTCCGTCACGCCCAGGCCCCGCAGCAGCGGCTCGAGCGAGGTCCACTGGAACGCGTCGAAGCGGACCTTGTCCACCACGAGGTCGTCAGGACCGCACCCGAGTTCGGCGCATACCGCGGCATCCCAGGTGCCGTTCGCGAGGCCTGCCACGCCGGCCAGCTCGGGGCTGTTGCGGATCAGCGCGGCACCCTCGTCGGGCCGTCCAGGACGGTAAACGTGCCTGGTGAACACGACCGGGATATGCGCGCGGCGGGCCTGGCCGACCGCGATGGCGGCGTTGCGCACCGCGTCCATGGCGCCCTCGAGGCCGCGGCCGACCCGGGGGAACGACCCGTCCGGGTGGCAGAACCCGTTCTGCATGTCGACCACGAGCAGCGCGTGCCCGCTGGAAGTCATCGCCGGCTCCTTCCGTGTTCGTGTCCTTGCAACGTAACATCCGGGCCGCCGGATGGGTATTGTCCCCTGAATGGAGAGACGATCGGTCGTCGCGGAGGTACGCGACGCTTTTCGCACCGAGCTCGACAGCGGCCAGCAGTCGGCGCTGATCAGCTGGATGGCGTTCACGACGGTGTTCGGCGGGGTGCGGGGCGTCACGCACGCCATCAAGGCCGGCAAGGGACCGTTCCGCAACCTCAGCGTTGGCGGTGAGCACCTGCACCACTACATGTGGGGCATCGGCATGCTGGCCGGCGTCGGCGCGATCGCGGTCCGCGGCACCGAGGAGCTGCGCCGCCACCCGGGCACCGCGGTCGCCTACGGCGCCGCGCTTGCCCTCATCGTGGACGAGTTCGCGCTGCTGCTCGACCTCAAGGACGTCTACTGGGCTAAGCAGGGCCGGATCTCCGTCGACCTCGCGGTCAGCGGCAGCTCGCTGGCGGGCACGTACTTCGCGGCCCTGCCAGTCATCCGCAAGGTGTCCCGCCGCATGCGCGGCCTGTAGCGGCCCGATCGCACGGGCTTTCGTCAGCGGGGATAGAAACCCACCTTTAAAGGTGGGTTTCTATCCCCCATCATGAATCTCGCGTCGTGGGCCCGGGGTCCGGGGCAGCGGCGAGGGCCGGCCGGGCAGCGGGGGGTAGCTGGCGCGCGGGAGCCGGAGCCAGGGCGGCCAACGCCGCTGCGACAGGCGGCGCCTGCACCGCTGAGGGGTCCGGTCGGGCCGCGGGCGATGCCGGGGCGTGGGAGCCCGCGGGCGG
>NZ_JASIAL010000411.1:0-11785 GCF_030042015.1 Trebonia sp. | reverse complement strand
GGATCGCCGACCTTGGCCTGGCCGAGGAACTGGGCCAGCACCTCGCGATCGCCATCCGGGTGGACCGGGTGTTCCGCCAGCGCTCGGAGGTGGCCGAGGCGCTGCAGGCCAGCCTGCTGCCGGCCAGGCTGCCCGCCGTGCCGGGCCTTGACTTCGCCGCGGCCTACGTCGGCGCCACGCAGTGGCACGAGATCAGCGGCGACTTCTACGACGTGTTCGCTGCGGGGGACGAGTGGGTGGTCGCGATAGGCGACGTCTGCGGCAAGGGCCAGGACGCCGCGGCGGTGACCGCGGCGGCCCGGCACGCGATCCGGGCCCTGGTCCACGCGCACCCCGCGCCGGCGGACGTGCTCACCGCGGCGAACGAGGTGCTGCTCGCGGGGGACTACGACGACAGGTTCGTCACCGTCAAGCTCGCCTTCCTGCGCCGTCGCGAGCACGTGCTGCAGGTGCGGCTCGCCAGCTCGGGCCATCCCGGCCCCGCGGTCGTGCGGGCCGACGGGCGGGTGGAGATCCTTGACGGCGACGGCCTTCCGCTCGGCCTGTTCGGCGACGCCAAGCCGAGCTGCGCTGACCTTGAGATCGGCGAGGGCGACCTGCTGTTCTTCTACACCGACGGGGTGACCGAGGCAAGGAACGCGGACTCGGAGATCTTCGAAGACCGGCTCGCCGACGCGCTCGCCGCGACGGCAGGGCGCTCCGCGGCGGAGACCGTGCGCGCCGTCCAGGAGCTCGTCACCACGTTCTCGCAGGGCGAGCTCAGGGACGACGTCACGATCCTCGCGGTCAAGGCCGGCGCGGCGCCCTAGGGCCCTAGGCGGCCCGCCGGGCGACGTCCGCCGTTAAACGCTCACGGCCGCGTCGAGCAGCCGGTCCCTCAGGTGGCCGAGCGCCCGCGTGAGCAGCCGGGACACGTGCATCTGCGAGATGCCCAGGCGGGTGCCGATCTCGGCCTGCGTGAGGTTCCCGTAAAAGCGCATGACAAGGATGCGCTGCTCGCGCTCGGGGAGTTCGTCCCAGTGCGTGGCGAGCGCCGCCATGTCGATCGCGCGATCGACCTCGGCGTCCTCGTCGCCGAGCACGTCGCCGAGCTCCGCGCTTTCGTCGCGGTCCGACAGCGGCGCGTCGAGCGAGTAGGTGGTGAAAACCATGTCCGCCTGCCGGGCTTCGAGCAGCTCTTCGTCGCTGATGCCGAGCCGCTCGGCAAGCTCGCCGTCGCCGGGCTGGCGGCCAAGCTGGTGGGTGAGCTCTTCTGTGGCCTTGCGCAGCTCGAGCAGCGCTTCCTGGGCGGACCGCCGGACATGGATCTGCCAGCGCTTGTCACGGAAATGCCGCTTGATCTCACCGCTGACGCAGGGGGCAGCGTAGGCGGACAGGCTGTTGCCGATCGCCGGATCGTAGTTGTTGATCGCCTTGAGCAGGCCCACGTAGCCAACCTGCATCAGGTCTTCGGTCGGCTCGGGACTGTTCCTGTACTGCCTGACGCAGGACCGGACCAGCTTCTCGTGGCGCTCCACCAGGATCTCGCACGCGGCCGCGCGCTCCTCGCTGCCGCGTGGCAGCACGCGGAGGCGGCCGAGGAGTTCGTCGTCGGACAGCTGCCGCAGCCGCGTCCGCAGGCCCGTGGCACCGGTCGTTACGTTCGTCATCGCGATCTCCGGGGGGTGAGGGGTGATGGGCCACCGCCGGTAAGGCGGCGATCGCCGCGCCGGCGTCGAGCGCGCGGTCGTAGACGGCCAGGGTCTCGTGCGCGATCCGGTCCAGGGAGTAGCGGGACCTGGCGCGGTCGGCCGCCGCCATGCTGAACGCCTGGAGCAGCATCGGGTGCGCGAGCAACTGCCTGATCCGCTGCGCGAGCAGCGCCTGGCGGCCGGGCGGGACAAGGATGCCGGTCGTCCCGTCGACGACGGCGTCCACGTGGCCGCCGACGGCCGAGGCGATGACCGGGGTGCCGCAGGCCATCGCCGCCACGGACACGACCCCCGTCGGCTCGTAGTCGCAGACGCTGACGAGCAGGTCGGCGGAGCGCAGCAGCGGCGGCAGCGCGCCCCGGCTCAGCTGGCCGGTGAACAGCACCCGGCCGCGGAGGCCGAGGGAGCCGGCGAGCCCGGCGAGCCTGCGGTAGGCCGGGTCCGCGGCGAGCCGCTCGCGCGGCGGTCCGCCCGTGACCACCAGCTCGGCGCGCGGCACCCTGGACAGCGCCCGCAGCAGCGTCCCCAGCGAGCCTTCCTCGTCAAGGTCGGTCACGGTCACCAGGCGAGGGCGGGCCGTCCGCCCGGCGACGGGGCCTTCCGGGGTGAACTCGTCGGTGTCCACGCCGCACGGGATGACCTTGATCGACCGGCGCGGCACCCCGAGCCGGGTCAGGTCCGACTGCTCGGCCGAGCTCCCGGCGACCACGGCGCTGACGCCGCGCCCGATCGCGGGTTCAAGCCGGATGCGTTCCGCGCCGACGTCATGCGGCATGACCCGGTGCCGCCGCTCGGCGACGCCGAGCGAGCCGAACGACTGCACCACGGGGATGCGCAGGTCTCGCGCGGCGGCAAGGGCCGCGAGGCCGCTCGTCCAGCGCAGCGCGTGCACCACGTCGGGCCGCTCGCGGCTCCATCGCGCACGCAGCCGGTCGGTGAACTCCGGCACCCGCGCGAGCAGCTCAGACTCATCCATGGCAGCGGCCGGGCCGATGTGCTCGACCCGCACGCCGGGGCGCGGCCCCGCGCCCGCCGGGGGCGGGGTGCCGTGGCGCTGGGTGAACACGGTCACCCCGTGGCCCGTGGCGGCCAGGCTCTGGCTCAGCTCACGCAGCCGGATGTCCTCGTCAGCCTGCGCGACGCCGTCGCCGGGGAACGGCGTCGCGTGCTGCGCTACCAGGGCGATCTTCATCGAAGGCCTCCTCACCGCGGATAGCCGTCACGGCGAGCCCTCGGGAGGCCTGGGAACGTCACTCGATAGTGGCCGCGCGAGCACGCACGCCGTGATTGGCGTGGATCGTGCCTGCGTCGTAGGCACCACTGACAAAAAGTGTATCCAGCGCTGAGACGGGCTAAACGCCGCGCACGGAACTTGCGGGGCGGCGTCAGCCCGCGGTGGCCGCGCTCACGGTCGGGTAAACGGGAACGAGCTGGTCGGCGGCGGTCAGCCGGAGCATCTTCGCCACCGGCTCGCGCGGGGACGCGAGCGCCAGCACGCCGCCCTGTCGGCCCATCGCCCGGTTCGCCCGCAAGATCACGTGCAACGCTGAGGAATCCATGAAGCGCAGCCCGCTGAGATCGATGATCAGCGTGCGGGGCTGCCTGGCCACTTCGGCCTCAAGCACCTCGCGAAGCGCGTCGCAGTTGGTCACGTCAGCTTCTCCGGCGAGCTCCACCAGCGTGTATTGCCCGCGGTCCGACTCGACCGTCGCGACAGACGTCGTGAGCAGGTCCACACCCGTGTTTTACCACAGCAATGCCGTGCCGGCGGGCTTAGCCGCCCGGCGATGCGGGATCGATGGCCATGTGCATGCGCACGGTCGTCCCGCTGCTGTCCGAGCGCAGTTCCACGAGGTCGCAGACCTGATGGACGAGCCAGAGGCCGTGTCCGCCCGGTGTGTCGGGAGCGGGCCTGCGCCGCCCGGCCAGCGGGTCGGTGATCGTGCCCTCGTCGTGCACTTCGCAGACGATCTCGGCCTGGTCGTGCCAGATCGTCAGCGTGCCGTGGGAATTCGTGTGCCGCAGCGTGTTGGCGGCCACCTCGCTCACCGCGAGCACGAGGTCGCTGGCACGGGCGTCCGTGAGGCCCGCCTCTTTCGCGTGCTGCAGCACCAGGGCGCGGATCCGCGACAAGTCCGTGCGGTACGTGTACGTCATGACGTCGCGGGGCGGGGCGAGCAGCGGCAGGCTGCAGCTCGGCGGGATCTGAAACGGCACGGCATACGCGGAACTCGCTCCCTGGCGGCCGCCTGACAGCAACAGCGGATGGGTGCGCCTGGCGTCGGACACGACCGCCTGGTCGAGGTTCATCGTGTCATAAGGGCACAGGATGTCGGCGTCGGCGTCCGCGAACGCGAGATTGACGAGCGCCTCGTGCCTGGTCGCTTCCCGCAGTTCGGCCGCGCTGCGCGCGGGCCAGGCCGGCTCGCCCACGTAGCGCACGTGCCGCCCGGCGTGGCGGCGGGTGAACGCGGCCACGCGCGGGATGATCCAGGCGGGGTTGCGCCCCATCTCGGTCATGTCCGCGAACTCGGCGCGCCGCCCGTCCGCGCCGAGCGCGTCCCGCAGCAGGGTGAGCCTGGCGGGCGGAACCGCGGCGAAGACAGGCTCCCCCTCGGCCAGCCCGTCGCGCAGGAAACCGGCCACGGTGGCCGCGTACTGCTCGTCGGTCCGGTAGAAAAAGCCGACGTGCCTGAAGACGCCGACCCCCGCCGGTGCCTCAGCCACACCACACCCCGCTGGCACGGTGAACGAAGGCTCGCACTCCTGCCATGGTGCAGCGCACTACCCTAGGCCGGCGCCGGTGAAACCCGCCTGCCCGGCTGCGGCGGTCTCTTGCAACGATTTCGAGACCCGGCCCGCGGACCGGGCCCGTGCAGGCCCGGCGGCGTGCCGCCGGCCGGGCTGCCAGACGCGCCCCCGGTGAATTCTCATTTGCATTTGCAATTGCGGAACATGCCCGGGATGAAGACGCATATTCCCTGGCCCGCGAAATGCAGACCTCCTTTATGCCCATCGCGCTGAGAACCGTCAGGTTTCGCGCTCAGGTGGTACCGTGCATTCAGCGCGGCGACGGGAGGCGGTCGGTGGCGACGGGGAGGCGTGACGTTGGCAACCAGCCATGACCGGCTGCCGATCCGGGCCGTCGGCGCGGCGCCGCACGGCGTGGACCCGGCGGTGTCACGGCTGCTCGACCAGGTAGCGGAATCCGTCCTCGTCGCCTGCCCGGTCAGGGATTCCGGCGGCGCGCTGACAGACTTCGACATCGTCCACCTCAGCCCTGGCTATATCTGCCCGGCGGGCCGTTCTCCCGCGCAGCTCGCCGGTCTTACCCTGCTCCAGGCCTATCCGGACAGCGCGTCGGGCGACGGCTTGTTCGCGCGGGCCGCGCGGATCCTGGCCGACGGCCGCGCGCAGCGGGTGACCGGGCCGGTCGGCGTGCCGCGGACGGGCCCGCTGACCGGCAAGGCCGACGCCGCCAAGGTCGCGGACCTGCGCGTCGCGCTGCACGCCGGGTGCGTCGTCTTCACCTGGCGGGGCAGGCCGCCCGGCGAGGACAGCCGTCTGGCCGAACTGCTCGGCCATGTGCAGCACCTGGGCCAGCTCGGCGGCTGGGACGAGGACTTCACGACCGGGACTGTCCGCTGGACCGAGGCGGCGTTCGCCGTCTTCGGCCTGCACCCAGCCCAACATCCGGTGTCCCTGTCCGAACTGCACGACTACGTGCTCGCCGCCGACCGCCCGCTGCTGCGCCGGTTCCGCCAGTCGCTGCTGCGGCAGCGGGAGCCGGCCGCGGCGCTGTTCCGCATCGTCCGCCCCGAGGACGGGGCGGTCAGGCAGATCCGGGTCTTCGCCGAGCCGGTTCTCGCGCACGGCGACGTGGTGGCGCTGCGCGGCGCCTTCCAGGACGTCTCCGCGCTGTACCAGACCCAGGTCGCGCTCGCCGCGACCCGTGACCAGCTCGCCGACAGCGAGCAGCGAGCCGCGGAAGAGCACGAGCTGGCGATCCGGCTGCAGCGCGCGATCATGCCGTCGGGAACGAGCACCGGCGAGACGGCCGGTGTCGACATCGCGGTGCGGTACCGCCCGGCCCAGGTCGGCTATCTCGTCGCGGGTGACTGGTACGACGTGCTCGAGCTGCCCGGCGGCGACCTGCTGCTCGTCGTCGGGGACATCGCCGGGCACGGCATCGAGGCGGTGACCGGCATGGTCGCGGCCCGCAACGCCTTGCGCGGGCTTGCCGCCACCGGGGCGGAACCCCGCGAGCTGCTCGGCCAGCTGAACTTCGCGGCCTGCCTGTTCACCGAGGGTGTCACAGGAACCGTGATCTGCGGACGGTTCGACCCGCGGACCCGCCAATTGCGCTGGGCGCGGGCCGGGCACCTGCCGCCGGTCCTGGTGCGCGGCGGCGTGGCCGCCGTGCAGCCGCTGCCCGAGGGCATGCTGGTCGGCATGGAGCCGGGCGCCGGGTACGAGCAGGTCGCGCTCCAGCTGCGCGCCGGGGACATCCTGCTGCTCTACACCGACGGGCTCATCGAGCGGCGGGCCGCCTCGATCAGCGACGCCCTCGCGGAGTTCGCGGCCGCCGCCGTCCCCTCCGGCCCGGACCTGGACAGCTACGCCGCCAGGATCTTGGCAAGCGCCGAGTCCGACACCGGCGACGACGCCTGCCTGCTCGCGGTCCGCATCAGGTAAGGGAAGGCCAGCCCGCGCGGACCTAACCGCACCAGGTCGCCATACAGCTCGACGGTCTGCGCGGCGACGGTCTCCCAGCTGAACGAGGCGACCGCGCGCCGGCGCCCGGCCTCTCCCATCACGGCCGCGCGCCCCGGGTCGCGCAGCAGGACGTTGAGCGCGTCCGCCAGCGACGCCGGGTCGTTGGGCGGGACGAGCAGCCCGGTCACGCTGCCCTGGACCACCTCGGGGATGCCGCCCACCCGCGACGCCACCACCGCGGTCCCGCAGGCCATCGCCTCCAGGTTCACGATGCCGAGCGGCTCGTACACCGACGGGCAGGCGAACACCGTCGCATGCGTAAGCAGCTGGATGATCTCGCGCTTGGGCAGCATGTCGGGGATCCAGAACACGCCGGTCCGCGACGCCTGCAGCCCGGAAACCATGGCCGTCACCTCGCCCATCAGCTCCCGGGTGTCCGGCGCGCCGGCGAGCAGCACGAGCTGCGCGCTCGGCTCGAGCATGGCGGCGGCGCGCAGCAGCACGGGCACGCCCTTCTGCCGGGTGATCCGGCCCACGAAGACGACGTACGGCCGCTCGGCGTCGATGCCGAGCCGGGCCAGCACGTCGATCGACGGGTCCGGCGCGTACTCGCAGGTGTCTATGCCGTTGTAGATGACCCGGACGCGTTCGGGGGAAATTTCGGGGTAAGCGGACAGGATGTCGGCGCGCATGCCTTCCGATACCGCCACCACCGCGGTGGCTGAGGTGGCAGCCACCCGCTCGGCCCAGCAGGACAGCGCGTAACCGCCGCCAAGCTGCTCGGCCTTCCACGGCCGGAGCGGCTCAAGCGAGTGCATGGTGGCGACGTGCGGCACCCCGTACAGGAGCGATCCCAGGTGGCCGGCCAGGTTCGCGTACCAGGTGTGCGAGTGCAGGACGTCGGCCCCGGCCACCGAGTCAGCCATGGACATGTCGGTGGAGAAGACCCGCAGCACCTGGTCCTTCAGCTCCGCCCACGGGTGGTGCGCGACCGCGCCCGCCCGGTCCGGGCCGCCCTGGCAGTGCACGGTGAGGTCCACCAGCCCGGACAGCGCCCGGGCCAGGTACTCGACGTGCACCCCCGCCCCGCCGTACACGTCCGGCGGGTACTCGCGGGTGAGCAGCGCCACCTTCAGCCGGCTCACTGGGGCACCTCCTGGCCCTTGCCGACCACGGTGATGCCGCCGGGCGAGACGACGAAGCCGCGAGCCCTGTCGTATTCCTTGTCGACCCCGACCTGGGCGCCCTCGGGGACGAGCACGTTCTTGTCGAGGATGGCGTCCCGCACCACCGCGTGCCTGCCGACGGTCGTGTTGTGCATGATCACCGACCGCTCGACGAGCGACCAGCTGTTGATCCGGGCGCCGGGCGACAGCACGGACTCCCTGACCAGGCCGCCGGAGACGATCACGCCGTTGCTGACCAGGCTGTCGATGGCCCGGCCGACCCGGTCGCCGTTGTCGTGCACGAACTTCGCCGGGGGCAGCGCGGGCGTGTGGGTCAGGATCGGCCACCGGCTGTTGTAGAGGTTGAACATGGGCTCGACGGTCCGCAGGTCCATGTGCGCGTCGAAGTAGGCGTCGATCGTCCCGACGTCGCGCCAGTACCCGTGGTCGCGGTCGGTCTGGCCGGGCACCTGGTTGGTCAGGAAGTCATACGCCTGCGCGCCGCCGTCGCCGACCAGCAGCGGGACCAGGCTGCCCCCGATGTCATGCCGGCTCTCGTCGTCTTCGGCGTCCCGCCGCAGCCCGTCGGTCAGCACCTTGGTGTCGAACACGTAGATGCCCATCGACGCGAACGACTCATCGGGGCTGTCCGGCAGCGGCGGCGGCTCGGCCGGCTTTTCCAGGAAGTTCTGGATGGAACGCCCGTCAGAGCCCACGCCCACGATGCCGAACGCCTTGGCGTCCTGCCGCGCCACCGGCAGCGCCGCCACGGTCGCGCCCGCCCCGTACTCGATGTGGTGCGCGATCATCTGGCGCAGGTCCATCCGGTACACGTGGTCGGCGCCGACGACCACCACCAGGTCCGGGTCCTCGTCGTTGATCAGGTTCATCGACTGGAAGATCGCGTCCGCCGAGCCGGTGTACCAGTGCGGGCCGAGCCGCTGCTGCGCGGGCACCGGCGTCACGTAGTTGCCGAGCATCGTGCTCGTGCGCCATGTCGTCGTGATGTGCCGGTCCAGGCTGTGGCTCTTGTACTGGGTGAGCACGCAGATCTTGAGGATGCCGCTGTTGGCCATGTTGGAAAGCGCGAAGTCGACGAGACGGTACACGCCGCCGAACGGCACGGCCGGCTTGGCCCGGTCGGCGGTCAGCGGGGCCAGCCGGGTACCTGCGCCGCCGGCCAGCACGATCCCCAGCACTCTCGGGTCCGCCATCTGTTCCCTCCCCGTAGTGATCTGGTGCCATGCTCTACCGAGGGAGGCCAGGAGGGGAAGACCGGCACGCCGTTCGCGGGGCTGGCGAGAGCACCTCAGGCCGCGCCCGGCGAGCGGCTCTCCCGCCTGGCGGCGGCGTACGTCGACGCCGTCCAGGTGACGGCGAGCAGGCACGCGGCGGCGGCCAGCGGAACGCCGCCCGGCCAGTGCGCGGCCCGCGGCTGCGACTGCGCGGCGCTGCTCTCGCGCAGCGCCGCGCCCGCGGGGGAGACGCCCGAGGCCAGCGCGAAAACCGCCACCGCCAGCGTGGCGAGCATGGCCGCGCCGGGGTGGCGCAGCAGCGGCGGGTTGCACAGCGCCCCGACAGCCGACCCGACAAGCAGGCACACGGCGGCCGTGGCCAGCCCCGCCGCGAGGATCGCCGGATGGCCGGCCAGCGCCGTGATCTTGACGCCGACCCCCGCCGGGGGAGGGTTGACGTTGCTGGCGGTCTCGGAGCTGAGGACCTCGACGCAGGCGCCGCCGATCGCGAGCACGACTCCGGCGCCAAGCGCGGTCAGCAGCGCCGCCAGCTGCGCCCGCACGGGCCCGGCGGCGGCGGCGGCGCAGGCGCGGGCGGCGTCGGGCTCGGCCGTCAGCATCGACCTGGTGACGAAGGCGACGACGGGCACCAGCATCGCCGCGCCCCAGTCCAGTCCCTCGGCGAGCGGCGTCGACCCCGCGGCTCCGACGGCGATCAGCGCGCCGTAGGCGATGAGCGGGAAGATCCACCGGTGCGACCGCAGCAGGATCGCCGCCTGGTAGCGCAGCAGCGCGATCACCGGCCGGCCGCCTTCTCCTGGCGCACGCCAGCCACATGCACCCCGTCCCAGGACAGCACCCGCCGCAGCACCTCGTCGCAGGCCCGCGCGGCCACCCGCACGGTCGCATGGCCCGCGTCCACACTGCACGACAGCACGCCTGGCATGTCCGCGATCGGGGCGCCGCCGGCGGGCTCCACCCCCGCGAGCACCACGACCAGCACGCTGTCATCACCCGCGACCCCGCCGTCGGCCGCGCCGCCGGGCGCTGCGCTCACCCGTCCCGTGCCGTCGAGCTGCCACCGCTCGCTGATCCGCCCGGCGAGCCTTGCCTGCTCGTGGTCGGCGAACATCACCGTTCCGCCATCGGCCACCCGCTCGAGCGCGGCGGCGTCAAGCGCACCGCGCGCCGCCTGGTCCAGGCCCGTCCACGCCTCGTCGAGCACAAGCAGCCCAGGGCTGGACAGCAGCGCCTGCGCGATCGCCACCTTCTGGCACATGCCTTTCGACAGCGCGCGCAGCGGCTGGGTCGCGTAGCCCGCCGCCCCCAGCCGCTCGAGCCACTCGTCGGCTCGCCGCGCGCCCGACGTGCCGCGCAGTCCGTGCACCCGGGCCATGTGCAGCAGGTACTCGCGCGCGGGGAACGGCAGCGTGCCGGGAAAGCGCTCGGGCACGTACCCGGTGTGCGGCCGTCCGGTCACCCGCCCGGTTGACGGCAGCGACACTCCCGCGGCGACGCGCAGCAGCGTCGACTTGCCGCTCCCGTTCCTGCCTTCGAGCCGGATCAGCCGGCCCGGCGCCGCGTCGAGGCTCACGTCGCGTACCACCCATGGCTGGCGCAGCCCGTACCGCTTGCCTACCGACTCCAGCCGCATGCCTCAGTTTTACCGCGAAGTGCTGTCGCGCCATAGCGTGATGGCGGCAACGGCCAGCGCGGCCGCGTCCCGGGCGTCCCGGGCGTCCCGGGCGTCCCGCGAGTGCGACTTTGGACACTTTGTGCATGGACAAATCGCCTATAACGGGCGCGAAAATGGTCATGGAGTGTGCGAAGTCGCCTGCCAGTGGCCCCTGTGACCAGGAGCTGCGGCGGTGCGACACCAGGACCGCGGGGTCCATAGCATGAACCGTGACTTATCTGCGGTACCCCCACGTGCACGGCGACCTGCTCGCGTTCGCTGCCGAGGACGACATCTACCTCGCCCCGGTCACCGGCGGTCGCGCGTGGCGGCTGTCCGACGACCGGGCGCCGGCCGGCCACCCGAGGTTCTCCAGGGACGGCACGCGGCTCGCGTGGACCAGCCGCCGCGACGGGGCGCCCGAGGTGTACACCGCGAGCACCGAGCCAGGCGGGCAGCCGGCCAGGCGGACGTACTGGGGTGACTCGCGCACCAGGACCGTCGGCTGGACCTCCGACGGCGAGGTGCTGGCGGTCAGCGCGGCCGGGCAGCACGCGCAGAAGTACCCGCGCGCGTTCGCGATCGGCGCCGCGCCGCGCGAGCTGCCGTTCGGCCAGGTCGACGACCTCGCGATCGAGGCCGAAGCCACGGTCTTGCTCACCGGCGCCGGCGCCAGGGAACCCGCGTACTGGAAGCGCTACCGCGGCGGCCGGACCGGCAAGCTCTGGGTCAGGGCGGCTGGCGCGGCCGGGGCCGCGGGAACGCCCGGGGCGCCCGGGGCGCACGGGTTCACCAGGATCCTTCCGGAGCACCCCGGCCAGCTCGCGAGCCCGATGGTGATCGCCGGCAGGCTGTTCTTCCTGTCTGATCATGAGGGTACCGGCAACATCTACTCGGCGGCGCTGGACGGGACGGACCTGCGCAGGCATACCGGGCACGAGGGGTGTTACGCCCGCAACCCGGCTACCGACGGCACCAGGATCGTCTATCACGTGGCGGGGGACATCTGGATCCTGGACTCGGCCGATGCCGGGCCGCGCAGGCTCGACCTGGTGCTGGCCTCGCCGGCCGCTGCCCGCGCTCCCCGGCTGGTGACCGCCGCCGATCATCTGGGCGGCCTGGACTGTGACAGGACCGGCCAGGCCAGCGTGGTCGAGGTGCGGGGCACCGTGCACTGGCTCACGCACTGCGACGGCCCGGCCCGGGCGCTGACCGTGGAACTGCGCGCCCGGCTGCCCCGCGTGCTCGGCGACGGCAAGGTCGTGTGGGTCACCGACGCCGGCGGCGCCGACGCCATCGAGA
>NZ_JASIAL010000066.1:0-11054 GCF_030042015.1 Trebonia sp. | reverse complement strand
GGGACGACGCCGCGCTGGCGCTGGAGATGACCGGCGAGATGGCCGGACCCGGCGGGTGGGGCGTGCTGGAGCAGGCCACCGCCGCCGGCGGCGCCCGGCATCATCCCCGGCGCCTGCCCGCTGTGCAGCCAGCAAGTAACACTCGGCCGGCTCGCCGCTGCCCTATCCGCGACCCAACAAAGTACTACTAGGGCACGAGAGCCACGTTCCTGGCAGCTTTTTGTCCTAGTTTGTCCCGGCGTGTAGAAGGGCGCAAAGTATCCCGCGTCTTTCCGCGCGGGAGCGTGCGAGGCCGGCGTGACATCTGCGCTCAGGTGCGCGGGGGCGCGCGGGCGCGACAGGTGGGCAGGCGCCGGGGTGCGGGGACTAGCGAACCGGGAGGCCGTACTCGCGGCGGATGCTCGAGCCGACGCGGGTGATGTCGGTGCCGTACACGTGCATCGAGACGGCGATTTCCGTGCCGTTGTTGCGGACCTGGTGGATGTCGCCTGGCGGGGCGAACCCGCTGACCGCGCCGACCGGGTTCTGGTTGCGCGCGAGGATCTCGAGGTAACCGTCGCGCAAGGCGAAGATCTCCTCGTATTCGGCGCCTTGCAGCACGGCGGTCACGCACCACGTGAGGTGGTCGTGAATCGGGGTCAGCTGACCGGGCAGCCACACCATGACCGCGACGGAGAACGAGCCGTCGGGCTCGGCGTGCACGAGGTGGGTCTGATATCCCGACGGGTCACCCGCGAGCTGCTCGGGAGTCAGCAGGTCAGGCCCTGGCAGGTGGCGACGCAGCACGGCGGCGACACGGTCCGCGGTGTCGCGCCACGAACCACGGGCGCGCACCTCACGGCGGATCGCCGCGGCCAGGAAGGCGGGGCACGTACCCACGACGCGTGGCATTGCGATCCCGGCTGACGGCGCGACTGCTGAGGCGGTCGATCGCGACACGGCACCTCCTCGAGTGATTCTGCCGTCCCCTCTCGGTGACGGCTCCCAGCATTCCCTACCATATCAGTAGGTTTGAAGTCACACTAATGCCAGATCACATCTCCATTGATAAGCCGCATCGATGGATGGCGCGCCCCGAGGGGCGGGCGCAGGCAGCCCTCAACTCTCGCCCGCGGGCCCTACCGCCCGGGCGCCCCCGGGCCGGCGCGCATGCGGCGGCCGGCCGGCATTGACGGTGAATACCCCAATAGAGCGATTCTGAACAGAAACCAACAAAGTATTTCGCTGTCCAACGGTCAAGATTTCCATAACGTTTCACGCACGATTGTTACACTCTGCGACACATCGCAACTTCCGTCCCGTATAGTCCGGCTAGCAATTAAAAGCGGAGAAAGCGAGGGGGCAATGTCTCAGTCACCAGACTGGAACCCGGCAGGCGGCCCGCCGGCATATCAGCAGCCGCCGCAACCGTATCAGCAGCAGCCATATCAGCAGCAGCCGCCGCCATATCAGCAGCAGCAGCCGCCGCCATATCAGCAGCCGGCGTATCAGCAGCCGCCGTTCGGCCAGGTTAACCCTCAGGCGGCAATGGCACCGGCCGGATACGGAATTCCGGGAGTCGCACCCGTGCAGGTTCCGCCGGGAATGTATCTCGACCAGATGTCCGGCCTGGTCCTTCCGCTGGGGACGCAGCTCGCGCCTGTCGGCCGCCGGATCGGCGCCTACTTCCTGGGCATCCTGCTGTCGATTGTCACGCTGGGTATCGGCTATGCCATCTGGGGCCTGATCGCCTGGGCCAAGGGCCAGACGCCGGCGCAGCAGGTTCTGGGCATGCAGACCTGGAAGCCGCAGACCGCCACCAACGCCACATGGGGGACGATGTTCCTGCGCGAGCTTTCGTTCGTCATCGTGAACGTCATTCCTTTCGGGCAGATCGTCTCGTTCGTCCTCTTCGTCACCGGCAAGGAACGGAAGACGCTGCACGACAGCATCGCCGGAACGATCGTGCTGCACGACCCGAACAAGGTTCTCAGGCCGGTCAGGCTCGACCAGGCTCCGGCAGCGTAGGTTTCTCCCCACGCCACGGGCGGCGGCGGGCGTCAGGGAACGGGGAATTTTCATCCGCAGCCCGCCGCTGCCGGAATTCCGCTCAGTCGGCGAGAGCCGTGTAGGCCACGACACCGCGGCGCATCGCGTCGATGGCGGCCCGTGCGGTGGCCGCCACGCCGCGATCGCGGGGCCGCTCAGCCAGGTTCTTGGTGACCGCGTCCGACGTCGCCGTGTCGCGGGTGGCCGTGTCGTGATCGGCGGCGGCGGCGACCTGATCCAGCAGGTCGATCAGCTGCTTGGTCGACCGGACGAAGTCGCCGGGTGTGAGGCCAGGCACCGATTCAAGCACGTCCTCCAGCTTGGCGCCGCGCACCCACCGGTAGGCCGCCCACACGAAGCCGGAGTCCGGCTCGCGCAGGAACGAAACCCCGCTGCGCTTTTCAAGCTGGTCCAGTTCCCCCCAGGTCCTGGTCATCGCCGCGAGCACGTCACGGACCGGCCCCTTGGGCAGCCGTGCGGCGGGCGCGTCATCGGAAGGCTGGCGCGACTCGAACGTCAGCACGCTGACGCACGCCGCCAGTTCGGCGGGGTTCAGCCCGTCCCAGAAGCCCAGGCGCAGGCATTCGGCAGCTAGCAGGTCGAGTTCGGAGTACAGCCGAGCCAGCCGCCTGCCGTCGGGGGTGACCGTGTCGCCGTCGAGATAGCCCAGCTGGTCCAGCACGGCACAGACCTTGCCGAACGTGCGCGCGATCACATGCGAGCGGCTGCCGATCTGCCGCTCGAGCTCGGCGGCCTCCTGGCGCTGCCGGAAGTACCGCTCGGCATATCTGGCGTGCTGGTCGCGCTCCTGGCACCCATGACAGGGGTGACGGCGGAGCCTGCGCCGCAGCTCCGCGATCTCACGATCGCCGGTCCGGTCGCGATCACGGTCACGCTCGTGGTCGCCGGCGTCGCGTCCGGCGAGCTTGCTGCGCATCGAGGAGGCCAGGTCGCGCCGGTGCTTGGGCGAGCGCTCGCTGAAGTGGGACGGCACACGGAGCCGCCCGACCGGTTCGGCAGGGACGGGGAAGTCGGCCGCCGACAGCTGCTTCAGCTGCCCGTGTGCGGTGAGCACCAGGGGCCCGTCGGCGCGGGCCCCGTTGCTGAGGTCGCCCGCGGCCGGCGGCGGCTCAAGCACGACCGCCATCCCCTGCCGCCGCCCGGCAGGAACCCGGATGATGTCGCCGCGACGCAGCGTACCGAGCACGCGCCGCGCCTCCGCGCGCTGCGCGGCCGCACGACCGCGAGCGGCGCCACGCTCGGCCTCGGTGAGCTGGCGCCGGATGGCGGCATACTCCATGAAATCGCCGCGGTCGCAGGTCATCGCGGCGGCAAGCTCGTCGGCCTGCGACTGCACGCGGCGCAGCCTGCGGGCCAGGCCGACCACGCCCCGGTCGGCCTGGAACTGCGCGAACGACGACTCCAGCAGCGCGGCCGCGCGGGTTCGCCCGGCGCGTTCTGTCAGGTTGACGGCCATGTTGTACGACGGGCGGAAGCTGGAGTTCAGCGGGTAGGTGCGGGTGCCGGCCAGCCCGGCCACGGCGCCGGGGTCGATACCGGGCTGCCACAGCACGACCGCGTGCCCTTCGACGTCGATGCCGCGCCGCCCGGCCCGCCCGGTCAGCTGGGTGTACTCCCCCGGCGTCAGCGCGGTGTGCGCCTCGCCGTTCCACTTGTCCAACCGCTCGATCACGACGGTCCGCGCGGGCATGTTCACGCCGAGGGCGAGGGTCTCGGTGGCGAAGACCGCCCGGACTAGCCCGGCGGCGAACAGTTCCTCCACGACCTCCTTGAACGCGGGAAGCAGCCCGGCGTGGTGGGCGGCGATGCCGCGGCGCAGCCCGGTGACCCAGTCGTGGTACCCCAGGACCGCCAGGTCCTCCTCGGGGATGTCCGCGGTCCGCCGCGCCGCCACCGCCTCGATCTGCGCGGCCTCTTCCGGCGTGGTCAGCCGCAGCCCGGCTGCCAGGCACTCCTGGACGGCGGCGTCGCAGCCCGCGCGGCTGAAGATGAACGTTATCGCGGGCAGCAGCCCGTCCGCGTCCAGTCGGTCGATGACTTCTGGCCGGTACGGCGGCGCCGGCCGCCGGGGGCGGTGCCCGCCGCGGCCCGGGCGGGCGGCGGGCGCACGCGCCGCGTCCCGCTGCGCGAACCGGATCAGTTCCGGGTTGACCTGGTGGTGCTCGTCGTCGGTGAACAGGTCGTACAGCCGCCGCCCGGCCAGCATGTGCTGCCACAGCGGCACCGGCCTGTGCTCGTCGACGATGACCTCGGTCCCGCCGCGCACCTGGGCCAGCCAGTCGCCGAACTCCTCGGCGTTGCTCACCGTCGCCGACAGCGCCACCACGCGCACCGACTCAGGCAGGTTGATGATGACCTCTTCCCACACGGCGCCGCGGGAGCGATCCGCCAGGTAGTGCACCTCGTCGAGCACCACGTAGCCGAGGTTGCGCAGCGCCGGGGACCCGGCGTACAGCATGTTGCGCAGCACCTCGGTGGTCATCACCACAACCGGGGCGTTCCCGTTGATGCTGTTGTCCCCGGTCAGCAGGCCCACGCGCGCGGCGTCGTACCTGCGCAGCAAGTCGTTGTACTTCTGGTTGGACAGCGCCTTGATCGGGGTGGTGTAAAAGCACTTGCGCGCCTGCGCGAGCGCGAGGTGCACCGCGTATTCCCCGATGACCGTCTTGCCCGACCCGGTGGGAGCCGCGACGAGCACCCCGTCCCCGGCGGTCAGGGCGCCGCAGGCAGCCACCTGGAACGGGTCGAAATCGAAGTCGTAAAGCTCGCGGAACGACGTGAACTCCGGGGCGGCCTGCCGGTCGCGAAATCGCGAGTACTGCTCGGCCGGAGTCACCGCCGATGTGCTCATGGCTCCAAGGGTAGGGGACGGATCATGACATCCGGCGGTATCCCCCCGGCGTCAGTGAACGAGCTCAGTTGAGCGAGCTGTCCGCGTCCACGGGCGCGGTCGCCTCGAGCGGCGAGAGTTCGTCGTCGGAAAGTCCCGCGTACGGGCTCGGATGCAGGCGCGCCCGGCGCTTGTCGTTGAAGTAGACGATGATCTCCGCCACCTCGACGAGCACCACGGCGATCCCGCCGAGCATCAGCATCGTCCACGGGTCCGGGCTCGGGTTGACGATCCCGGCGATCAGGAAGATGAGGAAGATCATCATCCGGCGCCACTTGCGGAATCGCTCGTGGGTGAGGATGCCCGCGATGTTCAGCATGACGATCACGAGCGGCAGCTCGAACACGATGCCGAAGCCGACCAGCATGCCGGTGAAGTAGCCCAGGTAGGTGTCCCAGCTGGGCAAGACCAGCGTGTTCTGCGGCGCCAGGCCGAGCAGGTAGTGCAGGCCCCTGTCCATCACGAAGTAGGCGAGCACGGCGCCGCCGGCGAACAGCGGCACGGCCGTCAACGTGAACAGGTAGGCCCACTTCTTCTCGCGTGCGTACAGCCCGGGCGCGATGAACGCCCACAGCTGGTACAGCCAGATCGGGCACGTTCCGACCAGCGCGAACCAGAACGCGACCTGGATGCGCAGGAAGAACGGGTCGAATATGCCGCTGGCGACGAGTTTGTCGCCGACCACCTGACAGCCGGTGCGCCCGTTGATGACGGCGGAACAGAACGGGTGCGCCACGATGTTCAGCGTCGCGTTGGAGAACACCAGCGCGATGATCATGCCCACGAGGAGCACGACGGCCGCTTTCAGGATGCGGTTGCGCAGTTCGCGCAGGTGCTCCATGAGGGGCATGCGCCCCTCGGGGTTCTGGCGGCGCTTCATCCGCACGTACCGCTCGCCCACAATACGGGCACCCGTCACCGCGCCGGGCTTGTTCGCCATGACCGTTAAGCCCCTTCCGGGAACCCCGGCCGGGGTCAGCGAGTCTGCTGGCTGTCCGCCGCGGCCGTGCCGTTGGCGGAGACCGACTGCTGCAGGCTGTTGAGCTGCTCCTGCAGTGCCGCGATCTGAGCCTGCGTATCAGCCGATGACGCGGGCGCGGGCGCCTGCAGCTGGGCGGGGGCCGCAACCGGGGGGGCTACCTGGGCCACCGTGGTGGCCGGGGCGGCCGGGGCGCCCGACTCGTCATCGTTGAGGCCCTGCACCTCGGCCTTCAGGATGCGCATCGACCGGCCAAGCGAACGCGCGGCATCGGGCAGCTTGCGCGACCCGAACAGCACGATGATCACGACCGCGACGATCAGGATCTTCCACGGGCTGTCGAACAGGTCACCAATCATTTGCGTCCTCTGCAACAAGGTGTGAGTCCCGCACGGTGGGACTCATCTCGGCAACGAGTCTACACGTCATTCGCGACCCGGCCAGGTCCGGATTGGGCCGAATCACGCGCCGGCCGGAGACGGCCGGACAGGGGCGCGCGCCGGCTAGTGCAGGTGCGCGAACAGGTTCTCCGGCCAGACCATGATCGTGTACTCCCGGTACCGGTAGGTCTGGGCCGGCCGCCCGAACGTCGCCACGGCCTCGCGCGCGGAAACCTCGTACGCCCCGAAGGTGGACAGCACGAGGAAGTTGGCCCGCCGCGACCCCGGGTCGTACCAGGCGCGCTTCGCCTCCCACTTGTAGGCGGCAAGGAACCGCCCGTCGGCCACGACCGGCCGCAGGCCGATCGCGCCATGGCTCTCCGCGGTCACGATGTTGGCCTGCGAGTAGCCGCTGACGCCCGAGGTCAGGTGGTGCGCGGAAAGCCAGGCCGTCAGGTCCGCGTACTGGGGCGCGGCGGCCGGCTGGGCCGCACCGTAGCCGAGCATCGCCGCGTAGCAGGCCACCGCAAGCCCGAGGGCCAGCCGCGCCCCAGCCCGCGCCGCGAGAATGCGCTCGCCGAGCAGCCGGCCGGCCAGCACGGCGGCGAACGGCAGGACCGGGGCGACCTCGCGGATGCTCGCCAGGTTGACCGCGGGCACGATGGCCAAGAAGGCCGCCACGTTGAACACGATCGCCGTCACAAGCACCGACTCGACGATGGCGTCGCGGCGCAGGAACCGCCGCACGGCCGCGCAGAAACCCCACACCACCAGGGCCACGCCAACCAGGTGGGCCACGGCGAAGACGACGAGCACCCCCGACCCCGCACCGAAGAAGTCCGCGCCGAACAGCTCGAGCAGCCCCTGGCCGCCGATCCTGAGGTTCTGCGCGAACACGGCGCCGCTGACGAGCCTGGTCTGCAGCGGGCTCAGCTGCCAGCCGCCAGCCGCCCTGATCAGCGCGATGCCCGCGAGCCCGGTGGGGATGGCGGCGAGCGCGGCCGCCGCCATCGACAGCTCATACCAGCGCGCCCGCACGCCCCTTATGCCTGTTGGCACAGGCCAGCCGGCCCTGCGCACGACGACGCCCTGGTACGCCCGCACGGCGCAGACGACCGCGAGCGGTATCGCGCCGATGACGATGACGAGCTCGTCGGCGACAACCACCCAGGCCAGCGCGAGCCAGACCAGCACAGGGACATACCAGCGGCGCCCGGCCAGGTCGATCAGCAGCAGCACGAGCAGCACGGGGACGGCGGTGCCCGCGTGGTCCGGGGACAGCACGAGCGTGCCGATGCCGTTGCCGAGCTGCGGCGCCAGCATGATCCCGCCGGCCACGGCCGCGCGGACAAGCCCGGCCCGGCCGCGGGCCCTGCCCCTGGCCAGGAACGCCGCAAGCAGCACGAGCAGCGTGTAGGTCATCGCGCCGCCGACGTGCATCACGTCGGCGGACAGCCCGCGGACGGACTCGATCAGCATGTACTGCGGCAGCTCTGTGCTGTAGAACGACACGTCGGCCACCCACCAGCCGCGCAGCAGCGGGTTGCCGTGCAGCATGTCCCACGCCTGGAGCGCGATCGAGGCGCCGTCCGAGCCGACCGAGATCGTGCGCGACTGCAGCAGGTAGCACGTGAACAGCGCGACGGCCGCGACCGCGGTGCCGACTGCCCACAAGACCGCGCCGCGGACGCGGTCCCGGCCGCCGGACGGACCCGCCGCATGGCGGCTGCGGGACCTCGCCTCGCCCGTCGTCGAGGTGCCGCTCAACTCGATCGATCCGGCTCGGCCTGTTGGCGCGGACCAGCCGGTCCTGCTGCTGCCACCGCCTTGCTGATCCCGGGGAACACGCGACCGCCCAGCTTGGTCAGCAGGTTGTAGTTGTAGACCATGATCACGTACGGCCCTACCTGGTACTGGTGGGCCGGGCGGCCGAAGACCTTGCGCACGCTGGCGATGGGCAGCCCGCCCGGCGGCGCGCTGGGGTCGGTGGCGGCGATGACGAAGTTGGCCCGCCGCTGACTTGGCTCATACCAGGTGACCGACGCCTCCCAGTGCCGCGCGGCGGAGGCCTGGTAGACGACCGGCGCGACGAGCACCTTGCCGCCGCTGGCCACCGTGATGTTGTTCGACTCCCAGTAGTAGGCCAGGCCCTCGGTGTACTTGTGGCCGGTCAGCCAGTTCACCAGCGCCTGGTCCGGCACCGGCAGGGGCGCCCAGGTGGCCGCCCAGCACAGCGCCGCGAGGCTGCAGGCGAGCCACGCCCCGAGCAGCGGCACAAGCACGCGGCCGGGGTGCCAGCGGGCCGGGACCAGGCCGGGCAGCATCCGGCCGGCGAGCACCGCGCCGAACGGCAGCAGGATGGCGACCTCGTGGGCGTGGCTGAGCGAGGGCAGCTCGGTGCCGAGGATGCCCCAGGCGAGGACGGCGAGCGTGCCCGCGAGCAGGATCTGCGACACCCGGTCGATGCGCGTGCCGAAGAAGGTCGCGATCGCCACGGCCAGCCCGCATGCCGCCAGCGCCAGCCCGATCAGGTGCAGGTGCGCGATCAGCGCGAGCTGGTGATCGGAGACGTTGGCGCCGAACAGCATCATGATCGTCTGGCCCATCACCCGGGCGTTCGAGGGAACCTGCGAGCTCGGGGAGAGCAGCTGCTGCGGCAGCGGGTGCAGCGCGTAGCCGCCGAGGTCGCGCAGCACCCGCTCGGCGAGCTTGGCCAGCTCCGCGGAAAGCCCGGCGGCCAGCAGGAGCAGGGCGTCGTAGCGGAATTCGGCGAGCGGCCGGCGCCGCAGCGCAAGCACGAGCAGCCGGACCAGCGCGACAGCGGCGACAGGAACGGTCGCCGCGACCAGGGTGAGCTGGTCGCCCACCTGAATCCCGGCGAGCAGCACGCACACCGCCACCGGGACGTACCAGCGCTCAGGCGCCCGGTCCATGAGCAGCAGCACCACGAGGATGGGCACCGCGGTGCCGGCGTGGTCCGGGTTCTCGAGGAACACCGCCGTGCCGCCGATGATCCCGGGCGCGAGCATGATCCCGCCGGCCACCAGCGCCCGGACGACGCCCGCCCGGCCCTTGACCCGCCCCCGCGCCAGCAGCGCGGCGAGCAGCACGGTCAGCGTGTAGGTGAGCGCGCCGCAGATGTGCACCACGTCGGGCGTCAGCCCGCGGAACACCTCCACCAGCACGTACTCGGGAAGCTCCGTGGTGTAGAAGGAGACGTCGGCGGTCCACCAGCCGCGCAGCAGCAGGTTCCCGTGCAGCATCACGTTGGCCTGCAAGACGATCGAGGCGCCGTCGGCGTTGAACGGCGCGATCCGCGACTGGCGCAGGTACAAGGTGAACAGGCCGAGGCCGGCGAGCAGCAGGCCGCCGGCCCACGCGAGCCGCAGCTGCCAGATCGCGGCCCGGCGTGACCCGTGCGCCCCCGGGGCCCCGCCCGTCTGCGCCTGGGACGGGGGGTCGCCGGCTTGCGCCGGGCCCCCGGCCTGGGCAATGCCGTTACCCGCGTCAGCGGCGCGCTCCCGGCCAGCGGGCTGGCGGTCACTGTTTATCCGATGCAACCGAGCACCATCCAGTAAGCGCAGTCGTTACCCCATGATCGGGGACTTATAGTAGTGCCGCACCGCGCCCGGCGGCGAAACGGGGATCCCCGCCGTCCGCTACACCTGCGAGCCATAAGGTTCATCACATGTCAGTCAACGTGCCACCCGCGCCGGCAGGCGGCCGCCGCGCGGCAGCCGGCATCAACTTCCAGCGGCTGTATGAGTACCGGTTCCGTGATGTCGACCAGGCCGCCAGGGAGACGGTGTGGCGGGAGATCGCCCACTACGTCCACGGCCGGATGGGCTCCCCGGTCCGTGTCCTGGATCCGGCGGCTGGGCGAGGCGAGTTCATCGCCGCGGTGCCCGCCGCCGAGCGCTGGGGAGTCGACCTGGTCAGCCACGGCGACGCCGAGCTCGCCGGGGTCAAGATGATCATCGCCGACATCATGGACGCCGATCTGCCCGACGACTACTTCGACGGCGTGTTCCTGTCTAACTTCCTGGAGCACCTGGCGGACCAGAACGCGGTCGCCGACGTGCTGGCCAGGCTGTCGCGGGCCATGCGGCCCGGCGGCCGGATCGCGATCATGGGCCCGAACTTCAAGTACTGCGCCGGCGAGTACTTCGACTGCGCCGACCACACGGTGATCCTGTCGCACATCGCGGTCGCCGAGCACTTGTACGCCGCGGGGTTCGACGTGGCCGCGGTATACCCGAAGTTCCTGCCGTACTCGTTCCGCGGCCTGCTCCCCCCGTCGGCCCGGCTGACCCGGCTGTACCTGCACACCCCGCCGCTGTGGAAGGTGCTCGGCAAGCAGTTCCTCGTCATCGGCCGCAAGCCGGCCACGCCCGCCTAACCGGACGGGCCGCCGCGCGCGGGCGCCGGCGCTGGCCCCGGTGCCGGGGAGTTGAGGTGCGGGCCGTGTGGGTCATGGACTGTCGGCGGCGTGTGCCGTTTTGGTCCTGGCAGGGGCTGGGTGCTGTGGTTGCCGGTGCGGGGCTTGCCGGGCGGGTGCCTGCTCTGCCGGCTGGGGGGTGATCTGGCCTGGCGGGGCCGGCCCGGGGCCGGCCCGGGGCGGGCGCGGGGCGGGGTGTGCCGCGGCGCGAGGTAGCTTCTCGTGCTCCCGGCGCTCGTGATGAGGAAAGGCCGGCGTCCCGGCGGGGCGGGCTTGGTGGCCGGGCAGGGTGCCGGCGGGCCGGGGGCTGTGGCCGTG
>NZ_JASIAL010000410.1:0-17838 GCF_030042015.1 Trebonia sp. | reverse complement strand
AGCTGCGGGCCGCCGAGGCCGGGGCAGCCTGATGCCGGTAAGTGACCTGCACCGCCGGGTAGCCGCGGTGGCGCTGACCGCGGCGCGCGAGCACGGGTTCGCGCTGGGCGGCGGGAACGCGCTGCTCGCTTACGGCGTGATCTCCCGGCCGACCCAGGATGTGGACCTGTTCACCGATCAAGAGCACGGCGTGGAGGCAGCCGCCGGGGCGGTGGAGGCCGCGCTGCGGCATGCGGGGTTTGAGGCTGAGCGGCAGGATCAGGTAGCCGGGCTGGACGACCTGTTCCCGGGCATGGGGGAGGGGCTGGCGGAGTGGGTGGTGACCGCTCCCGGCGGGGCGCAGATGATGCTGCAGCTGGCGTATTTCGACCGCGGCTGCCACCCGGTGGTGATGGACATCGGGCCGGTGCTGGACCTGGAAGACGTGGTCGGCGGCAAAGTCTGCGCGCTGGCCAGCCGGGTCGAGCCGCGAGACTACGCCGATGTGGCTGCGGCGCTGGAGCGCTACACTCCGATGCAGCTAATCGGCTTTGCCCGCCGACTGGACCCGGGCCTGACCGCCCAGGACTTCGCTGAAGCAGGGCTGCGGCTCGATGAGATGGACGACCGGGCATTTGCCGAGATAGGGCTCGGGCCCGCTGATGTCACCGCGCTGCGGGAACGGCTTTCCGCCTGGCCCCGCAGTCCGGAGGCGGCCGACCGGGAGCCGGGGCCCGGCAACCCGTCCGAACACCAGGCGGCGCCCGGGCACACGCCGGCCGTCGGCAGGCCTGGACCGGACATACAAGAGGCAGAACCAGCCGATCGACGACAGCAGCAGCTTGGACCCGAACCGGCCGCCCAGACCGAACGGGACGATCTCGAGGCTGAGCCATGACCGGTTCAAGCCGGGCGAAAGGGCGACCTTCTGCATGCCATGCAGACCGATTTCGTCTGACGGCGTCGTGTTGGGTCCGGTTACCGCAGTTCAGGCCCACAGTCGCGTCTGACGGTGTCGTGCTCGGTCCGGCATTGCCTGGCAGGGTTGTCACTTGGATTGTCACTTGCTTTCCGGCCTCCCGGCTAGGGGAGGCTCCTCCACGGCGGATGCAGATCACCGGCTCGTTGCCTCCGAAGAGATGTTCTAACGGCAAGGCGGGCAACAGGGCCTGCACACACGAAGCGCGGATGCCAGGCTGGCGTGCCGTCGGTCTACAGGGAGCCGGTAGAAGCGAACGGGATCCATCGTTCGGGGTGCTGTGGGTAGGCGCTCCGGACGGCGCGGCAGACGTCGCGTATGACCCGGGGGGTGTCCTCCGGGTGCAGGGCCGGGGTCCCGTTCTCGGTGGTGAGCAGTTCCCTGTACATACGGGCGGCGAAGTCTACGGCGTGGTCGTCGGCGACCGGCCAGAGGGTCGCCACGACATACTCGCATCCGGCGATGCATAGGGCGGCGGCGATGGTGACGGTCTCGTCGGGAATGGCTGCTGACCCGTGGTGGGTGGAGCAGGCGGATAGGAAGGCGAAGCGGGCGCTGGGCAGGCGGCGTTCCAGCAGGGTGCGGATGGTCAGGCGGCCGTCTGTCAGTTCGATGCCGCCGTTAACGGGGGTGTGCTCGTCCGTGGAACCGTGGGCTGAGAAGTGAAACCAGGAGTGCGCCGTCATTCCGGCTAGGACGGCCTCTACTGTCGCGCCGGGCCCGGTTAGGTGCGCTGCGCCGGGGAAGGCCCGCATCAGGTATTCCGCCTCCTCGCGTGCACCGGGCAGCGGCCGTTGTCCGGGGGTTTCGGGCATGGACACGATCAGGGGCGGCGTGGTTACCTCGTCTGCGGCAGGCTCGACGGACCCGGCCGGTGCCAGGGCGCGCAGCCTGGCGATGTACACCGACTCAGCCCGGTCGATGACTGCCTGCGGCCCGGGCTGGCCGTGACGGCCGGCGGCGTGAAATGGCAGGAAGGCCGCCGGGCCCGTCGGGCACCAGTGGATCCGCGGCGTGCTGCTGTCAGCCGGGGCCTCGGCGGTGATGCCAAGATGCCCCAGGACGGGCTCGCACACAGTGTCCCAGAGCCACACGAGCCGGCTCGCGATTCCGTTCCGGGCGGTGGAGCCGACCCAGCCTGACTGGGCTGCGTTCTGGGCTGTGTCACGGAAGAACTCGGCGGCGTCCTCGGCGTCCGGCCTGGACAGGGACGGCAGCGGAACGGCCACCGCCCCCGCGGAGGTTACGGCGATCGCATCGCAGCGGTACTCGCTGATGTTGATGATCACGGCCGAGCGCTGCCCGACGGCCTGTTGCAGCCTGGCGAAGCCGGGCGGGCTGAACAGGCCCGCGCATCCGGGACGCCCGCGGATCTCGCTGATCAGGCTCTCGAGCCGGCGTGCGAGAGCACTGCGGTGGTCAGCTTCGCTTTCCTGGTGCGGCGGGCGGTCGGGGAGCTCGAATTCCTCGGCGCCCAGGTCCGGGATGACGATGTTGTCGAGGTCGTGTCGGAGATCTTCGAACTCGCGGGCCAGATCCGGGTCCGCCTGGCGCAGCAGCGCAACCTCCGCGCTGTCATCGACGTGGCGGTCCAGCAGGACTCCGCGTCCCCGCTCAAGGAACTCCACGGCTGTTTCGGGCTGCCCGGCGGCGACCGCGACGGCGGCGGCGTCGGAAGGGATCCCTGCGTACGCGGCGAGCATCCGTTCCTGGTCCCGGCGTTCCATGCCCCGCCATGCCGCCGAGTCCAGCAGCTCGACTGCGAGCGTGTACAAGCTCATGCTCACGGCATTCTCACCGCAGCGGGCGGCAAGGACCGCTCCGGCCTGCGTGATGTGCAGGCGCCTAAAGACCGCCAGCCGGGCGTCGCCAGCGGCGAGCTGGTACGCCTCGATGGCAGCCGACGCCGTCTCCGGGTCCCCGGTGAGGTCGTACTGGACGGCCAGGGCGTGCGCAAGGCCCGCGGTGAGCAGCGTCGATGACACGTCGTCCGGCTCGGAGGTCCTGACCGCCCGGCATCGCGTGACTGGGTCATCGAGAACAGCCGCGTTACCGCTGAGCCGGGCTAGCGTAGCTGAGGCGATCGTGAGGTTCAGCAGGCGGTTTGAGTACTCGCTGTGTTCTGGTTTGGTGGCGTTGGCCGCCTTCCGGGCGAGGCAGACAGCCTCCGTCGCCCGAGGAAGCGCTACGGGCTCGCCGCTGCCGGGCAGGCTGGCGAGTGCTTCGAGGATCGCGCCGTGATTCGACTCGATCACTGCGCGATCCGGATCGTCATGCCGCAGCAGGCGTGCCGCCCGCGCAAGGCCGGCGGCTGCCTTCTCCAGCTTCGTTGCGGAAGGCAGGTAGCACAGTGCCTGCGCGTGCAGGGTGAGGCGCATCGGCCGGTACGTGTGGCCGGGCGGTGTGGCCTCCACCACCTTGCCCGACAAGACGGCGGCCTCATCGAAGTCGAGCAGCGTGCCGCGCAGCTCCCCCCGCAGGAATAGGCCGTACGCAAGCCCGAACAGGCAGGTCCCATACTGGGCATGGCGGGGATTGGCCGCGGCGACAGCCTCTCGGCCCTTCCGGATGGCCGTGTCGAGGGTGGCCGGGTCGCCGTCGCGCTCAAACAGGGCGAGCAGCACGGACACATGAGTGTTCAGCCGCTCGGATTTCCTGGAATGCCCTAGTGGAGTCTGCTCGGCGGCATATTGCACCGGGCCGAGCGACGCATCCAGGTACTCGCGGTTCCTGGTCAGTTCATAGGCACGGAAGAGCGCCGAACCGTAATCGGACTCGATGACCAGCGAGTTCTCGCCGCCGGGCGGGCGCTCGTGCATCGCCTCGACATGGTCCGCCACGACATCGTCCAGTTCGGCACGACTGCGGCCGGCGGACCGCAGAAGGCGCTCCAGCCGGGCATTGCCCAGGGAAGTCAAGACCAGGGACCGGTCGGCTGAACCATCGGGATGCTTCTCCGCCGCCTCAAGGACCGCGACGGCCTCGTCCAGCTCAGCGACGTTGCGGAACATAGCTCCGCTGTGAAGCAGCGTTATGCCCAGCTCCAGCATGCCCTCGCCGTAACCTGCGTGGCCCCGAGGCGTCAGACCGGCGCGCTTCTTCCTGGCCTGGACCGCCGTCCGCATTACGGCCCTGTCAGCTGTACGCTGCGCCTTCAGCAGCAGCGCCTGGCCCTGCCGCCGCAGGAAACGGACCTGCTGATCACGAGTACGGAAATGCTGCTTGTTGGCGTCAAGGAGATCCAGTACACGGTCAACGGGGCCGTCCGTACCGTCGGCCTCCGCTTGCTTGATCAGCGCATCGGCTAGGTTGACCACGGACTTCCAGTACTCCACGTGCGGCCCCCGGCTACAGACGCTCATGACCTCGTCGAACAAGGACACGGCGTCGGCGATACCTTTCGGGTCGCCAGCAGCCAAGGCGCTCTCGAGCATCCCGGCGGCGCGTTCGGTCAACTCAGACAGCTCGACCTGTTCCGTAGCCCTCCGTTGATTCACCCGGTAACTCTATAGGTTCCCGTAACCCGTCCTCGGCGGTCACGAGCGGCAACCTCACTACCTGGTAGCGGTTAAATCGCCGATCTTCGCATACCACATGCATCGTGCATATAGCGGGAACTTTCCTGCCAGCTTCACCGACATCCCGATAAAGATTGTTAGTGCCGGACACTTCACCTGATACCGTGACCTTGAGACGGAGGTAATGGATGAGCGAGGAAAGCGGACACGGAACGCCTGCATTACTAGTCGTGGGGCAAGTTCTGCAGGAGGCCGCTGAAGTAGTAGCAAGCCAAGAGGGCGCTCGCACATGCCTGAAGGTTCGCTCTGGCGAGCATCTGGCAGCGATATTCTTGTGCGGTCTCTTCGGCTGCGCGCCATCTGCCTTTGACCGGGATGGCGGGCCTGATCTAGTGTTCGATGAATACCCAGAAAAGTCATGGTTCCCCTACGCAAGCCCAGCGGTCTTCGAGATAAAATCGCTGCCTGGCTCGTTTCGCGAGCAACTGGACCTTCTGCTGCGTAGTGAAGCTTCCGGTAGGAGGGCCGGGCTTCCATTCCCGCTGCGCCTTTGGACGGCAGCCGAGGTAATGCGGGACGCGCACCCGACAATAGTAATGGCTGAGCGCTCGCTTAGCAGGAAAATGTCCCCTGACTACTCCCGAAACGTCTTCCTGATCACGCACCCGTTCGATCACTTTGCTGTGGATGTCGCCCAGTCCCTGGTTGTCAGCGACCTCATGCCTAAGAATGTAGGCTACGATTCACTAGACAGCATCTGGGTTTACTGGCCTCCTGACAAGCTCGTCATGTGGTCTAAGGCGACTCAGGTTTGGACTGACATAATTTTCGCGGTCAATCCCGCGGTTCCATTTGCCGACGACAAGCTTTCATTCATCCAAAACGTCGAGCTCACATACATGGCTGCGGTGGGGATAAATGAATCACCGTATGTCTACAATATTGAATTCCAGTAGGAGTCGCGTACTACTGGGCCGCTATGGTGCCAACGGGACGATTGGCGCTCGTGGTTTTGTGGCTTTGCCGCCGTCAGTCACGATCGCTGCGTTATGGTCACGACGATGACCTGGGGATACGATTCCGCCTTTCCTGGCCGCGCGATCCTGCCGACGCTGATCAGGGCGGGCTGGCTGCCCCTGGTCCGAAATGCCGGGTGGCGGTCGGTGGAGTCCCGCAACTCCGTAGATGTCACCGTGTGCCCGGCGGCTGCGAGAGCTGCCGCGAGGTCATCAAGGGGCAGGGGGCGCCGCACGCGTGCGAGGTGGCGGGCGGCGAGTTCTTCAACTGTCGGCGTGCCGTACGGCTCGATTATCCTCAGGGCCTGGCGTGCCGTGCTGTAGGCGTCGGTGGCGTCGCTGAGAGCTTCAATGCCTGCTGCGGCCACCCGACGGATTTCCTGGCTCGCTGCCCGCAGCCGGTCGCGTCTGAAGTACCCGGCCTGATAGGCGACCAAGGCGATGGCTGCACCGATCCCGAGCGCGGCGAGCGGGTGGCGGCGGGCTGTTCCTATGGCGGCGGTAACTGGCACGGCGATCAGGCGGGCTGCCAGTTCGAGGGCGTATGCCGCCTCGGTAAGGGTCGCCTCGTAGCCGGCTGCTTGCAGCAACTGGTGGGCGAGTGGCAGCCAGGTGCCTGCCAGGGAGTTGGCCAGCCCAAACCGGCTGAAGACACTGTCCGCGCTGATGATGACCGCAGGCGCAAGGAACTCCGCGAGCGCCGCGGTACCCAGGTCGTCCGGATCACCTCTCAGCCGCAAGGGTAGTTCAGGGTCGGCTTGCCTGACTGCCCGGATTCGAGGGTGCAGGTAATCACCCATGGCCAGGTCGACTACGGGCACCAGTGGCATGATGTCGCCCCACAAGACCCGCTCAGCGTCCCGAAGATCGAGGCCGGGATGGCCTTCTGCCACGTCAGCCAGGTGGCGTACGAGTTCGCCCGGAACGTGCGCGCTGACGTAAGTATTGGAGCGGCCCGTCGTGGCCAGCCCGGTGAACAAGTTCTCGGCCACTGAGCTGCGCGCCGCGTTGCAAGCCCTGGACGCCAGGGCGTTGGTGTCGGTAATGCCGACCAGCGCGGGCACAGGCAGGGTCATCGGATGCGTGGTGCCTATCCACGGCCGGTACTTCACAGGCTGGGGCTGCTGATCGCTCACGGCCTCAAGATAGGGCCGTGGCCTGACATTCCATGCATGAATATCGCCCGTACGCGAATACGGCGCACCCGGCGAGGCGCTGGCCCTGACCGCCGACGGCACCCGCCTCGCCCGCGAGGCCATCCGTCCTTGCCCTACTCGCCGCGTGTACGCAAAGTGATGCCGTCTATCTGATCCGCCCACTAACCCTGATCTTTCATCGGGGTTGGGGCCTGACGCTGACAGCGTGGCGAGCCGCGTTCTGGGACCAGATTTTAGTGTCCGGGGATGACAGCATTCCGGCTGTCGGGCCGGGTGGCCGGGGGTTCCACGGGCCCCGGAGTCTCCTTTCCTGCCCGCTGGGACGGGTTGTGCTGGTCAGGGTGCTTGCGGTAGGGATTGGATCCGCTGCCAGGCTGCGGTGATCGCCTCGGCCCAGGGCCAGGACGCGGCGATTTTCAGCCATCGCCGGCGCCCGCCGCGGACCAGCCGGGCGGCGGCGTGCAGGATCCGGTAGCGCAGCGTTTTCGGCTCGGCCCGGGCCAGGTCGCCGTCTAGGGCCAGGAGCCTGAGCCAGGCCAGCAGGATGCAGGCGGTCATGGACGCGTCCAGCCACGCCTGGTTCAGCCCGTAGTCATGTGACGGGAAATGGCCGAGGCCGGTGTCCTTGCCGGTGCGGATCACGTCTTCTATCCGGGCGTGGACGCGGTGCGCGGCGTCGATGTAAGCGCACTGGCCCTGCCAGCCGCGCGTGGTGACAGGCCGGTTCGTCACCCACAGGGAGTAGCGCCAGCCGTCTTCGGCCTCGAACAGGGTTAGCTGCGCGCCGGGGTGCGGCCGCTCGCGGCGGGCGAAGACCCGCATGCTCTTCGGCCAGGCCTTCAGCTGGTCCCCGGCCGGGCCCTCGCGCAGCAGCCCGGTCAGCTCCGTGACGTGGGCTTCCCCGGTCCAGCAGGCCCGGTCCGCGCAGCGCAGGTCCGCGCAGGCGCCGTCGGCGCGGCGCTCGCGGACCCCGCCCTTGCCGTCGATCGCGGCCTCCCACCCGGTCTCGGGGACCAGGGCCAGCGCGGCCCGTTCCCGTTCGGTCAGCGCCCAGCCGGCGGAGTAGATCACCTGGCAGCCGCGGCGCGAGGCCAGCTTGTCCAGCTTCTTGACCAGGTCATGGCTGGCGCCGGCCCCGTCGCAGGTGATCATCAGGTTCCGCCGCAGCGCCGGCGGCAGCGCCGCGATCGCCTCATCCAGCAGCCGCAGGTGATCGGCGGCCGTGTTGCTGCCGGCCGAGCCGGGCCGCAGCATCCAGGCCAGCGGCTCCGCCGTGTTGTCGCACCCGGCGATCAGCGGATGGTGGCCGAAGCCCTTGAAGTTCGGCTCGGCCATCTCCTTGTCCGAGTGCGCGCGCACGACGGTCGCGTCCAGCCGGATGCAGGTCACCCCCGTCAGCTTCCGGTCCGCGACCCGTACCGGCGGCAGCCCGCCGTGCCGCGCCGTGCCCTGCGCCCAGGCGTGCCGCCTCGCCTTGTTCACCGCGGCGGTGACCTTGCGCCGTCCCCGGTCCCCGCGGGAGGCCATCTCGCTCAGCGCCCGCCACGCCGTCGGCACCGACGCGACCGGGCCGGACAGCTCCCGCTGGTCGCCCATCACCCGGAAATCGCTGATCACCCGCGCGCCGTCCGCGATCGCGCACGCCAGGTCCGCGAACACCCGGCCCCGGTCATGCCCGCCCAGCGGCGACGGCAGCGCCGCCGACAGCCCGGACGTCAGGCCCGTCCGGTCCGCCAGCTGCCGCAGCAGCACCAGCCCGGCGTGCGACACGACACCCGTGCCGCCGCCGGTAACTTCAAGACCGCGCGACCATCCTGTAGCGTTCACGTAGAAAGTGCTCCTCGAACCCAGGCGGATAAGAGCTTTGACAACCCTTATCGTCCCAGTTCAGGAGCACTTTTCCATGCAGGCGCGCCGCCCAGTCACCAGATCCCGGTGAAAAGCCAGGGCTAATGTCCCGTCGCTGAGGGGACAGAAATTACCTTGCATGAAGCGATCTATCGGCCTTCTGCGCTCATTGGCTGTTACCGCTCCTTGCCTCGCCGTACTTCCGTGATCGCGTCGCTTATTACCGTGAGCTGCCCGATTGTCCGCATTATGTTGGCTTGGACGCGATCCAGGGACTCCATCTCCTCGGGGTTACAGGTGCTTTCCTCCGCGAGCCGCGCAAGGCGACCCAGTTGGCGGATTGCACGGCGCTCCTCGTCCTCGGCGACGGTTTCGCTCAGGCGGATCCATCGTGCTTCGCGGTCAAGTGCTGTGGCTGCTGCCTCGGCTATGAGAGCGCGGACGATCTCCCGGGCGCTGTCTTCCACCCTGAGCGCCAGGCTGAGCAGGGTGTCTGAGATTACCTCCTCAGTGCTTGGCTCGGCGTCCGCGGGGAAGGGCCGGTAGAAGCGCCACGGGTCTTGAGGCTCGGCGAGGCGGTCCAGGGCGAGGAATACGCGCCCGAACGCGTGCATCGGCGGGTGGCCTCCGGGCAAGCCGGCATGGCGTTGCCATAGCGCCAGGATGGATTCGGCTGCTGCCTGCTCCTTGGCCTCGCGGTCGCTTTCTGCGGCTGACTCCGCGGCGGTGATCTGCTCGGCGATGTAGTGGGCCATCCAGCGGCCGAGGAGGTCAGTCCGCTCGAGTTCCCCCGCCAGCGCCTTGCCGAGTTCGGTGACTGAAGAAAAGGCCGATATCGGCGCCCTCGACTCCGAAGCCGAAGACCTTGTAGGACTTCTCGAGGTAGGGAAATCGTTCATCGTCGTTTCCGTCCTGGGAGTGCCATCGCCGCCGGTGGGTCCTGTCGATCATGACGGTGAGGATGAGATGGCTGCCGGTGAGGCGCAGCAGCTCGCCAAGTGCGTCCCGCCTTATCTCAAGGCGCTTGCCGCTGGGGCCGCCGCGGGAGTTCGCACCCCGGCCGTCTGAGTCGTCCCACAGCGTCGAGCGCATGACAGCCGTGTCGCCCTGCCGCCATTCGCGCATGTCCTCGTCCACGCTCAGGCCGAGCAGCGTGATGATTTCGCGGGACGGCTGGGGCGGCGGGAATGTGGTGTGGGCTGCCAACGGGTCATAGGTGTCCAGGCCGTCGCGCGGGTAGGGGGTGGCGATCCATCCCGATAGCCGGTAACCGAACTCATCGACTGTGAAGTCGCCGTCTCCGATGTCGGGAAGCCGGAAGTCATCGTAGGAGTCGGCCGTCTGCAGCGCCGCGGCCAGGGCTCGGCTGTGAACGGTGTCGACCAGCGCGGAGCGGACCTCGATGTCCTGGCTCCGGTCGTAGTGCTGCTCGACGGAGTCTTCCCACACCGTTACCCAGTTATCGTCGGCTGACAGGCAGGCCTCGAAGCTGTCGCCGGTCAGGCTCAGTTCCCACTCGTCGTGGCGTCCTAGTCCCCGGTCCTCAGGAGGGAGCGGGAGTACCGGGCGGGGCGCGGCATCCCGCCGGTCGGCCAGCCATCGTCCGTCGGGGCGGCTTGGCCTGAAGTCCTGCAGCCATCTGCCAAACGAGTTCTCCTGGCCCGGCTCGCCGCTGTAGACGGGCCGTTGCCGGATCTGCCTCCCGGCGACGGTCATCAGCGAGTGGAAGCCCAGGTAGCGGCCGAGGTCGTCTTCCTTCGGCCACTCGCTTCCGTGCGCCCAGGTTGCGTCGTCTCGGTACAGGCCGCGGTTACGGCGCTCGTCCTCCTCCGTCCTGGCGCTGCGGGAGAAGTTCCATTCGGCGTCGGCGATGTCGCTGGCCATCCGGGTCACGTCCGGGACGGACAGGTCGAACGCCTTGGCAAGCCCGTAGCACCAGTACTCGTCGAAGTCGAAAAAGAACCTGAGGTGAGCGTCACTGCGGGCCGGGCCTGATGTGACCGGGCCGGGTTCTGCTCGCAGGCTGATTGGCCTGTTGGCAGCCTCCAGCGCCCCGAGGGCTGCCGGGTCAAGTGCCACAAGACCGGCGGCGTGCAGCGAGAGCAGCACGTTGCGCGTGCTCTGGCGAACCAGGACGTGGTCCCGGTCAGCCGCGGCGGTGGCGAGGAGAAACGGGATGAACGGCGCGAGGCCGAGACGGTCGGGCGAGGCCGCCGAGCGTTCGAGTGCCAGCAGCAGCCATACCAGCGCATGCCGGTCATAGAAGTGGAGGCGGTGGTCAACGAAGGGGCCGACTAGGAGCTCACCGCTGGCGTAGCGTGCCAGTTCCTCGAGCACCGTCGTTTCCCGGAGCGAGACCAGCACGCAGACGGCATGGGCGGCCCGCCACCGGGTCGCGACGGCCGTGTCGCCGAGCGCGGCCCAGATGAAGCCCGCGACACAGGACGCGGCGGAAGCGGGCGGCGCGGGCACATCACTGATGAGCCCGTCTGCCGCGTCGGCGGGCGCGATGTCCTGGTACTGGCCGGTGGCGTCGTCAAAGATCTGCGCGGCCTCTGCCGGGCTGAGCCGAGTGCTGAGACGGCCGGCCAGGGCGAAGCATGCCTCGCCGGCGAGCGTTTCCGGGCGGCGCCCGAGTTCTTCCAAGGCGATGCCCAGAGGGTCAAGATCCGGCCCGGCGGTTTTTTCCAGGGCCTCGGGGTCGATGGGGTCGTATGACCTGATGGTCAGGCCTGCGCAGAATCGCGTGGCCAGCGTGCGGGCCATCTCACGAACGGCTGACCTGACCGACAAGGGGAGCGCTGTCTGGGTTGCGAGCCTGGTGAGGACATCGCCGTAAGCGAACTCGGAAAGCCCGGTGTCGGCGGTGAGGGCACGGATGACCTGGGCGAGGGTTGCCGGCGGGTAGCCGAGCGCAGCTTCGGTCACCTGCTCCCAGGTGAGCGGCGTATCGCGGCAAAGCTTGCGGGCAGCGGTGATGCCGTCGGCAGTGGCAAGGTTGAGCTCGCCCAGTCGACTCAGCGCTGCTTCCCTGGCGCTGGCCCTGGATTCGTCAAGGTGCTCCCAGTCCGTTCCCCCGGACTCCTCGTAGCCGGGGTGGCGCGGCGCTTCATTGCGCTCCAGGCTGGTGCCGTCGAAGGTTGTCCCCGATTGCGCTGCCGCGGCGCGTAGCACGTCAAGGGCGGACCGCGCGCTGACTGCGGATCGGGGCAGCGCAGCGACCGCATCCGCGATGACCTGTGCATCGGCCGGGCGGCCGCGCACCGCCCGCCCGGCCGGCCGCAGGACGTCCGGCCGCTGCTGGAACAGCATCATCGCGATGCATGTCAGCGGCTCCAGGGCGAGTGTGCAGTCGTCGCGGACGGCGAGGGCCTCGATGACTCGGTCCAGCCACCCTAGGCGGCGGTCACGCCACCGCGAGGCGACCGCGATCCCCTCACGAGGGTCAAGTTGCCCGATGGCGTGAATAGCGGCCTCGTGATCGAGCGCGTCGTCCAGATAGGGGGCCAGGCTTTCGGTGACCTGGGCCAGGCGGTACGCGCGGGCGCGGTCCCGCGAGCCGTTCCGGCTCGCGGCACGGCTGATCTTCAGCAGCGCATCCCATCGCGCGTTGACGTCGTCGCCGACGAGTTCGGCAGCTGCCACGGCCTGCTGGAAGTACTCGCGCGACTCATCCTGCGACAAGCGGCAGATTGCGCGGGACAGCCCAATGAGGTCCCCGATCCGCTCGTCCGCGCTGTCATGGCCGGCCGTGATCCCGCCTGTAACGATACCGGCGACCTCAAGTGCCAGTTCGTGCAGTTCTGGGGAGGCGGCGGCGTGCTGGACGATCTCGGTGAGCGCCGCGCGGGAAATGAAGCGGTGGCTAGACCGGACCCACTGGAAGAACTGCGCGCGCGACGCCTCCGACGACTCGATGGCCAGCAGCAGCGAGGCGGTGCGGGCGGCAGCGTTAATGAACATGCGTGGGGTCCGATAGTCGGAAACCCCCCGTAGCGTTTCCCCGGCCACGCGTCTGAACTCGGTATCGGCATCGGTTGCCTCGCCCAGCATGACCCGCGCCCACAGCTCCGCCCACGCGGCGAACGGCGTCACGTTCTCCGTGAACTCCGCAACCTCGCGTGAGTCACCGCCGGGCCGCTGCCTGGCCTCGGCCACTTCCGCCGGGGCCAGCGCGTCGATGTCGAACGCCTCGCCGCGCAGGCACGCCAGCAGCGCCAGCCCCTTGATCACCGACCTGCTGTCCGCGCCCCACCATGACCCGGCCCACGCGGGCAGCCTCGCCGGCAGGTACGGGGCCAAGATGCTCACGGCCTCCGGCCTGGCCAGCAGGCCGTGGCGCGTTCCGAGCGCCACGATCCAGCACACCGCGTGCAGGATGTCAGGGCCGTCATCTCGCGCAGGAATAGCTGCCGACCGGTTGTCCGGCACGCCCCGGGCGCGGAGCACTTCGACGCACTGCTCAAGTGCCTTCAGATCCAGTGTGAGGCCTGCCCGCGCGGCCGAAGACGCAACGCCGAACAGCACGTGCTCGGACGCGTGCTCCGTCTGCAGAAGATCCCTGATCTCCTTGTCCCGGCCTTGCTGGGCCAGCCGCGCCGCGATGATCGCCGCTGGCTTCACGGCGAGGTGCAGCGGCCGCCACCGCTGCAGGAAATCCACCGCGGCCGCGGCACCGTCCACGTTGAGGAGCCCTATCGCGATCTCCGCGGTGTCCTCTGCGGTGACGCCGTTCGTCTCGTGTTCCTCGCGGGGCGCGTTGACCCACGCTGCGGTCCACTCGATCGCGCTGCGCAGCCTGCTGCGGGCGTAATCCTGCTGCGAGGACGCGAACGACAGCAGGGCCCCCTCGTGAAGGAGGTTGGAGTTCGGCCAGTTGCCGGCCAGGTCGCGCGTGGCCACGAGGTCCTCGATCGTCTGGGGATCAAGGAAGGTGCCCGCCAGGTCAGAGTTCTCGCGCAGCAGGCGCAACAGGCGGCTATGGCCGGAGCCCTGCGCGCCGGCTCGCAGGGCGAGGCGCGCCGCCGGCAGGTACGCCCGCTGCCGCAGCGCCGCCTTCAGCGCGAACTGGAGGCGCTGCTGCGCGACCTGCTGCCGCTCGATGTCGTTGCCTACGGGGAGCGCCTCGCCTGTCAGGGCCAGGCGGACGAGCTCGTCGAAGTCGCCGGACTCCCACATGAGCTGCGGAAGCGAAGCAGCCACGTACCCGCTGCCGTTCGCCAGCGGCACCAGCTGCCGGACGAAAAGTCTCAGCGACTCGCCCTCGGGCCTGAACCGTGAGCGGAACCAGGTCTCCGTCGGCTCGTTGAGGAACTGCAGCGTGTCGCCGTCCACGAGCAGCGAGCCGCCGAGGTCGGCCGCGAAGCTGCGGACCAGCGGCGCGGGAACACCGCACAGCGACACCAGGACATCAACCGGAATACGCGGCCTGAGCAGGGCGAGGGCCTGGCACATGGCGCGGATGCCCGCCGCGTGCTCGGGATCGTTGTGGTATATCACGTCATCAACGAGCCGTGCCAGCAGGTCATCAACCGTAGCGACGTCGCTTCCGGACACCTCGCCCAGGCGGGCCAGGCACTCCCCGGCCGTCGCGGACCCGCGCATGACCTGGTCTTGGACGCGGGCGTTGCCTCCTGTCCGGCGGTGAAACTCCCGCGCATCACCCGGCTGCACCGGCCCGAACCTCGACTCCAGGTGCTGGCGGCTCTGCTCCAGCGTGAAGCCGCCCAGCTCGAACATCGCCGCCCCGGGCGGCACCTCCAGCATGCCGACTCGCTCGGTGCGGCAGAACTCGACTACCCGCGCGTTGGGTGGCATCTCCTCGCGCAGCAGGTCAACGACGAAAGAACGCCCCGTGTCCCGCTCGCCCGCAGCGATGACCGCATTGTCCGCGGCGTCGATGGCCAGTACCAGGAGAGCGCCAGGAGCCTGCGCCGACAAAGACTCAGCGGCAGCCCGGACCCTGGCCATGAAGGCCCTGGAGAAGTCCGAAGCCGACGGAGTGCCCCCAGGCACCAGGGGATCGCACAAGCCCGCGCCCGCGAGCTCGTTGGCCAGCTGGACGTAGCCTTGCCGGTGCTCATGACGCGGGGAACTGGAACGCCGGTAGCTGCCCAGGGCGAAGCAGTCGTACACCAGGTACACCGAGCCGGCGGGCAGGAACCCAGCCAGCTGCGACGCTAGCACGGACTTCCCGACCCCTCCCGCCGCATGCACCACCACCGGCCCACGCGACGACACGAGCCTTCGGGCGATCTCAGCGGCCTGAGGAACGGGGACGACGGTCTCCAGTTCCTGCAAGAGCGACGGCGCAGGCAGGAGCTGGTCACGAGAGGCACCCAGCGCCGCGAGCACCGCTCCGGCGGTCACCACCGGCTCCGGCTCAAAAGAGGTGGCACGCCGGGCAATGTCTTCCTTCAGCCGCAGCGCACTATCATTGGGCGCTCCGGGCAATAGGGCACCGACATCCTGTTCGAACAAGTGGGCTAGCCGCAGCAGTCCCGGTGCCCGCGTATCAACCTTGAACTGCCGGCAGAACTGCCGAGCCAGGTCATCGGACAGCCCCAGATACGTCCGGATGTAACCGGCGGTCTTCGGACTCGCGGGACTTGCCCCCTGGCCGATATCGCGCAGCGCCCTGAGAACGGTGTCATCCACGGGCCGGTTGGAGACGAACTCGAACGAGACCCGCTCCCTGAGCCCGGGACTCACGTCACCGAGCGTCGAGAACCTGCGCCCGAAGCCTGCCAGGGTCTTCTTGAGGCCGGACACTGTCCAGGGCTGGTCGGCGTGCTCTGTCGAGTGCTTGAGCTGACGGTAGACGATCTTGCTGGCCCTGTCGGGAGCCACGTCACCGTAGTATTCGGCGATGTCAACCACATACTCGCCAGTTGGATCGTCATCGTCTGCGGCCAGCTCGCCGACCGCCCCGGGATCCTGGGGCGAGGACCCCTCGATCGAAACCGCAGCAAGCCCGCTGCCAGGGAGCAGCAGCTTGAGGCACTGGCGCGCCGCCCAGTAATAGTGGAACTGGTCCCCGTCACGGCTTGAGCGCACCAGGTCAGTAGAGGTCATGCGCGTCCCCTCACAGCGCAGACCGCCACGGGCTCGCTCGACGCGCTAACCGAGGGGAGACACACGCGACACCGTTGAAGCAGCACCGCCATCTCCCGCGTCCCAGGCTCGGCTTCTACCGCCGAAAGCATAGGCGACCGGAGGCCGTGACGAGCGCCTTCCCGACATGCCCGGACGCTGCAGCGAACTCATCGCCGAACTTCGCCGATTTCTGCTTCGTGTGAGCATGGTGGTGCTGCTGGGCCGGGATCACCAAACTCGAGAGGGATGGGCCACGACTCGGTGTAGCGACCGGAGCGCGCGCCATGTCGTCTCAGTGAGCGCCAGAGACGACCGCGGCGGCGCATACATAAGCACACTCTGCAGTAACACGCCCCTCAGGAGACGCGGCCGGGAACCCCGCGACCATGACGAACACATTCGCCTCTTCCAAGTCCACTTGACCTGCTCTCTAATGTGCTATGCCGGACCTTCCGGCAAGCCGACGACGAAGTGCCGGTCACTCTCGACCTCGGCTAGAGGTCGGACGCTGGCTCCTGCCGTCGACGATGGCCTACCGCATGGACGGCCGCTACACCGAAGGCAATGCCCGGAATGTCGCCGAGACGCTAGCTTGCCTGCTCGGGTTCGGCGCGCGATGGTGATTAGTACGGATCTTGGGGACTTTGGATTTCACAGCACCATCTTGGAGAGCCAAGCAAATGGAGGGGGCAGCTCGGGCAACCCGTGTTCGATCACCTCAGCGCCCGTCCGCTAGGCGGCCGCCCGCGTCAGTCCTCCCCCTCCGGCCATAAGCATCTCGCGACGCGCTGCCCCTTCTCCTAAATGATCTTGCTGGCTTGTTTCGGCAGTATTGATCCATGATCTTCGAAGCCGTCACACCCATGCACCATCTGATGATCATGGTCAGTCCCGCCGCCTCCGCCGAGCGGAGGTAGCCCCTGGCAGTCATCGGCACTCTCAGCAAGGGCTATGACCTGGATTACGTGTGGAAGCAGGTCGACCCGTCCCTGGCAGTGAACCCGGCCGCTTATTACATCGAGCCAAGCGAGAAGGGCAGCGAGCCTCCAGGCACCTGGTGGGGCCCTGGCGCGCGGGCGCTCGGCTTCGCCCCTGGCCAGCAGGTCGAGCGCGAGCCGTACGCCCTCCTGTTCGGCGAGCGCAAGGCGCCCGACGGCACACCCCTGGGCCGTCCGCCCAGCGGCAGCAAGAAAGCGGCCAGCATCTATGCAGGCCTGCTGGCCGCCGAGCCGCAGGCCACGGCGGGACGCAAGCGCCAGCTTCGCGCCCAGGCAACGTGCGAGGCGCGGCAAAGCCCGCTGTTCTTCGACCTGACCTTGTCGCTCTCGAAGTCCATCTCGATCTTCCACGCCTCCCTGGGCGAAAATGCGCGCCTCGCACGCGAAGCCGGTGACGCCGACGGCGAGCGCTACTGGTCGGGCCTGGTGGCTGAGACCGACGAAATGATCATGCAGGCGGTGCACGCAGGCTTCGCCTACTTCCAGCGTGAGGCGGGCTACACCCGTACCGGCTCGCACAGCAAGAGGGTCAACGGCCGGGAGACGGGGCAGTGGCACGAGGCGGACCTGGCGGTGGCGCACTGGCTGCAGCACACGTCACGGGACGGCGACATGCAGCTGCACGTCCACTCGCAGATCGCCCACGTCGCCCGGACCAGCAAGGACGGGAAGTGGCGCGCCCCGGACTCGCTGGGCTACGGCGAGCACGCCGGCGCGGTCGCGGCGATCACCGCCCAGCACCTGGAGGAGGCTCTGACGGCCAGGTTCGGCCTGGAGTGGGCTGCCCGGGAGGACGGCAACGGGTTCGAGATCAAGGGGATCGCGCAGGAGATGATGGACCTGTTCTCCTCGCGCCGCCGGGCGATCACCGCCGACGTGCGCGAGCGCGCCGCGCGGTTCGAGCAGCGGAACGGCCGCGCACCGTCGCAGCGGGAACTGGCCCAACTCGCGCAGGCTTCCAACTTCGCGACGCGCAAGGGCAAGGAAGGCACGCTGGACCTGGCGCAGGCGCACGCGGGCTGGGCGGATCGGCTGGCGCGGACGCTCGGCGTGCCGCTCGCGTCGGTGGCCCCGTCAGTCTGGCACGCCGACGCCCACCGCGCCGGCGCAGCCGGTCACCCGCAAGACGCAGACGCCGCACTCGCCCGCGCGGCCCGGCGGGCCCTGGCACTGGCGCAGCAGGAAAAGTCCGCGTGGACCCGGGCAGACCTGGTCAAGCACCTGGGCCGGACCCTGCCCCGCACCGGG
>NZ_JASIAL010000409.1:0-6005 GCF_030042015.1 Trebonia sp. | reverse complement strand
GCGGCCAGCAGGCCGGGAGCGTTCCTTCCGCCAGGTCCGGGCACACCGCAATAGTAGGGACCAGGATCGGCGGGCGCTGGGGGCGAAGCAGCGGCTCGTTCGGGAAAATTTGAATTCAATTATTCCGAACGGACCCCACCGTCTCTCCAGCGCAGGCATGACTGCGACCGGGGCAGGGCATTGTCCGGAGCATGGATCGCGGTGTTATGGCTGAGGCGAAGGTCCTGGCCGGCCGGGTGGCGCCGCGCGGCCGGTACCCGCACCTCAAGCGGGCCGGCGACTTCGTGTACATCTCGGGCACCTCGGCGCGCCGTCCCGATAACAGCATCGCCGGCGCCGCGGCCGACGAGATGGGGACCGCCTCGCTGGACATCCGCGTGCAGACCCGCGCCGTCATCGAGGCGATCGCCGCGATGCTTGCCGAGGTCGGCGGCAGGCTCTCCGACCTGGTCCAGGTGACCGCGTACCTGGTCAGCATGAACGACTTCGGCGGGTACAACGAGGTGTACGCGGAGTACTTCGACGAGAGCGGGCCGACCCGAACGACCGTTGCCGTCCACCAGCTCCCGCACCCGCACATTCTCATCGAGATCCAGGCCGTCGCTTATATCCCCCCGGGAGGTCAACGATGACGCTCGCCAAGCCGGTCAACTTCAAGCAGTGGATCGAGGACAACAGGCACTTGCTGAAACCGCCGGTCGGGAACAAGACGATGGCCGTCGGCGACGACTTCATCGTGATGATCGTCGGCGGCCCGAATGCGCGGACCGACTTTCACGTCGACCCGTACGAGGAATGGTTCTACCAGCTGACGGGGAACATGCACGTCAACGTCGTCGACGAGGGCGGCGTGCGGCGCGTCGACATCCGCGAGGGCGAGACCTGGCTGCTGCCGGGCGACACGCCGCACTCGCCGCAGCGGCCCGAGCAGGGGTCGGTCGGCCTGGTGATCGAGCGGGTCCGCAAGGAAGGGACGCTGGAAAGGTTCCAGTGGTACTGCCCCAACTGCTCGGCGCTCGTGCACGAGGTGGAGCTGCAGGTCCGCGACATCGTGACCGACCTGCCGCCGGTGTTCGCCGCCTTCTACGCCGACGAGCAGGCCCGGCTGTGCAAGCAGTGCGGGACGCTGCACCCGGGCAAGGGCTGAGCGTGGTGCCGGACAAGGGCAGCGTCGTCGACGTGCACACCCACTACGTGCCGCGCGGCTGGCCCGACCTCGGGCCGGGCACGCCGTGGCTGCGCGCGCAGACCGAGACCGACGCCGTGATCATGCTCGGCGACAGGGAGTTCAGGCGGATCGCCGCGGACTGCTGGGACGCTTCTGTCAGGCTGGCCGACATGGACGCCGACGGGATCGACGTCCAGGTGGTGTCGCCGACGCCGGTGTTCTTCTCCTACGCGCTCGATGCCGCCCAGGCCGGGCGCATCGCGCGGATACTCAACGACCTGGCCCTGCAGATCTGCGCGCCCGCGCCGCGCCGGCTGCTGCCGATGTGCCAGGTGCCGCTGCAAGATCCCGACGCGGCCTGCGCCGAGCTTGACCGCTGCCTGGCGGCCGGGCATGTCGGCGTGGAGATCGGCAACCACGTCGGCGACCGCGACCTCGACGACGCGGGGGTGGTGACGTTCCTGCAGCACGCGGCCGCGCTGGGCGCGCCCGTTTTCGTGCACCCGTGGGACATGCCGAGCTCGCCGCGGACGGACCGCTGGATGGCGCAATGGCTGGTGGGCATGCCCGCCGAGACGCACCTGTCTCTGCTGGCGATGATCCTTGGCGGGGTCTTCGACCGGGTCGACGAGCGGCTGCGGATCTGCTTCGCGCACGGCGGCGGATCGTTCGCGTTCTGGCTGGGCCGGGTGACCAACGCCTGGCACAAGCGGCACGACGTCATCGGCACCTCGCAGTACCCGCCGGAGCACTATGCGAGCCGCTTCTACGTCGACTCCGCGGTGTTCGACGAGCGGGCGCTGCGGCTGCTCGTCGACACCGTGGGCGCCGACCGCGTGCTCGTGGGCAGCGACTACCCCTACCCGCTCGGCGAGCGCCCGGCCGGCGGCCTGGTCCGCAAGGCCGCCTTCCTGGACGAAAGCGCGCGCGCCGCGATCCTGTCCGGCAACGCGCAGGCTTTCCTCGGCGTGGCCCGATGACCGCGGTCATGCCGCGCGAACGGCGCGAACAGCAGGCACGCGAGCTGGATGCCGCCGACCCGCTGCCGGCCCGGCGAGCGGAATTCTGTGTCCCGCCGCACGGGCTGGGCGAGGCCGCCTACCTGGCAGGCAACTCCCTGGGCTTGCAGCCGAAGGCGCTGCGCGCGCGGCTCGGGGCCGAGCTTGACGACTGGGCCAGGCTCGGCGTCGAAGGCCACACGCACGCCCGGCGCCCCTGGCTCCCCTACCACGAGCAGCTGCGCGCTCCCGCGGCACGGCTGGTGGGCGCCCGCCCCGAGGAGGTCGTCGCGATGAACTCGCTGACGGTCAACCTCCACCTGCTGATCGTGAGCTTCTACCGGCCGACGCCGCGGCGGCACGCCATCGTCATCGAGGACAGCGCGTTCCCCTCGGACAGCTACGCGGTGCGCAGCCAGGCCGCCTTCCACGGGTACGACCCGGACGAGGCGGTCATCCGGCTGGCGCCGCGCCCCGGCGAAGCGGCGCTGCGCACCGGTGACATCGTGGGCTTCCTGCGCGAACACGGCGAGCGGGTGGCGCTGGTCCTGCTCGGCGCGGTGAACTACCTCACCGGCGAGCTGTTCGACATCGACGCGATCACGGCCGCGGGGCGGGCCGTCGGCGCCGTCGTCGGCTGGGACCTGGCGCACGCCGCTGGCAACGTCCCGCTGCGGCTGCACGAGTGCGGCGCGGACTGGGCGGCGTGGTGCTCCTACAAGTACCTCAACGCCGGGCCGGGGTCGGTGGCCGGCGCGTTCGTGCACGAGCGCCACCTCGCCGATCGCAGCCTGCCCAGATTCGCCGGCTGGTGGTCGACGGACCCTCGCACCCGGTTCGAGATGGCGCCCGCGGTGACGCCGGTGGACACCGCCGACTCCTGGCAGGTCTCCAACCCGCCGATCCTCGCGATGGCGCCCGTGCTGGTCTCTCTTGAGATGTTCGACCAGTCAGGGATGCCGGCGCTGCGCGCCAGGAGCGTCCGGCTCACCGGTTACCTGCAGTCCCTGCTCGACGAGGTGTGCGCCGCCCGGCCAGCCGAGGTGATCACGCCCCGCGACCCCGACCGCCGGGGCGCCCAGCTGTCGGTGCGGATCGGCGGCCGTGACGTCGGCCCGGTCACGCGGCGGCTGCGCGACGATTTCGGCGTCTTCGCCGACACCCGCCCGCCGGACGTCATCCGGCTGGCGCCGGCCCCGATGTACAACACCTTCCACGACTGCTGGCGCGCCGCGACGGCCCTCGCGGCGGTCCTCGATGACGCCGGCGACACCGATGCCTGAGATCGGGGTCACGGGCGCCCTGGGCGCCCCCGTCGCCATCGTCGGTGCTGGCCTGGCCGGGTGCCTGCTCGCCACGCTGCTGGCGCGCCGCGGCACCGAGGTCACCGTGTACGAACGGCGGGACGACCCGCGCGTGGCCGTGCCCGAGCGCGGGCGCTCGATCAACCTGGCGATCTCCGCGCGCGGCCTGCAGGCCCTGGACCAGGTCGGGCTGCGCGAGCCTTCGCTGTCCCGCGCGCTGCCGATGCACGGCCGGATGGTGCACGGCCGCGACGGACAGCAGAGCTTCCGCCCCTACAGCGCCGACGGCACCCAGGCGATCAACTCGATCAGCCGAACCGAGCTCAATGCGGCTTTGCTCGATATTTCCGAACGAACGTCGGGCGTCTGCTTCCGGTTCGGCCATCGCCTGCGTGAGCTTGACATGGCGACCGGCCAGATGACGTTCGAGACCGCCGCCGGGCAGCGAACCGAACGGGCGGGCATCGTGCTCGCCTGCGATGGCGCCTACAGCGCCGCGCGGCGGTCGGTCACGTTCCGGCAGGGCTTCACGTTCTGGCAGGACTACCTGGAGCACGGCTACAAGGAGCTCACCATGCCGGCGCGGGACGGGCAGTTCGCGCTCGACCCGGACGCGCTGCACATCTGGCCGCGCGGCTCGTCGATGATGATCGCGCTGCCCAACCTGGACCGCTCCTTCACCTGCACGCTGTTCTGGACGGGGGAGGAGTTCGCGGCGCTGCGCGGCGCGGAGCAGGTCCGCGAGCACTTCCTGCGGGACTACCCGGACGCCGCCGGGCTGATCCCTGACCTGGCCGGTGACTACCTGAACAACCCCGTCGGGTCCCTGGCCACGATCCGCTGCTGGCCGTGGGCGCACCACGGCGCGGGGTGCGCGCTGGCCCTTGTCGGAGACGCGGCGCACGCGATCGTGCCGTTCTACGGCCAGGGCGCGAACTGCGCGTTCGAGGACTGCATCGAGATCGACCGCTGCCTCGCCGAAACGGGCGGTTCGTGGAGCGCGGCGCTGGCCGCCTACGAGCAGCGCCGCAAGGCGAACTGCGACGCGATCGCGGACATGGCGCTTGACAACTTCGTCGAGATGCGCGACCGGGTAAACTCCCCGGTCTTCCGGGCCAAGACCGCCGCCAGGCACGCGCTGGAGCGCCGGCTGCCCGGGCGCTACGTGTCGCAGTACGAGCTCGTCTCGTTCACGACGATGCCCTACGCGCAGATCCCGGGCCGGATGCGCAGGCAGGACCGGGCGACGGCGCTCGCCGTGGCGGGCCTGGCCGGGGCCGCGGCCGCCCTGGCCGGCGTGGCGGCGGCCGCGGCCGCCGGCGCGGCGCGCAGGACACGCCGGTGAACGAATCCGGCGACCTCACCTACGGCAGGTACCTGCGGCTGGATGACCTGCTGTCCTGCCAGCGCCCGCTGACCGACTCCCACGACGAGCTGCTGTTCGTCGTCATCCACCAGGTCTACGAGCTGTGGTTCAAGCAGATCCTGCACGAGACCGCGCTGTTGCAGCGGCGCCTGGAGAGCGGCAACAGCGCCGGCGCGCTGCATACCGCGCGGCGGATCGCCAAGATCCTCAAGACCGTGGTCGGGCAGATGGACGTGCTCGAGACCATGACCCCGGAGCAGTTCGCGAGCTTCCGGCCAGAGCTGGGCAGCTCAAGCGGCTTCCAGTCCAGCCAGTTCCGCTACATCGAGGCGGTGCTCGGCCGCCGTGACTTCAGCGCCGCCCTCGCCGATCCCGTCCTTGACGAGATCATGGGGCGGCGGCCCGTGTTCGCGTCGCTGCTGCGCTACCTGAGCGCGTGCGGATGGCAGGTCCCTGCCGACGTTCTTGACAGGGATCCGCGCGAGCCGTGGCGCGGCGACGACGCCGTCAGCGCCCTGCTCGCCGGGGTCTACGCCGCCGCGGCGACGCCGGCCGAGGTGTGCGAGGCGCTCGTCGACATCGACGAGGGCCTGCAGGAATGGCGCTACCGGCACGTGAAGATGGTCGAGCGGATCATCGGCGCGAAGACGGGGACGGGCGGCTCGACCGGCGCGGAATACCTGCGCGGCACGCTGTTCCGGCCCGCGTTCCCCGACCTGTGGGAGGTCCGCTCACGGCTGTGACCGGCCGGCCTGGCGGGGCAGCCCGAGGAGGCCGGGCAGGGCGTCGACGACCACGTGCCAGTCCGGCGAGGCGGGATCGATCAGGGTGAAATGATCGCCGCTGGTCTCGTGCAGCCGGGCGTTGCCGCCTGCCCGCAGGGCCGCGGCGACGTAGCGCTCGCTGTAGGCGAAGGGCACGTTCTCGTCGGCCCGGGAGTGCACGCACAGCACGGCGGCGTCGATGGGCACCGCCGCGATCGGGTCGGCGAGCCGGTAGCGCTCGGGCAGGTCCTGCGGGCCGCCGCCCATCAGGTCTAGCGCAGCCGTGCCGCCCACGCCCTCGCGTGCGCAGTCCGCGAGCGCCAGCACGCCGGCCTGCGAGACGACCGCCGTCACCGCGACCCGCGGTCCGGTACCGGGGGCGCCCGGGGCGCCCGGCGGCAGCCC
>NZ_JASIAL010000065.1:0-11319 GCF_030042015.1 Trebonia sp. | reverse complement strand
ATCGGGCCGTACGCGGGGACCGTGACGGCCGACGGCGACGAGACGTGCGTCCTGGACACCGGGTCCGACAGCCTGGAAACGCTGGCCGTCTACCTCGGGATGCTGGGCTACGACTTCCGCGTGCAGTCGCCGCCGGAGCTCGCCGGGCACCTGCGCGCGCTCGCCGGCCGGTACCGGCGCGCGCTCTCCTGAGGGTTTCTCCGGCCTCCTGTTGCGATCTCGGGAAGTTAAGGGGCTGCGTCGCCGCTCCCTCGCGTGCATATCACCTGGTCAGCTGATGTGCGTGTGAGCAGTGCGGCAAGGGCGTGGCAGGCTGGCCGGGGCCCGGGCGGCTGTCCGGCGGCGGTCTCAGATAGCGGGACGGCACCGGGAACTTAGGACCCGGCCCGCAGCTTTATTGCCCGTTTTATACCGATTTCCGGATGCCGCTCGGCTCCTATCTTGGCCAGCGCCCGCGGACCGCGCCCGGTATGGGTGGTTTGTCCGCCGCGGGCTGGGCGGCTTAAGTTCCTGCCGGGGCCCCGCCACCGACACCGTCGCGATGCCAAGGGCGCTACGGCTTCACTGTTTCACCGTCGCGCCCTCGGCCTCGATGTCGCGTTCCCGCACGGCAAGCCGCAGCCGCTCCCGCGCTAGTTCTGCGAACCGGGCGTCGGTCTCCGCCACGTAAGGCCTGCGCCCGAGCGCCACCGCCGCCACCGAAGCCGACGCCAGGCCGCCGAACGGCTCCCACACGACATCACCCGGCCCGGTCACCGCGTAGATCATGCGCTCCATGAACTCCAGCGGCTTCTGGTTCAGGTGCGCCGCGCTTGCTGCCGTCGGCTTGTACACCCGCGGTGCCGCCCGCCGCATGGTCCCCTTCAGGCGCTCGCCGTCGTGCAGCGGCGGCCTGCTCCACACGTTGGTGAGCCCGTGGGCATGGTTCCACCGGTAGCGCAGCGCATCCCACGCCTTGGCCGTCACCGGGGTCTGCCCGTCGAGCGAGAAGTACGGCCAGCCCGATTCGATGCCGCGATCGTTGGCGTAACCCGCCAGGCGCTCCATCATCTGCCCGGGCGGCCAGTACCAAAGCCAGTCCCGCGTCAGGTATTTCCTGGTGGCGGCGTTCTTCACCCCGCACGCCTTGTTGGCCACGGACAGCGGAAGGCCCGACCGCAGCCATTCGTGGCGCAGCCATTGCCGCACCGGCATGCGCCCGTCCGGTCCATCCAGCTCCAGGCGCCGCTGATAGAGGGCGCACACCTCGGTGACGACAGGGAACCGCCTGATCGTCTTGCCGTTGACGTTCCCGGCGATGTGGGCCAGCCCCTTGTCCCACGTCACGGTCTGGACGTAGTCCCACCCGTGGGCGGCCAGCAGCGGGTGCACGGCCGCCCACCCGATCTCGGTATTCCAGAACCAGAGCGTCGTGGCCGGATGAGCGGCCCTGCTCCACTGCTCGACATGGGGCCGGTACCATTCGGTGAGGCCAGCGGGCCCGGTCGTATCCCCATGAAATCCCCGGACGCCGTACGCTCCGTCACTCACGATCGTGGCCGGGACGGGCCAGCCGCCGTAGGCGCCCAGTGCGTCTCCGCCGTGCATTACGTAGGCCTCGTCCGCGCCCCGAGTCTCCATGGCAACGACCGTACTGCGTCCCGGCGCCGCCACCACGTGCCAATCGCCGGCGGGCGCGGCCAAACCTCAGGCCCTGCTCGCGGCTTTGCCGGCCGTCGGCTCGGCCTCGTCGGTCTCGCCCATGTGGCTCGTCTCATCCGTCTGGCTTGTCCCGGCCGCTTCGGTGTCACGCGGGTCGCGCGGCAGGGCCCAGGCCAGGACGGCGAGCGCGGCGGCGACGCCGAGCTGGATCAGCAGGCACTGGCTGATGGCCGCGACGAAACCGGAGCGGGCGAGCGCGGCGAAGAAGACAGTGCCGATCGCGGCCACGCCGATCGCGCTGGCCAGTTGCTGGACCGCGTTCAGCACGCCGGAGGCCGAGCCGACTTCGTCATCGCTGACCGACGCCAGGATGAAGTCGAACAGCGGCGCAATGAGCATGCCGATGCCGGCGCCGAGTACGAGCTGGGCCGGGATGAGCTCGGCTGAGCTGGTCGCCAGCCCATGCGTGCCGATGACGCTGCGCAGCAGGAACGTTCCGATCGCCATGAGCACGGCGGCGACCTGGAGCGCGCCGCGCCCGAGCCGGGGCACGACGACTGTGGGGGCGGCCACCGCGCCTGCCGCCGAGCCGGCCGCGAACGGCGCGAGCGTGAGGCCGGCGTGAACGGGCGAGAAGTGCTCGCCGAATTGCAGGTACAGGGTCACCGATAGCAGCGTGCCGGCCATTCCCGCGAAGAACACGACCACGCTGGCGAGCCCGGCGCTGAAGCCGCGGTGCCTGAACACGCTGGTCTTGATGAGCGTGCCGCGTCCCCGCATGCCCTGCCGACGGCTCCAGGCCGCCAGGAGCCCGGCGGTCAGCACGCTCGCCGCCATCATGAGGTACGTCCACGCCGGCCAGCCGGCCTCGCGGCCCTGGATCAGCGGGTAGATGAGCAGGCCCATCGCTGCCGCGCCGAGGAGAGTCCCCGGGCCATCGGGGCGCGGTGCCCGCGGCGCGCGGGACTCCGGCATGATCCGGGCGGCGCCCACCGCCGCGACAACCGCGAGCGGCAGGTTCACCAGGAAGATGAGCCGCCATCCGGTCCCGAACGCGTCGAGACTGACCAGCGCGCCGCCAATGATCGGCCCGAGCACCGCGGACAGCCCGATGACCGGGCCGAAGACGGCGAAGGCACGGCCCTGTTCGGCCGGCGCGAAGACATCCTTGACGATCCCCAGGCCCTGCGGGATGAGCAGCGCGGCGGCGGCGCCTTGCGTGAGGCGGCAGCTGATCAGCATTGCCGGGCTGACCGCGAGGGCAGCCGCAAGCGAGGCCGCGGCGAAACCAGCCGCGCCGATCACGAACAGGCGCTTGCGCCCGTACCGGTCGCCGAGCCTAGCTCCGGTGATCAGGCCGACGGCGAACGCCAGGGAGTACCCGCTGATCATCCACTGCAGCGCCGCCGCGGTGGCGTGCAGTTGCGTCCTGATCGTGGGCGCCGCCACGTTGACGATCGATCCGTCGAGCAAGTCCATGCACTCCGCTGCCAGGACGAGGGCCAGCACTGCCCACCTGCGCGGATGGCCGGCATCGGTGTGAGCCATCACTCGTACCCCTTCCCGATGTATATTCCGAACAATGTTCGTTCCTTTATTACGAACACCGTTCTACACTGGGCGCCATGGGTACGTCAAGTCAGGAGAAGCCGCCGGCGCCGGCGGCCCCCCTCCCGGCCGCCCCGCCGCGGGTGGCCAGGCGCACGTCCGCGAGAGGGCGGAAGCCGACGCTGTCGGTCCCGGTGATCGTGGCGGCGGCCATCGAGGTCCTGGACGAAGCCGGCTTCGCCGGGCTGTCCATGCGCCGGGTAGCCGGCCGGCTCGGTACTGGCGCGGCCTCGCTCTACGCGCACGTCTCCGGCCGGGAGGAACTGCTCGAGCTGGTCTTTGACGCCCTCGTCGGCCAGGTCAAGCTGGAGACGCCCGACCCGGCCAGGTGGCGTGAGCAGGCGCACCGGCTGCTGCGTGACCTGCGCGACGTCCTGGCCTCGCACACCGACGCCGCCCTGGCCGGACTCGGCCGGGTGCCGACGTCTCCGCAGACCCTGGCGGCCGCCGAGGTGCTCACGGGGGTGCTGCGAGCTGGCGGGCTGTCGGACCGGGTCATCGCCCTCGGCTTCGATCAGCTCATCTTGTACGTATCGGCGTTCGCGTACGAGGCTGGCCTGTACCGCAAGGCTGATCCAGCCGAAATCGAGCGTTACTTCGCCGGGGTTCACGCCTTCTACGCCGGCTTGCCAGCCGGCCGGTATCCCGTGCTGACGGCGATCGCTCCGCTTATGACCGGCCCTGATGCCGATGATCGGTTCGAGTTCGGGCTGAACGTGCTCATCGCCGGGCTCGAAGCGGCCAGCACCGCGGAGGCCGCGCAGGCGCGGCAGGAACATTCGCCAGACCACGGCGGGCAGCCCTGACTTCACCTAGGCTCTTCCCTGGGTTAGGACTGTGCTGTACGGTGGTGGCCGGACAATATGTCCGGCGAAGGGCCGCGCCGGAAAAGGCCGGCACTCGGTTTCAAACCGCTGATGGCGGGCAAACGAGGCACGTTCGGTTGACTGGCGAGTAGGAGCTGCTGGATGCCGGGGCCGATGCTGCGACACATCGCTTGGCGAGCGGTGCAGTTCGCGATCGCCGCTGCCGGGATTTTCATCGTCCTAGTGCTGTTCTCACGCCAGGCGCACGCGGCAACCAATCCAGCGTCGGCCGCTGTGCCGACGGTGCCGCTGTCCGCTGCCCCCGCGGTCACGTCGGCCGTGTCGCCGGTCACTTCGGTCCTGTCGCCGGTTACGTCGGCCGTCTCGCCGGTCACGCAGCCGGGTTCCGGCGCGGGCGCCGCCCCCGGTTCCGCGTCCGCCGCACCGGCCGTCCCGGCCATCGTCACGGGCGTTCCGCCGGCCGTTCCGGCCCCAGTCACGGTGACGGCTCCCGCCGCCACGACGCCGGGCGCCGCCACCGGCGCGCTGGCCCCGGTCGTGTCCACCGCCGCCGGAGCGCTTGCCCCGGTCACCGCCACCGTCACCCCGGTTGTGAAGACCATCGCGACGACGCTGGCCCCGGTCACCGCGACCCTGGGCGGCGTCACCAGCGCGCTGGCCCCGGTCGTGTCCACCGCCGCCGGAGCGCTGGCCCCGGTCACCGGCCCGCTGGCCCCCGTCGTGAGCACGGTCACGACGACGCTCGCCCCGGTCACCGCGACGCTGGGCGCGGTCATTGGCGGAACAGTTCCTGTGGTGTCGACCGGGGCCGGCGCCCCGGTCACCGGGGTGGAGCCTCCGGTCACCGGGGTGGAGCCTCCGGTCACCGAAGTGCAGCAGCCGCCCCGCTCTGGGACGCATGGCGCGCCCCCGACGGATAGCGGCGCGCGCACGGGGGCGTCCGGGGCAGGAGCGACTGCGCGTGGCACCGGGGCGTCAATGTCCGCCGCGTCGTCGGGGGCAGCGCCGGCGCCGTCGGTGCCGGCGCTTCCCCGGCCGCCGATCGGGTCGGGCGGCGCTCCACCGGGCCCGACTGGGGCCGGCGCCGGGAGCGGCAGCGGCGGGAACGGCGGGGGCGGAGCGCAGGGCGGCGTCGGCGCCTGCCTGACCGCGCTGATCACGCTGGTCTTGCTGCGGCTTTCGCGTCGTGCGGGCGCGAAGCCAGTCTGGCGCTCGTATCTGCCGGAGGTGCCGCCGGCTTAAGTCCTTTCCTTCCTTACCGGTTCACGCCCTCGGCGTCCGGACCAGGCAGCGTCCGGCGCTGATCCCTGAGGAAGGAAAGTGAAGGCACCGTGCGTATGTGGACGAAGTCCGCGTGCGTCGTGCTCGCCTGGACCATCCTGATCATCCTGGTGGCGGTCAGCAACAAGGGATCCGTCCACCGCGCCCAGGCGAACATCAGCACCGCGAGTAGTACTGAAATCACCCTGACCAGCATGCAGAGCCGAGTCACGGCATCGCTGGCGGCGGCGAGCCCGGCCGCCAGATATGTCGTGCAGCCCGGTGACACGTTGACCGGCATCGCGACCGCGCTCGCCGTGCGCGGCGGCTGGCCGACTCTCTACGCGGCGAACCGGCCGGTCATCGGCCCCGATCCGAACATCATTCTCCCCGGCACCGTGCTGGTGGTCCCCGGCGTGAAAACCCCGGTCCACTACACGGTCGCGGCCGGCGACACCCTGTCGGGGATCGCCGCCGCGCTCGAGGTACCCGGCGGCTGGCCGGCTCTCTACGCGGCCAACCGGCGGGTCATCGGTCCGGATCCGAACTTGATCCGCACCGGAACCGTGCTCACGATCCCGCGCCCGGCGGCACCCGCACCAGGGGCGGCATCCCCTGGCCGCCGCGTGCACACGGCGCCGCCCGCCAGCCGGCACCGTCCCGCCAGCCGGCACCGTCCCGTGCCACGGGCGACGAGCGCGCCGGCCGCCGCCGGCATGCCATCGTGGCTGAAGATCGTGCTGGTGGCAGCGGGCCTGCTCATCGGTGCCGCCTTCCTCGCGGAAGCGGTACTGGGGGCAGGCCGCCGGCGCCGGCGGGCGGCCACCCGGCGGGCGTGGCTGGCTCCCGGCCAAGCCGGCCAAGAGCCGGTCTCCGCGCCGCCCGCCGCGCGGCAGCCTCGCGTCGTCCTTGTCGACCATGACCGCCTCGTCGTGACGTGCAGCATGGGCGACGGCACGGTCTACGTGCTACGGCCTCCGGGCACGGACCCGAAAGCGATCATGCGGGTGGCCCGCCTGGTGCTGCCGGAGGGTCACTACCGCGAGCTCGCCGGGGAGCTGGGGTTGCCCGCCAGCTGGCCGTGCGTGCTCGCCGACTACGACCGGCTTGTCGTGACGTGGAACACGGCGGACGGCACGGTCTACGTACTGCGGCCCCCGGGCACGGACCCGGAAACGATCATGATGGCTGCCCGCCTTGTGCTGCCGGAAGATCCCTACGAGGAGCTTGCCGACCAGCTCGGGGTGCCAGCCAGCTGGCCGGCGGGGTGACGGTGCGCGGATGCGGGCCGGGGCGGCGCCCCGGCCCGCATCCGGTCCTTCGGGTGAGCGAAGCCGGGAGGCCGCGCTCACCGGTCTGTCGGCTCCGGCGAAGCCTTCCTGCGCAGCGATTCGACCAGCGCCGCCACGTGACGGCGGTCCTCTGGCGTCAGCTCGTCGATGCTGGCGATCAGGAGTTCCCTGTCCGGGTCGCCCGGACGCGCGGGCGCGGCCGGCGCCTCATCGTAGTAATGCATTCCCGTGGACTCGGCCGCGGCGGCGCGAACCGTGGAGACCGGCACGTCAAGTCCCCGCGCGAGCGCGTCGATCGTGGCCGGGCGTGGCGGCCTGACCAGGTTCCGTGTCGTGGCCAGGGTGTAAACGGTGGACCGCGGCAGCCCGCCGCGCCGGGCCACGTCGCCATAGGACCAGCCACGCTCATACAGCCGCTGCCTGATCAGCCGCTGCAGGGGGTTGATCACCTGCACAGGCGCGGCAGCGGCGTCATCTTCTAGCCCCACAGGGAGATCCCGTTCGTCTCCCGCCGCATGCGCCGTCATACCCACCAACCTAACCCGTCGTCGCCGTTTTCAAATCATCAGCGATTCCCCAGCGTTGACTGCCCCAAGACCATACTGTACGGTGATAACCGTACAGTATGTACGTTGGAAAGCGTACATCACAACGCCGCCCGGCACCAGAGCTGCCGGGCGATCCCTCGCGGCTCAGCTGGGTACCAGGGAACGCGGGGGCAGGCCCCGGACCTCTCCGGCCGGGGCAGATCCTGTCCGAAGGAGGCTCCAATGTCCACAGAACCTGCTGTGTCGATGCAGGATCTCGAGTTCGAACACGCCGAACTGCTCCCCGGCCGGGAGACCCTCTGCTGTGGCAACGGCTACCAGGGTCACGGCTACAGCTACAGCTTCACCCAGGTCGGCTACGGCAACACCGCGCAATCGGGGCTGATCAACATCTCCGCGTTCAACGGCAGCTTCGACAACATCCTCAGCCTGGGCTCGGGCAACATCCTGTAGCACGCGCCCGGTTCAGCCCGCTGCGCTGTCGCCCGGCGCGGCGGTACGGGAGGGCCGCCCGGCTGCGGGGCAGGGCGGCCCTCCCACCTGTTCCGGTCCCGGACCACCGCTGCGCCGTTCGCGCGTCCCCGCCGCACGCGACCAAGGGAGCAGACCCGTGACCGCAGCCGCCCTGCCGCCGGCCGCCGAGCCCCCAGCACCGACCAAGGCGCCCCAGACATCCCAGATGCCCCAGGCGCCCCGGCTGGCCGAGGGCGTGCAACTGCTTGGCGAATACAGGGATTCCGGCTACAGGCAGCCCCCATCGCTGGTGCGGCGGGCCGACGGCCAGGTCATCCAGATGTCGCGGCTGCTGTACCTCGTGGCCTGCCGGATCGACGGTTCTCGCAGCCTGGCCGCCATCGCGAACCTCGTCAGCGACGATCTCGGCCGGTCCGTCAACGCTGAGCAGGTCCGGTACCTGATCGCCGCGAAACTGCTGCCTCTCGGCATCGTCGCCGGTCAGGGCGCTCCCCCGGCCCCGCCGAAGGCCACCCCGATGCTGGCGCTCAGAGCCCGCGGCACGCTGCTGCCCGAGCGCGCCGCGAACGCCGTCGGCGCGCTGCTCCGGCCCCTGTTCCGCTGGCCCGTCATCGCGGCCGTCGTCGTCAGCGTCGCGGCCGTCGACTACTGGCTGTTCGCGGTGCACGGGCTGGGTGCCGGGCTTGGGCAGGTGCTGCGCGACCCGATGGACCTGCTCCTCGTGATCGGCTTGTCCCTGGTCGCCGCGGCGTTCCACGAGTGCGGTCATGCGGCAGGCTGCCGCTACGGCGGCGCGCGGCCCGGCGTGATCGGGGTCGGCATCTACCTGATCTGGCCGTCGTTCTTCACCAACGTCACCGACTCCTACCGGCTCGGCCGCGGCGGCCGGCTGCGCACCGACCTCGGCGGCCTGTACTTCAACCTCATCTTCATGCTGGCCCTGGCCGGGGTGTACGCGGCCACGTCAGCCGAGATCCTGCCCCTGGTCATCGCGCTCACCCACCTGGAGATGCTGGAGCAGCTACTCCCGTTCGTCCGCTTTGACGGCTACTTCATCCTCAGCGACCTCGCCGGCGTGCCAGATCTGTTCGCCCGCGTCGTCCCCATCCTGCGCGGCGTCCTATCCCGGGGGCGCGGGGACCGGCGCGCCGGGGACCTGCGGCGCTCCGCCCGGATCGTGGTGACGACCTGGGTGTTGCTTGTCATCCCGCTGCTCACGCTCACGATGGGGTATCTGCTGCTGCGCCTTCCGCAGATCAACCGGGCGCTGTTTCGCTCCGCCAGCGAGCAGGCGCACCTGGCGACCGCTGCGCTCGCGGCGCACCGCTACGCGGCTGCCGCGGTCGGCTCGGCCGGCGTCGCCCTGGCTGCCCTGTCGGTGGCCGGCTCGGTCTACATCGTGTCCGGGATGGCGCGGCGCGCGGGCGCGCTCGGCAGGCGCTGGTCCTCCGGCCGCCCCGCCTGCCGCCTCCTGGCCGCGCTCGCGGCGCTGGCCTGCGCGGCCGCGCTGGCCGTCGTGTGGGTCGCGCAAGGTCAGTTCCGCGGCTGGTAGCCGCCTGCGGCTACGCTGGCAGTGTGACCCCGCAGGAGCTCGCCAACCTCGCGCGCCTGCGCCGCGCCCGCGATCTGATGGACCGCGAGTACGCGCGCTCGCTTGACGTCGCCACGGTCGCCCGCGTGGCGCTGATGTCGACCGCGCACTTCTCCCGGCAGTTCCGCGCGACGTACGGGGAGACGCCCTACGCCTACCTGATGACGCGGCGAATCGAGCGGGCGAAGGCGCTGCTGCGCCGCGGCGACCTGTCGGTCACGGAGGTCTGCATGGCGGTCGGCTGTACGTCGCTTGGCTCGTTCAGCGCGCGCTTTACCCAGCTGGTGGGCGAGGCGCCGACGGCGTACCGGGCCCGTGACCACGGCGCGCTCGCGCGTGTGCCCGGCTGCGTGGCCAGGGACCTCACCCGCCCGAGCCGCGGACCGCGCAAGCGCGGAGGAGCGCCCGAGGCGCTGGCTCGCTAGTGTTGCGGGCATGGACCTCACTGTTGCCCGTTGCTTCGTCCTAGTTCACGACCCTGACCTCGCACTGGCTTTCTACCGCGACGCACTCGGCCTCGAACTGCGCAACGACGTCGGCCGCGGCGGCTTCCGCTGGATCACCGTCGGCGCCGCCTCCCAGCCCGGCGTCGCGATCGTCCTCACGAACTACCTGAACGGCAGCCCCGCCGACAACGACGTGCTCGCCGCCCTCATCGCCAAGGGCGCACTCAATGGCGTCCACTTCAGCGCCGACGACCTCGACGCCGCCTTCGAGAAAGTGCGCGCCTGTGGCGCCGACATCGTGACCGAGCCGGCCGACCAGCCCTGGGGGCCGCGGGATTGCGCCGTGCGCGACCCGTCCGGCAACCTGATCCGCATCGAGCAGTCGACCGCCGCGTGACCCGCCCGCCGTACGCCGCGAATTGCGTGGTGGCAGGCGGCAGCCTGGTCGGCCTGGCCGCCGCCATCGCGCTGTCCGGGCTCGGGATCAGCGTGACCGTGCTCGAGCGCACCCCGTCCCGCGCCCAGGCTGGCGGTGGCGGTCTGGGCGTGGACGTCGCCCTGCTGCAGCGGGTGACCGGCATCGGCGATGAGCCCCCCGTCGTGCACGGCAGCGACCGCGACACCACCGCCTGGCACTTGCTGCAGGGGTGGCTGGAAGACCATGCGCTGCGCGGCGGCGGGATCACCGTGCACCGCGGAACCCAGGTGACCGGCGTCCAGCCGGGCGATGACCGCCAGCCTGCCCGCGTCGTGACCGCCGATGGCGCGGAGTTCCCGGCTGACCTGGTGATCGGGGCGGACGGGGCGCGCAGCACGGTCCGCGCCAGCGTCGCGCCGGACGACCCGGACGCCCGGTACGCCGGAGTACTGCTGTGGCGCACCCTGGTAGCCGAGCAGGCCCTGCCCGACCGCGTGGTGCGGCCGCGCCCCGGTGAGCCGTCCCGGGAGGTGTACGCCGGCCCCTACCGCCTGGTGACGTACCTGGTGCCCGGCGCGGCAGGCGAGACGGGCACCGGGCAGCGCCGGCTCAACCTGGTCTGGTATGACCCGGAGCAGGGCGACCTGCTCCGCAGCCGGGGCTTGCTCGCGGGACAGACGATTCACGGCAGCCTCGCCCCAGGGGACATGCCAGGACCGGTGCGGGAGCGGCTCGCCGCGTTCGCGGTGGCGAACTGGCCGAGCCCCTGGCGCGAGGCGCTGGCCCTGGCCCTGGCGGACGGGACGGTGTTCGGCACCCCGATCGTGCACTACAAGCCGCGGCGGCTGGCCCGCGGCCGGGTCGGGCTGGCCGGCGACGCCGCGCACGCCGCCAGCCCGATGGTCGGTGGCGGGTTCCGCGAAGGGCTCTACGACGTGGCGGCCCTGGCCCGGGTCATGGCCGGGCTGACCGATTCCGCGGCGATACCTGCCGCACTCGGCCGCTACCAGGAACTGCGCCTGGGCCCGGCTGTCCGGCACGTCACGGTGAGTGAGCGGGCCACGGCCGCCTACCTGGCCCGCGCTGATGTCGGTCCCGCCCGCTGACCACACGCCCGCGGTGACGCTTTGAGACTCGCCGGCGAAGTGCGGGACGCTGAGTTTCCGCTGACCTGAGGGCACAAAAAGCCCTGGTCCCTTGCGGGAACCAGGGCT
>NZ_JASIAL010000408.1:0-10558 GCF_030042015.1 Trebonia sp. | reverse complement strand
GGGGGCCTTTCTGTGCGGGTGACGTCGAGCCGTGACGGCCGTGGGGCCAGGTCGTGGGGCAGCCAGCCTTACCTTGGCCCGCGGGGCTTGGGCGCCGCTGCAGGGGCTAGCGCCACGGCGGCGGTGAAGCAGGTTGCGGGCATGCAGCCGGGCAGCGTGTTCGAGTGATGTCTGGTTTAGGGGAAATTTCCCCGGTTTGGGTGTCCGAGGTCCGTCTGCACCAAAAACCCCATGGGTGCTGACAGCAGAGTTCGCAGTTGACGGCGGTGCCGCGTGATGGGGGCGGACCGGGTCATCCGGTGGACGACCGCTGCAGTCGTGATCGGTGTCGCTGCGGTTGCAGCTGTGGCGTCCTACGAGCACGCCTTCGGTCAGGTGCGGGCCCACGGGGAGGTGGGGTGGACGGCGCGACTGGTCCCGCTGACCGTGGACGGGCTGATTTACGCGAGTTCGATGGTGATGCTGGACTCGGCGCGGCGGAAGGTGCCGGTTCCGGTGCTGGCCCGGTGGCTGCTCGGCCTGGGCATCGCGGCGACGCTGGCCGCGAATGTCGCCCACGGCTTGGGCCATGGTCTGATCGGCGCCGCTGTCGCCGCGTGGCCCGCGGTCGCGCTTGTCGGCTCGTACGAGCTGCTGATGGTGATCATCCGGGGCGTCCAGGCACCGGCGGCCGCCCCCGGCCCGCATGACGGCGTCTCCATGTCCGATCCGCTTGCGAAGCACGCCGCAGTGGTGTTCGCCGCTGATCTGGCAGTGGATCGCGTTCCGTCGGTACGCGCTATCCGTGCTGCGCTGCATGTCGGTCAGCCGCGCGCACAGCGATTGCGCGAATACCTTGCCGCAGCCGCCGAGATGCATGGCGAAAATCTGGCGGCGTATAAGAGCCCGCCACCGGATCGAACGCCGACCTTCTCCTTACCATGGGAGTTCCGGGACTGCCTTGTTACGCAGGCCGTCCCGGCTCTCGCAAGGCTGCCGTGCCTCAGTTGAGATCATGGCCGGCGATCAGACTGTCCCGGGCGACGGCCAGTACCTGTTGGACGGCCCGGCTGATACTTCTCACGGTGGACCGGCTGATCTACGCGAGTTCGATGGTGATACTCGACTCAGCGTGGCGCAAGGTGCCGGTTCCAGCGCGTCAGTTTGGCTCTCGCCTCGAGGAGGCAGTGGCGGCGCCAGACCGCATACTGGACATGATGAAGCCTGTCCGCGCCGAGGCCCGGCGCTTCCTGCCCACAAGTCCCTTCAAGCCTCCGCCCGCCGCCCCGCCCGCCGAGCAGTTCGGCGTGGGGGACCAGGTGACTCATGACAGGTACGGCCTCGGCCGGGTCGTGAGCGTTGAGGATGACACCGTTCTGGTTATCGACTTCGGCACGCAAAAGGTGCGCATCACGACGCCCTGCGCCAAGTTGACCAAGCTCTGATGCCTCCGGCCGAAGCGCCGGATCAGGCGATTGCCTTGCTCCAGGGTCCGGACGAACCTGCGGTACGCGGTCTGCAGCCACTGAATGTCCAGATGTTAGATGGACCAGGCCGGGCGCTATAACCAGGTCCCGTGGACCAGTGCCAGACACCTGATAGGCGATCTTCGCCCTGCTCGGCTGGGCGTAGCGCGTCACCTGAGCGCGGGTGAGCCTTAGAGGAGCAGGAGCAGCGCGTCTCGCGGGGCATAGGCTGGTCTTTGCGACTGCATCCCGCTACCGGGGCCGCCGCTACGACGACGCCAGGCCGGCCAGGTCAGGCGCGCGGCCAACAGCGGCGGAGAGGATCCCGCAGATGACGGACGATGAGCTCGCGGTAGTAGTCTCCGAGGCCGGCCAGGAGGTCAGCGCGCTCCGCTGTCCGGAGTTCGCCCGGACCGATCGCGGCTGGGAACGGTGTCACCGGGACGAGCACAACCCAGATGTCCGGCATCATGTGCGTGACCGGTCGTGGTCGACGGCAGGGAACACGCCGCGGCTGCGGCTTGGCCAGCCCTGCACGCAGGCTTGCGTGTGGCCGGACCAGGTGGTGAAGTACCGTGGCAGGCTGAGTCGGCCGGCCTGACGGCCGAGGCTAACGTCGCCGCTTCCGGGCCGCCAAGGGGCCGACGCGGGGATGCCCGCTGGGATGTGTGATGATTGGAACAGGGCCGGGCATTCCGGATGCTGGCTGACAAGCTGGCGCCGTCCGCGGTCCTGGTAGCCCGGCGCGCCGCGCGCCGAGAGTTGGGATGGCCGGCGTGTTCGGCTTCAAGGTCATTACACAGTTTGAGCGTGGCGTGGTCTTCCGCTGGGGCAAGGCGCTGCCCGGCGTCCGCGAGCCAGGGCTGACCTGGGTTAACCCGTTCACCGACCGGCTGCGGAAGGTGAATATGCAAATCGTCGTGGCCGCGGTGCCTGGCCAGGAAGCCATCACCAGGGACAATGTCACGATCAAGGTCGACGCGGTCGTCTACTACCGGGTCGTCGATCCGGTCAAGGCGATCATCAATGTGCAGAATTACACCTTCGCAGTGTCCCAGGTAGCCCAGACGTCGCTGCGGTCGGTGATCGGCCAGAGCGACATGGACGAGTTGCTGTCCGAGCGGGACAAGATCAACGCCCATCTCAAGGACGTTATCGATGCGCCCACCGAGCAGCCGTGGGGGATCCGGGTGGAACGCGTCGAGGTCAAGGACGTCTCCCTGCCGGAGTCCATGAAGCGTTCGATGTCGCGGCAGGCCGAGGCCGAACGGGAGCGCCGGGCACGGGTCATCTCGGCCGACGGGGAGTACCAGGCATCCAGGAAGCTCGCGCAGGCTGCCGCGGTGATGGCTGCCGACCCGGCCGCGTTGCAGCTTCGGCTGCTGCAGACCGTCGTCGAGGTCGCAGCCGAGAAGAACAGCACCGTCGTCATGCCCGTGCCGGTGGAGCTGTTGCGCTTCTTCGACCGTGCCGCCCCCGCCGCCGCACCGAGGCCCGCGGCCGCCGACATCGGCGATGGGGATGGCGAGCCACCTGCGCTCGAAGCGCGCGTAGCGCCCGCGCTCGCGGCGCCGCCCCGCCTGGCGCCCAGCGGCTGGCCGGCGGAGGCGGCGCGGCCGTGACGGCCCCTGACGGGGCGTGCGGTACGCTAGGGGAAATGCGCAAAGCGCACGGTAAAGGCGCGGCCATGGGGCCGCGCCGGTCGTCTGTCGCTCGGTGAGCGAACTGGTCTCCACGGATGTGGCGCCTTCGACAACGCGGCCACTCAAGTCCTGGAGACAATCTCTTGACAGTTATGCCCACTGGAAAGTCTGCCGTCGCGCCCGCGGCAAGTCCGCGACCGGCCCGGCTGCAGCGGCGCAGGCAGGATCCCGAACTGGTTCCGGCTTCTGACGTCACCTTCGCGGCTCTCGGCGTCCCCTCGCCTCTAGTGGCCGCCCTCGCTGAAACCGGGATCACGGTGCCGTTCCCGATCCAGGCCGCCACGCTGCCCGACGCCCTGGCCGGCCATGACATTCTCGGGCGTGCCCAGACCGGATCGGGCAAGACGCTCGGGTTCTGCCTTCCGCTTGCTGCCAGGCTGGCGGACGGGTACACGCTGGCGTGCCGCCCGCGTGGCCTGGTGCTTGTCCCGACCCGCGAGCTGGCGGCCCAGGTTCAGGCGGTCCTCTCGCCGCTGGCGCGCGCGGTGGGGTTGAGCACCGCCGTCATTTTCGGGGGCACCTCGCAGAATCCGCAGGTGGCAGCCCTCCGCGACCGCGCAGATATCGTCGTCGCCTGCCCGGGACGGCTGGCCGACTTGATCGAGCAGGGTCACTGTCACCTCGGCGATGTCGAGATCACCGTGCTGGACGAGGCGGATCACATGGCCGACCTCGGGTTCCTGCCGGTTGTCCGGCGACTGCTTGACACCACCCCGCGCGAGGGGCAGCGGCTGCTGTTCTCGGCGACCCTCGACAGCGCCGTGGACGTCCTCGCGCGGCGCTTCCTGAGCCAGCCGGCGCGGCACGCGGTCGACGCCGTTTCCGCCCGCCCTGAGATAACCCATCATCTGCTCACCGTCGCGCCCGCGGACCGGGTGAAGGTCCTGGCGACTCTGGCCAGCGGTGAGCCCCGAGTGCTCATCTTCACCAGGACCAGGCACGGAGCCAGCAAGCTCGCCCGCGACCTGGCTAGGGCGGGGACGGCGACAGCGGAACTCCACGGCGACCTCGCCCAGGGCGCGCGCGCCCGGAACCTGGCGGCGTTCGCGTCTGGTGAGGTCCGCGCCTTGGTCGCTACTGACATTGCCGCCCGCGGCATCCATGTGGACGGCATCGACCTGGTAATTCACGCCGATCCGCCGGCCGAGCACAAGGCCTACGTCCACCGGTCCGGCAGGACTGCCCGCGGCGGCGCCGAAGGCACTGTGGTCACACTGCAGACTCCGGCACAGGCGACAGAGGTCCGCAGGTTGATGCTTAAAGCGGGCGTCAGCCCGAAGGCCGCTGTGGTTGATCCCGGTTCGGCAGTGCTGCGCTCAATCGCTGGCCCCCCGGCGAAGCGCACGCCACAGGTGGCCACGCCTGCCCGCCCCGTGCTGGTCAGCGGCCACGCCACCGGCCGCGGTGCCGTCGCCGCATCTGGAGCCTTCCGGGGCCGTCGCCTGCGTCGAGGCTGAGTACCAGGCTCCGGACGAACCTGTTGTCGCCGAAGGGAACGGTCTGGCCCCTAGGATGGTACGGATTGCTGGTCGTAGCTTCTGCGTAGGTGCTTCATCACGCGCTCGCGGATTTGCTGCCAGGGTTTCCGCATGGTGCGGGGGCTAACTGTAGGCAAGGAGAAATGCGCGTGGCGCAGGGAACAGTCAAGTGGTTCAACCCGGACAAGGGTTTCGGGTTCATCAGTGTCGACGGCGGGGGCCAGGACGTCTTCGTCCACTTCTCCGCGATCGAGTCCAACGGCTACCGCAGCCTCGAGGAAAACCAGCGGGTCGAGTTCGAGATCGCGCAGGGTCAGAAGGGCCCGCAGGCCGAGCACGTCCGCTCGCTCTGACCCTGATCACTGGGTAAAGGCCAGCGTCCGTTCGGAAAAATCTTCTATATCCCGAACGGACGGTGGCTTCTGTGTCCCCGCAGGAGCTTCCCGCCGGTTGTCGCGGATGGGCCCGGACCGGCGCGGCCATCGACGCCGGCGGCTGGCTGCACACCGGTGACACCGCCGAGCTTGACACCGATGGCCACCTGAAGATCGTCGACAGGAAGTAGGAGCTGATCATGCCCCGGTCCCGTTCGCGGACGGGGTTTCGGCGCCGAGGAATGCCTCGACGAGGCGCGCCAGGTGTCCGGCTTGGGTGACCAGGTCAAGGTGGCCGCCGTGGTAAATGGTCAGTTCGCTTCGCGGGATCAGGCGGTGCAAGATCCGCGCGTTTACCGTCGGGATGATGGGGTCGTCGTCGCCGGCCAGGATCAGGGTGGGCTGACGCACCAGCGGCAGTACCGGCAGGCTCGTCCAGCCGGCGGTGGCCAGGAGCTGGTAGTAGTAGCCCCTGGTCGTCAGGGGGCGTGTCGTTGCGTGCAGCAGCCCGCGGCCGAGCAAGTGATTGTCCCGCACGCTGCCGCCATACAGTTCACCGGCGATGCCGGGCGCATACCCATGACCGCGGTGGCGCCTGGGCGTGAGCATGCGGAGCAGCGCGCGCGGGTGTCCGGGGACCATCAGGGCCCCTGGCGAGGTAGCTACCAGCACCAGCCGGCGTACCCGCGACGGGCACCGGACGGCGAATTGCTGCGCTAGGCCGCCGCCCCAGGACATGCCTAGGACATCGGCCTGCTGGTAGCCGAGTTGGTCGAGCAGGCCGCTCAGCAGCGGCGCCAGCGTCCACAGATGGTAGGGAACCACCGGCGCGGGAGATCCGCCGATGCCCGGCATGTCGAACCGCACGACTTCGCGCCGCGGGTCGAGCGCGTCAACGAACGGCTGCAGCAGCTCAAGGCCGGCCCCCATGCCGTTGCACAGGAGCAGCGGAGACCGCCCGGGGATCCCGCCCCGCACCGCCACCCGCAGGGACCGGCCCCGTACCGTCACAGTCCGCATCCGGTCGCCCGCCGCGCTGCGCTGCGGCCGACCGTTAGCCCGGGCGCGCAGGCGACCCGGCCGCCCGCTATCCGGTGTTCCCCCCAGCCGGGGCGAGCCGCTGGTCGTGGACATATCCTCCCAGTGCGGCACACAGCGGCGCCAGCCCCGCCGCCCAGGCCACGCCCAGAGCATCTTCCCGGCGCCGCAGCAGCGCGCCCTGAAGTGCGGCAGGCATAGAGGCGCTGCCGGGTGCCGTATCCGCTGGCGGTGAAGCGCCGGGATGCTGGCAAGAGCGAGACCGCTGCACTTGGAGGCGGCGAAACCACCATCCTGCGCCGATCGGGGGTCCGGGCGCCGAGGTCACCCACGACCACGGTGGTGCCCGATGAGCGCAGCCGTCATCAGGTGGCCGACCGCGGGCGCCGTGGTCGGTGTCGCGGCGGCCGCGTCCTGTGAACACGCTTACGCCCTGGTGTGTGCGCACGGTGAAGCGAGTACTGCCGGGCGGGTGAGCTTGCCGGTGGCGTCGAGGTGGCGCAGTGCCTGGGCGTAGGAGCTAAGCAGGGTGGCCTGGGTGTAGGGCAGGCCGCGCTCGACGCAGAACGCGGCGATCAGCGCCTGAGAGCGGCGCAGGCTGGGACGCGGCATGGAAGGGAACAGGTGGTGCTCGATCTGGTAGTTCAAGCCGCCCAGGGCGAAGTCGGTCCACCAGCCGCCACGGACGTTGCGTGAGGTCAGCACCTGGCGGCGCAGGAAGTCGGTCTTATCGGATGCAGCCAGGACCGGCATCCCCTTGTGGTTGGGCGCGAACGCGCACCCCAGGTAGAACCCGAACAGGCCCTGCTGCACGGCGATGAAAGCCACCGCTTTGGCTGGCGGCAGCACGAGGAAGATCGCGGTGAGGTAGCCGGCGGCGTGGACGCCGAGCAGCGCGGTTTCCCATGCCCGGTTCCGGCAGGCCCGCCGCGTCAATGTGTGGAGGCTGGAAACGTGCATCCCGACCCCCTGCAAGAACAGCATCGGGACCAGCAGATAGGCCTGGTAACGGAAGACGAGCCGCTGTATGCCCCGGCTCGCCCGGGCCTGGGCGCCGGAAAATGCCAGCACGCCGATCATGATGTCGGGGTCAGCGCCCTCGGTATTCGGATGGGCATGATGGCGGTTGTGCTTGTTAGTCCAGTAGCCGTAGCTGAGCCCGATTGCCAGGTTGCCGCACAGGACGCCGAGGACATAGTTGCCGCGTCGTGAGCAGAGGACCTGATGGTGTCCGGCGTCGTGGCCCAGGAAGCCGATCTGGCCAAAGACCACCGCCAGGTATGCGGCGATGCCCAGTTGCCACCACGAGTCGCCCAGGACGGTGAACGCGGCCCATCCGGCCGCCAAAGCCAGCGCGGTCAGCGCGATCATCCAGGTGTAATAGCGCAGCCGCCGGTCCAGCAGCCCCGCCTGGCGCACCCGGCGGGACAGCAGTGCGTACTCGCTGCCCCGTGCGGTGGCGGAGGGGGAAGGCTGCCGGTCGCCGGACTGCAAGCCGGTGGGAATCTGCACCGTTGGGGCTCCTTGGGAGTTGTTCTCGCACGCTCGGCTGGATCGCTAGCGGTCAGGCCGGGACACTTCAGGGGTTTGCCTCGGGTGAGGGGCGGGCCGCGTCCTGCAGGCCGCGCAGGAGGGTGTCGAGGCCGGAGGTGAACCGCTGGTCGCGGTCGTTGGCGCCGACGCCGGGGCCGTAGGCGGCGAGGGCGGGGAAGCGGCCGGCAGGCAGGGAACGGGGGAACGCATGCAGTTCCTGTCTGGTCAAGGTATCGCGGGGGCGCTGCTCGGCGGGCGACTTTCGATCGCCGAATGCGAAGCCGAGGGTGTAGTTGTAGATGAGGCGGAAGGCCAGGCTTCGCGTCGTACGCCGGCCGGTCCCTGGCCTCGGGCGTCACGATGAAGTCGCGCGGTTCCGCGGCGGGCTGGTCGTCGCGGTCGGGCGGTACCGGTGGTGCCTCGCCTTTTTCCAGGCGGTTGATCTCCACTTGCAACCACCTAGCGAAGCGAGTCGGTCACTTTACGGGATCAAAGCATACTGCGGCAGGCTGCTTACCGTTATGCCCGATCGGAGGGGTTACGAGCGCATGTGCACGGTCGGCAGGTCTGGAACACGCGAATGCTCACGAGTCGAGTGGACCACCGACGCAGGCAACACTGGCGCCCAGGCGTTCTATGAGGCGCTGGGGGCAAAGCCGCTCATCTCGAAGGTCTTCTACCGCATGGCGGGGGATGACCTCACCGGCCCGCCACTCTAACCCGGCTTCTCCCCTAGTCCGGGACACCCCACATGAGTTGGCCTGATCATTGCAAAGGATGTCCTCAAGCCTGGCGCGTGGTATGCCGCAGTCACCGTAACTAGTTAACCGGCCCGCAACCTGAACCCGACACGAACCCACATGCCTCTGACCTGGTAAGACGCATTCCGAAATCCTTAGCCCATGACATAACCGCAGGTCAGAGCATGATCGTTTGTGTCCGAGGGGGGACTTGAACCCCCATGCCCTTGACGGGCACTAGCACCTCAAGCTAGCGCGTCTGCCTATTCCGCCACCCGGACTGGCGATGCTGTTCGCATCGGCTGGCCTAGGGTAGCAAACCTGGCGCGACTAAGCGAAGCCAAAAAGCCTCCAGACTTGCTGGGCTGGCCTGGGGCTCCTCACCAGGGGCTGCTCCCCTTTGCAGACCGCGCGGTGCGACGATAGAGCGGTGACCGAGAACCAAGCCAGCGCCACGTCGGCGGCAGAAGCGGCAGCAGAAGACGAGGTCGTCGGCATCTGCCAAGACCTGATCAGGATCGACACGACGAACCCGGGGGATCATTCGGGGCCGGGGGAGCGCGAGGCGGCCGAATACGTCGTCGACCTGCTCGGTGACGTCGGGCTCGGGCCGGTGGTGCTCGAGTCGCACCCGAAGCGGACCAGCGTCGTCGCCCGCATGGCGGGCGAGGACCCGGCGAGGCCGGCGCTGCTGATCCACGGGCACCTGGACGTGGTGCCCGCCAACGCGGCGGACTGGCAGCGGTACCCCTTCGGCGGCGAGCTCGTGGACGGGTTCGTCTGGGGGCGCGGCGCGGTCGACATGAAGGACATGGACGCGATCGTGCTGGCCGTCACGCGGCAGCGGCTCCGGGAGGGGCGCCGGCCCGCGCGCGACGTCGTGCTGGCGTTCACCGCCGACGAGGAGGCCGGCGGCACCTGGGGGGCGGGCTTCCTGACGGCAGAGCACCCCGGGCTGTTCGAGGGGGTCACCGAGGCGATCGGCGAGGTCGGCGGGTTCAGCGTGGAGGTGGGGGACCAGCGGATGTACGCGGTGCAGACCGCGGAGAAGGGGCTGGCCTGGCTGCGGCTGACCGCGACGGGCACGGCCGGGCACGGGTCGATGATCCACGGCGACAACGCGGTCACCGCGCTCGCCGAGGCGGTCGCCCGCATCGGGCGGCACGAGTGGCCCGTGCGGCTGCCCGAGTCGGTCAGGGCGTTCCTCCAGGCGGCCAGCGCCGCGCTCGGCGTCGAGTTCGACCCGGAGGATCCGGAGACCGTTATCGGGAAACTCGGCGTGATGGGCCGCATGGTCGGCGCTACGGTGAAAAATACGGCAAATCCGACAGGTCTTAAGGCCGGCTATAAAGTTAACGTCATCCCGCAGTCGGCGGCAGCCGAAATTGACGGGCGCTTCCTTCCCGGCTGCGAGGAAGAATTCCTCGCCGAGATCGACCGGCTGCTCGGCGGCGCGGTCAAGCGTGAGTTTATCCACCATGACATAGCGGTGGAAACCACCGCGGACGGGGCACTGTACGAGGCCATGTCCGCCGCCCTGCTCGCCGAGGATCCGCAGGCCACGGTCGTGCCGTACTGCATGTCGGGCGGAACAGACGCGAAATGGTTCAGCAAGCTCGGAATCAGGTGCTTCGGGTTCAGCCCGCTCAGGCTGCCGCCAAACGTGGATTTTTCCGGAATGTTCCACGGCGTGGACGAACGGGTTCCCGTGGACGGCCTGCGCTTCGGCGTGCGCGTTCTTGACCGCTTCCTTGACATTTGCTAGGGGACAAGCCCGGCAATTCGCGGTCGCGCGCGGCCATAGGTCACAACATAGAATCGCCTCGCGATTAACTCTTGCGCGTCCCCCTCCCCGCGATGTTAACGTTACGCCCTGTACCTGGATCGCGTCGGTGCGTTACAGCACCGCGTTGCACATGCCGATCTTTGACTACGGAAAGTTGTAGCCCAACTCCATCAGGCGACGGGGACCGTAATCCCGCGCGGGGCGCGTCGCCACAACCCCCTGATCTCAAGCTAGGAGCAGCAATGCGTACATGGGCTCAGCGCACCGCGCGGTGGACCGCGAGGACCCTGCCGTTTTCCCTTGGCCGCGCTGGCGGCCGTGACCTGGCCGCCACCGCCAGCGCCAGCGCCACCGCCACCGCCACCGCGGGCTTTGCGGAACGCCCAGGCGACCGTGCCCCCCGTCAGCCGTTGCACGCCCGGGGGCCGGTCGCGCCGGCGCGCGGGCGGCACGCAGCCGCG
>NZ_JASIAL010000407.1:0-14273 GCF_030042015.1 Trebonia sp. | reverse complement strand
TCCCGGGCAGGTAAAGCCATGACACGGATCGTGACTCTCGGCGACTCGATCACCATCGGCATGGGCGATCCCATGCCCGACGGGGCCTGGCGCGGCTGGACGCGGCTCCTGGCCGCGGGCCTGCCCGAACCGGAACTGCACAACCTCGCGGTGCTCGGGGCGCAGGCCAAGCACGTCGAACGCGACCAGCTTCCCGCCGCGCTCGAGCTCCGGCCCGACATCGCCAGCGTCGTCGTCGGCATCAACGACACACTGCGGGCCGGCTTCAATCCCGAGCGGACGGGGCAGTGCGCCGCCAGGACGGTCGCCGCGCTGCGGGCGTCCGGCGCGACCGTGCTGACCATGCGGCTGCCGGACCCCGGCCGGATGTTCGGGCTGCCCGGCGGGCTGGCCAAGCCGCTGTCGCGGCGGATGCAGGCCGTCAACGCCGAACTCGACAAGGTGGCCGCCCGGTACGGCACGCTGCACTGGGACGCCACGCACGACCCGGAGACCTACGACAGGCGCAACTGGTCGGTGGACCGGCTGCACCCCAACGAGCGCGGGCACCGCCTGATCGCCTGCCGGTTCTGGGACTCACTCGCCGCGGCCGGGCACGACCTGGCCGCCAAGCCCGATCCCGAGCCGTCCAACCCGGGTCCGTCCCGCCGCGACGATTTCATCTGGATGGCCACCAAGGGCACCAAGTGGGTGCTGCGCCGCTCGGTCGACCTCATCCCCTACATGCTGTTCATGGCCGTGCGCGACTGGCTGGCCGGGCCCAGGGAATGGGTGACCGGCGCGGAAGGCGAATGGCTGCCCGCGCTGCCCGCGGTGGGCGACACCGCCGCCGCCGAGCCCGTGGCGGAGTAAGGAACGCTGGGGAGACGGCCCGTTCCGTTCTGGATAAAAATCCGCCTTTTTACCGGGTTTTGTATGCGACGCGATGCGTGCAATGTCTGGATTTAACACATACGCTTTCATCGCGATGAATACAGGGACGGGGAACCGTAGTCTGGTTCCGCCGTTGCTGCGGGACCGGGTGTTCCGGCGGTACTGGGGAGCGTCGACGGTATCGATGTTCGGCGACCAGGTGTCCTCGGTCGCGGTCCCGCTCACCGCCGTCATCGTGCTGCGCGCCGGGCCCGCGGCGATGGGGTACCTGACCGCGCTGCTGTGGCTGCCCAGCCTGCTGTTCGGGCTGCACGCCGGGGCCTGGGTGGACCGGCGGGGCAGGCGACGGCACATGATGATCCTCGCCGACGTGGGCCGCGCCGCGGCGCTCGCGACCATCCCCGTCTGCAACGCGCTGCACGCGCTGACGCTGCTGCAGGTGTACGCGGTGACGTTCGTGGTCGGCACGCTGTGTTCACCGTGTGCGACGGGACGCTGTTCGTGTCGATCGTGCCGTCCGGGCGGTACGTGGACGGGCAGGCGCTCATCTACGGCAGCCGGTCGCTGTCGCTCATCGGCGGGCCGTCCGTCGGCGGCCTGCTCGTCCAGGTGCTGACCGCGCCGTTCGCCATCGTCGTCGACGCCCTGTCCTTCCTCGGCTCGGCCTGCCAGCTCGCCGCGATCAGGCCGGCCGAGCCGCCGTCCTCCGACGGCACGGAAGGGGTCACCGTGGGCCTGCGGTGGGTGCTGAAGTCGCCCATCGTCCGCGCGACCCTCACCGGCACCGCGGTCATCAACTTCTTCAGCTGGATGTTCAACGCGCTGTTCATGCTCTACGCGGTGAACAGGCTGCGCGTCCATCCCGGGGAGCTCGGCCTGGTCATCGGGGCGGGCGCGTTCGGCGCGTTCGTCGGCACGCTGCTCAGCAGGCACCTGGAGGAGCGGCTTGGCATCGGGCTGGTGTTCGTCACGGGCTGCCTGGTCTTCACCGCCCCGCTCGCCCTGGTCCCGCTCGCCTCCCCCGCGCACCACCTCGTCGTGCTCGCGATGCTGTTCGCCGCGCTGTTCATGAGCGGCTTCGGCGTGATGGCGCTCGACGTCACCGGCGGCGCGATCTTCGCGTCGGTGATACCGGACGCCGTCCGGTCCCGGGTTTCCTGGGCGTTCCAGGCGATCAACTACGGCACCCGGCCGGCGCGCTGCTTCTGCTGCCGTCGCCGCCGCCCCGGTTCCGCAGGCCGGCCTGAAACGGGACATACCGGAAGGCTGAAGATTGTCAGGAAACCTTCAGGGAACTGGTAGCACCGGCTGACAGTCCCTTCGGAGTTCGCCAAGGTTGGTAGCCGATTCTCAAGGAGTAACAAGCCGAGAAGCAGCAACAGGACTCGGGGTGACAGGACCAATGAGTGAGCCATTCGCACAGTACCCGTACGGGGCGTACCACGTACCAGAGCCGCCACGCCGGCGGCGCGGCAGGCACGCGCTCGGGCTGACCGTGACGGCGATCGTCGCCCTGGCCGCCGGCGCCGGAGCAGGCGTCGCCCTGTCCCACGGGAGCTCGCCGTCCGGGAGCACGACCGCGGCATCGGGCGCGACATCGGGGACATCAGGCGGGACATCCGGCGGGACTTCGAAGACGGCGCTGACCCAGGCGCAGATCGCCAGCCGCGTGGATCCCTCGCTCGTTGACGTCACGTCGACCCTCAGCTACGACGACGCCACGGCCATGGGCACCGGCATCGTCGTGACGTCCAACGGCGAGGTGCTGACCAACAACCACGTGATCAACGGGGCCACGTCGATCAAGGTCACCGACATCGGCAACGGCAGGACCTACACCGCCACCGTGGTCGGTTACGACGAGAGCCAGGACATCGCGGTGCTGCAGCTGTCCGGCGCGTCCGGGCTGACGACCGCGAACTTCGGCAACTCGTCCACGGTGCGGGTCGGCGAGGCGGTCGTCGGGATCGGCAACGCGGGCGGCGTCGGCGGCACCCCGTCCGAGGTGGCCGGCTCGGTGACCGCGCTCGACCAGTCCATCACCGCCTCCGACGAGAGCTCGGGCACGTCCGAGCAGCTGACCGGGCTCATCGAGTCCAACGCCGACATCCAGGCCGGCGACTCGGGCGGCCCGCTGGTCAACTCCTACGGCCAGATCATCGGCGTCGACACGGCGGCCTCGACCGGCTTCGAGTTCGGCAACGGGTTCGGCGGCAACAACTACTTCGGCGGCAACGGGTCGTCCGGCTCCGGCCAGGAAAGCGAGACCCAGGGCTACTCGATCCCGATCGACACCGCGCTGTCCATCGCGCAGGAGATCGAGGCCGACCAGGCCTCGTCGACCGTGCACATCGGCGCGACCGCCTTCCTCGGCCTGGAGATCTCCAGCGAGGAGTACTCGGGCGGCGTGGCGATCGAGGCGACCGTCCCTGGCACGCCCGCGGCCGAGGCCGGGATAACCGCGGGTGACGTGGTCACGTCGATCGCCGGGCAGTCGGTGAGCACCGGCAGCGACATCTCGCAGATCCTCATCGGCTACCACCCGGGTAACAAGATCAGCATCTCCTGGACCAACGAGTTCGGCCAGTCGCAGTCCGCGACCGTGACGCTGGCCACCGGCCCGGCCGCCTGACCGGCCGCTCGCGCCAACCACACGGCGCGGCGGGCGTGAGTCGCCCGCCGCGCCGTGTGTCATGATCGTGGCATGGGTCAGCGAGGTCCCGACTGGAACACCCGGCGACCTGTGGAAGGCGCGGATGGGCACTTTGGCATCGGTTCACATCTACCCGCTGAAGGGGTGCCGCGCGGTTGACCTCGGCGCCGCGGCGGTCGAGCCGTGGGGGCTGGCGGGCGACCGGCGCTGGCTGCTCGTCGACGCGGACTACCGGTTCATCTCCCAGCGAGAGCACGCCTTGATGGCGCGCGTCGTGGTCACGTACGGCCCTGGCGCCGGCATCGCCGTGGCAGCGGACGGTCATCCGCCGCTCTGGGTGCCGGCGCCCGCCGGGGAGCAGGCGCCGGATCCGGAGCTGCTCAAGGTCACCGTGTGGGGGTCCACCCTGCTGGCCGCCGCCGCCGGGGCCGAGGCGGACGCGTGGTTCTCCGCCTACCTGGGCGAGCCGGCCCGGCTGGTCTACCTGGACGACCCGACGCGGCGCGCGGTGGACCCGGAGTTCGGCGCGGACGGCGACGTCGTGAGCTTCGCCGACGGGTACCCGCTGCTGCTCACGAACACCGGCTCGCTGCGCCAGCTCGGCGAGTGGCTCGCCGCCGCGGGCGAGCAGCCGGTGCCGATGAACCGGTTCCGCCCCAACGTCGTGGTGACCGGTTTCGAGCCGTGGGCCGAGGACCGCTGGCGCCGCGTCCGGATCGGACCGGTGTCGTTCCGCGTCGCCAAGCCATGCGGCCGCTGCGTCGTGACCACGACCGACCAGGTCACCGGCGCGCGCGGCACGCAGCCGCTGAAGATCCTCGGGCGCAAGCGCCGGTTCGGCCAGAGCCTGGTCTTCGGGCAGAACATCATCCCCGACTCCCCCGGAGTCATCCGGGTCGGCGACCCGGTGGAGATCACCGAGTACGCGCCGTACCCTGACGCCATCCCAAGCGCCACGTAGCCCGATACGCGGCGCCGATACGCGGCAGCGAAACGCCGGGCGGTTTCCCTGGCGTCACTGGAGTCCCGCAAGTGCCACTTTGGACACTTTGTGCATGGACAAATCGGGCATTCCGGGCGGCAAAAGGTCATGGAGTGTGCAAAGTCGCGCGCCAGTGGCTCTCCTGAGGGGTCGCGGCAGTGGCGCGGTGGCGAGAGCCAAGGCGGGGCGATATTTAAGAGGCGGGAGTGGCGCGGGCGATGATCTCACTGGTCCGGAGACCAGCCGGGAGCGTGCCGTAGGCGTGGCCGCGATCGCCGGCCAGCCGGGTGGCGGCGAAGGCGTCCGCGACGGCCGGGTGGCCGTGCCGGACAAGCAGCGCGGCCTGCAGGGTCACGGCCATGGTCTCGGCAAGGCGGCGGGCGCCGGCCTCGGTGGGGTCGGCGGCCTCCTTGCGCAGCCGGGCAATCGCCTCATCCAGGCGGCGGTCGGCGCCCGTGGCCAGCTCGAGCTCGGCGAAGAAGGCCTCGGCGGACTCGGGCTGGCGGGTTAGCGCGCGCAGCCCGTCCAGCGCGGCGACGTTGCCCGAGCCCTCCCAGATCGAGCCGAGCGGCGCCTCGCGGTAGAGCCGGGGCATCCCGGACTCCTCGACGTAGCCGTTGCCGCCCAGGCACTCCAGCGCCTCGGCGGCATGGGCCGGAGCCTGCTTGCACACCCAGTACTTGGTCACGGCGAGGGCCAGCCGGCGGAAGGCGGCCTCGTCCTGGTCGCCGCGGGCGGCGCGGTCGGTCGCGGCGGCCAGCCGGAGCGCGACCGCGGTCGCCGCCTCGGACTCGACCGCCAGGTCCGCGAGCACGTTCGCCAGCAGCGGCTGGTCGATGAGCGTCTTCCCGAACGCCGCGCGGTGCGCGGCATGGTGCGCCGCGTGGATCACGCCGGCGCGCATGCCGGTCGCGGCGGCGAGCACGCAGTCGAGCCGGGTCGAGTTGACCATCTCGAGGATGACGCGCACGCCGTGGCCCTCCTCCCCCACCAGCCAGGCGAGCGCGTCTTCGTACTCGACCTCGGCGGAGGCGTTCGAGCGGTTGCCGAGCTTGTCCTTCAGGCGCATCAGGCGCATGCCGTTGCGGTCGCCGTCGGGGGTCACTCGGGGCAGCAGGAAACAGGACAGGCCGCCGGGCGCCTGCGCGAGGACCATGAACAGGTCGCCCATCGGCGCGGAGGTGAACCACTTGTGGCCGGTGATGCGGTAGGTGCCGTCACCGGCCGGCACCGCCGTCGTGGTGTTCGCGCGCACGTCGGAACCGCCCTGCTTCTCGGTCATCGACATGCCCGCGAGCAGGCCCTTCTTGGCCAGCGGCGGGCGGAGCCCGAAATCGTAGTGCGTCGCGGCGAGCAACGGCTCGAACTGGCCGGCCAGCTCGGGGGCGTGGCGCAGCGCGGGCACGATCGCGTAGGTCATGGAGACCGGGCAGAGGTGGCCGGCTTCGGCCTGCCCCCAGACGTAGAAGCCGGCCGCGCGGGCCACGTGGGCGCCTGGACGCCGCTCCCGCCACGGCGTGGCGTGCAGGCTGTGGTGGATCGCCGTCCGCATGAGGTCGTGCCAGGCAGGATGGAACTCCACCTCGTCGAGGCGGTGGCCGTAGCGGTCGTGGGTGCGCAGCTTCGGCGGGTTGTCGTTGGCGAGCCGCCCGTTGTCCTGGGCCAGCTGGCTGCCGGCCAGGCGGCCGAGCCGGCGCAGCTCTGGCTCGGCCCAGGCCGCGCCCTCGCGGCGCAGCGCCTCAAGCAGGGCGGGGTCGTCGGACGCGTCGTAGTCCGCCAGCGGCGGCGGCTGGTTGGTGACCTGGTGGGTGGACATCGCGGTGTGCCTCGTTTCAGCCATGTCTCGTGATTGTCCGTCAGGCGGCTAACGTGGCGCCAGGCCGGCCCGGCGCGCTGGCGTAGCGTGTCGTTCGGCCGGGAAGGGATCTGGTCACCGTGCTGCCAGCGGATGGGCATGTGCACAGCCAATGGTCGTGGGACGCGGTCAACGGCTCCATGGAGCGGACGTGCGCGCAGGCAGTGGCCATGGGGCTGCCCGCGGTGGCGTTCACCGAGCACGCGGACTACACACCGTGGATCGTGGTGACCGCTGACCTGGAAGCCGATCCCGACCTCGCGGCCTTCACCAGCCCGGCTGGGGTGCTCGTCCCGCCGGCATTGGACCTGAACGGGTATCTGGAGTGCCTCGGGCGGTGCCGTGAGCGGTTCTCTGACTTGCGCATCATCAGCGGGGTTGAGCTGGGGGAACCGCACTGGCACAGCGCCGCCGCCGCACGGCTGCTCCGGGCCGGGGAGTTCGACAGGGTGCTGGGCTCGCAGCACTGCCTTCCGCTCGGCGCGGGATTCGCGGAGCCGCCGAGCTTGTACCGGCACGGTCCGGCAGACCAGGTCGTCCGCGATTATCTCGCGGAGGTCGTCCGCCTCATTGAGGGCTGCGATGCCTTCGCCGTGCTCGCTCATATCGACTATCCGCTTCGCTACTGGCCAGCGCTGGCCACTCCCTTCGACCCGAGCGAGTTCGAGGAAGAATTCAGGCACGCGCTGCGCGTGCTGGCCGGGACGGGCAAGGCGCTGGAAATCAACACGGAAGGGCCGATGCACCCGGAGATCGTGCGCTGGTGGCGGGAGGAAGGCGGGCAGGCGGTGACGTTCGGAAGCGACGCCCATGAGCCAGGCAGGATCGGTTACCGGTTCGGCGAGGCTTCGGCCTTGGCGGAGGCCAGCGGCCTCCGGCCGGGGCGTCATCCGTGGGATTACTGGCGACGCCCACAGTGAGATCGTCGCGTACCGTCCTGGCCCCACCACGACCCACGATCCCGGTCCGTCCGCATTGATCGGCTGTCGGCCGGGTTCACCCGCCGTCGGCAGGGACATGACGCGCGGACAGGCCGAGGAGCTCACAGCCCTGGGTGTTGCCCAGATGAGGCCGGGCCGTCGCGCGGGAGACAATTGAGGCATGACCGAGTCGCAGGCCGACCCGCGGCTGGCAGCCGGGGCGCCGCAGCCGGATGGCCAGCGGTCCGCCCGGCAAGACAGCGCGGCCGGCGTCCGGAACGATGGCCGGCGCGCCGCCCGGCAGGGGGGCAGCACGGCGTGGACGTCGCGGCACCGGACGCCGCTGCGGAAGTTCCTGTTCACGGAGACGGGCAGCGCCGCCATCCTGGCCGCGGCGACCCTGGCCGCCCTGATCTGGGCGAACGTCAGCGCTGCCAGCTACCAGCGGTTCTGGTACACCAAGCTGGCCATCGACGTCGGCGGGCACGGCATATCCATGGACCTGCGGGTGTTCGTGAACTCCGGCTTGATGACGCTGTTCTTCCTCGTCGTCGGGCTCGAGGCGCGCCGCGAATGGGACATGGGCGAGCTGCGGATCCGCAGCCGGCTGACGCTGCCGCTGCTCGCCGGGCTTGGCGGCATGGCGGTGCCGATCGCGATCTTCCTCGCGTTCAACGCGGGGCGGCCGAGCGCGCACGGCTGGGGCACCGCGATGTCCACCGACACCGCGTTCGCCCTCGGCGCGCTCGCGCTGGCCGGGGGCAGCCGCCTGCCCGACCGGGTCCGCACCTACCTGCTGACGTTCTCGGTCGTTGACGACCTTGCCGGGATCGCGGTCATCGCGATCTTCTACAGCAGCGACGTGAAACTAGTGCCGCTGGTGATCGGCGCCGCCCTGCTCGCGGTCATCGCCTACATCAGGCACCGCGGCAGCCGTAGCGGTCCGCTCTACCTGCTGATCGGGCTGGCGGCCTGGGTGGCGTTCTTCAAGTCAGGCATCGACCCGATCGTCACCGGGCTCGTCATCGGCCTGCTCACCTACGCCTACCCGGCGGCACGGCAAGACCTGGAACAGGCCACCGACGCGTTCCGGCTGTTCCGCGAGCAGCCCACGGCACGGCTCGCGCAGCAGGCACGGGAGGTGGTCCGGACCGCGATCTCGCCCAACGACCGGCTGCAGGACTTTTACCACCGGTGGACAAGCTACGTGATCGTCCCGCTGTTCGCGCTGGCCAACGCCGGCATCGTGATCAGCGGCTCGTTCCTGGCGCAGGCGTACGCGTCCCCGGCCACGCTCGGGATCATGATCGGTTACCTGGCGGGCAAGCCGATCGGCACGGCGGGCACCGCCTGGCTGGTCAGCAAGGTCACCAAGGGGCGGGTCTCCCCGCCCATCGGCTGGGGCGCGTGCGCTGGCGTGGGCGCGGTCGCCGGCATCGGGTTCACGGTCTCGCTGCTGATCGCCTCGCTCGCGTTCACCGGCACCGAACTCGCGGAGGCCAAGCTCGGCATCCTCTCCGCCGCGGTCTGCGCGACGGCCCTGTCCTGGGCGATCTTCCGCGTGATCGGCCTGCTGCCGGCGCGGACCAGGCTGCGGGCGCTGCTCGGCACGGCCACGACGGTCACCGACCTGGTCGCGCCCGTCGACCCGGAGCGGGACCACATCCGCGGGCCCAAGGAGGACGCGCTCGTCACGCTGGTCGAATACGGCGACTTCGAGTGCCCGTACTGCGGGCAGGCGGAGCCGGTCGTCCGGGAGCTGATCAAGGAGTACGGGGAACTGCGCTTCGTCTTCCGCCACCTGCCGCTCACCGACGTGCACCCGCACGCGCAGCTCGCCGCGGAGGCGGCCGAGGCCGCCGACCGGCAGGGCAAGTTCTGGGACATGCACGACACGCTCATGGACCACCAGGGCGCGCTGGAGACGCGCGAGCTGATCAGGTACGCGGCCGACCTGGGGCTCGATACCTCCCAATTCGCCGCCGACCTGCGCAAGCACGTCGGCGCGGCCCGGATCGCCGAAGACGTCGACTCCGCCGACCTCGCCACCGTCTCGGGCACCCCCACGTTCTTCGTCAACGGCATGCGGCACTACGGCGCCTACGACCTCGCCACGCTGAAGGAAGCGGTGCGGACCGCCAAGGGCCGGGCGGTGATCGGCGCTCGGTGACCCGCGGGGTATCCGGCTGCTGCCTAAGATTGGGACGGCAAACTTCACAAGGAAAGGGCGGTGGCGTGGCCAGCAGCAGCGTCGCGATCACGGGCGGGCATGTCGTCCCCATCGAGGGCGATCCGATCGAGGGCGGAACAGTCCTGCTGGTAGACGGCAAGATCGCGGCTGTGGCCGGACCCGAGTTCAAGCCGCCGCCAGGCACGGACGCCGTCGACGCGACGGGCAAGTGGGTGCTGCCCGGCTTCATCGACGCGCACGCCCATCTCGGCGTGTACGAGGAGGGCGAAGGCTGGGCGGGCACCGACACCAACGAGCTGACCGGCCCGGTGCAGGCCCAGGTCAGGGCCCTTGACGCGATCAACCCGGCGGAGGAGGGCTTCCGCGACGCGATCAGCGGCGGCGTGCTCGCGGTGAACATCAACCCCGGATCCGGCAACCCGATCGGCGGCCAGACGGTCGCGGTCCGCTGCTGGGGCCGCACCGTGGACGACATGGTGCTGCGCGAGCCCGCCGGCCTGAAGTCGGCGCTCGGCGAGAACCCCAAGCGCGTCTACGGCGATAAGAAGGAAACCCCGTCCACCAGGCTGGGCACGGCGGCCGTCATCAGGTCCGCGTTCGTGGAGGCCAGCAACTATCTGGCCAGGCAAGAGGCGGCGAAGGAAAAAGACAACCAGTCTTCCGAACGATCCCCGGTGACTGAGCGGGACCTGAAACTCGAGGCACTTGGCCGCGTGCTGCGCCGGGAGATTCCCTGGCGGCAGCACTGCCACCGCGCCGACGACATCGCGACCGCGATGCGGCTGGCGGCGGAGTTCGGCTACGACCTGGTGATCGACCACGGCACCGAGGCGTACCTGCTCGCGGACAAGATCGCCGCGGCCGGGATCCCCGTCGTGATCGGCCCGCTGCTCACCTCCCGGTCCAAGGTCGAGCTGCGGAACCGGTCGCTGGCCAACCCGGGGCGGCTGGCGGCGGCCGGCGTCACGATCGCGCTCACCACCGACCACCCGGTGGTGCCCGTGCACTTCCTGATCCACCAGGCCACGCTGGCGGTCAAGGAGGGCCTGGATCCGGTGACCGCGCTGCGGTCGGTGACGATCAACCCGGCGCGGATCATCGGCGTCGCGGACCGGCTCGGGTCGCTGTCCGTCGGCAAGGACGCGGACCTTGTCATCTGGTCCGGGGACCCGCTTGACGTGATGTCGCGGGCGGAAGCGGCCTACATCGGCGGGCGGGAGATTTACCGGTACGACTACGCGGCGCGGTCGGGTGTGTTCGCGGCTCCGTTACCGGGGTCGCGGCGCTTGGGGAACGGGCGCACCGGCCCGCTTACCAGGGAAAGCCGCCGGTCAGCCCCGGATTGGCGGCTGCCACGCTAATTGCCTATAGAAAAGCGTCTTTGCGTCAACCATCGATCGTTAGCGCGCGTCCTCTGGGGAAAAGCCGAGAGGCGGGGAGGGCATGTGAGGAGCGGGACGCACCGGTCACGCTGGCTGAAAGCCGCGCTATTCGCGCTGGCCCTTGGGGCGGCGCAGTTGTGCCAGTCGGGTCTACTCGCCGCTCCCGCCCTTGCCGCTTCCCCGCCGGCTGGGTTCGGAGAGGGTGCAGGGTTCTGCGCCAGCGCCGTGCCCGGCGGCCATGACCTGGGTGCCAGCTTCGGTGACGGCTATGCATGCGGGCCGGCGAACGACTCGGGAAAACGCCATGACGTGCCGGCCAGCGGCCCGTACCAGGGCTTCTTCGAAGCCGCGCCGAGGAGCTACCAGTGCACCGAACTCGCCGACCGGGTGCTGTTCGACATCTGGGGAAAGACGCCGGTCTACGGGGCGGGCCTTGACGGCAGGAACTTCGCGAGCACCGTGCACACCCGCTATCCCTCCGTCCCCCTGATCCCCAACGGCACGAAGGGCCAGCCCTACCTGCCCGGCGACATCGTCTCGTTTACCGGCAACTCGAAGGAGCCTGACGGGCACGTCGCGGTCGTGAAGGCATCGACGGAGAATGCCAGCGGCGGGAAGTAAGCCGAGCTAGCCCTGCCTATCCCGCGCCGTTGCGATCGAAGCGGCTTGCGGCGGTCAGCGCGGCGACCGCCCCCGGGGGGGCGCTCGCCGGGGAGCCGGCGCGGTACGGCGGCTTGGGGTCGTACTCGATCGCGAGCTGGATCTGCTGGGCTACCTCGTCGCCGGCGATCGTTCCGCACAGGGCCAGCGCCATGTCTATGCCCGCGGAGACGCCGGCCGACGTGACGTACTTGCCGTCGAAGACGTAGCGCTCGCTGCGCGGGCTGGCGCCCAGGCGGGCCAGTTCGTCCATGGCCAGCCAGTACGTGGCCGCCGCGCGGCCCGCCAGGAGGCCGGCGCTGGCCAGGATCAGCGAGCCGGTGCAGACCGAAGTCGTCCACGTGCTCGTCTGGTCGGCCTGGATGAGCCAGTCGGTGAGCGGGCTCGGGGCCATCTGATCGGCCTGGCCGGGCCCGCCTGGGACGAGGATGATGTCCGGATGGGGGACGTCGGCGTAGCTGGCCTGCGCGCGCAGGGCGAGGGAGCCTGACTCGTCGCAGATAAGCCCTGTTCGTTCGGAAGAAAAAATGACTTTGGCGCCTGGCCAGTGGGTGAAGACCTGATAAGGGCCTACGGCGTCAAGGGAAGCGAAACGGTCAAAGAGCGCGATGACGATCTGCACGGAACTCCTCCTGGGGTGGGGCCTTCGGGCGGAAGCGGCGACGGTACTCGGCCGGGCTGACGCCGAGCGAGCGGACGAAGGCGCGGCGCATCGCCTCGGGGGTGCCGTAGCCACAGGCGCGGGCGGTCTCCTCGACGCCTTCCTCGCTGTCTTCGAGGTGGCGGCGGGCCGCCTCGAACCTGGACCGGTCGACGTAGCGGCCGGGCGGCACGCCGACCTCGGCGGCGAAGGCGCGGGCGAAGTGGCGGGGCGACAGGCTGGCCCGCTGGGCGAGGGCTTCGACGGACAGGTCGGCGGCGGGGTGTTCGGCGATCCAGTGCTGGACCTCGCGCAGCGGCGCGCGGTTGGCGACCTGGGCAGACAGCTGGGCGCTGAACTGGGCCTGGCTGCCCGGGCGCCGCAGGAAGACGACGAGCGCGCGGGCGACGGCGAGCGCGGTGTCGCGGCCCAGGTCGTCCTCCACCAGCGCGAGCGCGAGGTCCACTCCGGCCGTGACGCCGGCCGAGGTGGCGAGGTCTGCGGTCTTGATGAAGATCGGGTCGGGGTCGACGGTGACGCGCGGGTACTGCCGCGCCAGTTCGTCGCAGTACTGCCAGTGCGTGGTCACCGTGCGGCCGTCGAGCAGCCCCGCCGCGGCGAGCAGGAACGCGCCGGTGCAGACGCTCGCTAGCCGTTTCGAGTTTTGGGCGTGAGTTTTGAGCGAGCGGACCAGGTCAGCGTCGCGTTGCCTGGCACCTGGCCCGCCGGGGACGAGGAGCAGGTCAAGGTGTTGCCCGGCGATGTCATGGAGGTCGGCGTCCGGGGTCAGCTTCAGGTTGCTCGACGTGGTGATGGCGCGGCCGCGCAGGCTCGCCGTGATGATCCGGTACGCGCCCGGGTGGACGGCGTTCGCGTGGTCGAACACCTCGAGCGGCCCGGTCACGTCGAGGCTCTGCACGCCGTCGAACAGCGCGATCAGCACGGTGGGCATGGATCCCAGTGTGGCCGGATGTGTGTCATGGCAGCAATGACAAATAACCCACTTTTCCTGTCATAGGGATCGGCTCGGTGCGTGCTGGCCTTGACCCCCGCAGGCAACCGCAGTCCCGCGAGTACCACCGTTCCCGCATCGACCGGACCGGCCGCCGCCGGCTAGACAACGGGAAAGATCCTCGGGCTCCCAGCTCCGAAAAGCCTTCCCGATAACCGCCCTGCCCTACTGCGGCTGTGGACTCGGTCGTTGAGCTCGGCGAAGGCGGCCGAGAGGGCGGGAAGGGTGTAGTGAGCGTTGAGGCCGCTGGGGTTAGGGAGGATCCACAGGCCCGCGGGCCCGAGCCGCTCGTCCTGCGGGCCGATGGCGGCGCGCGGCCGGCCGAACGCCGTGCGGTACGCGGTCACGCCGGCAATCGCGATGAAGCGCGGGCGGTGGCGCTCGGCGAGCGCGCCCAGGCTGGCGGCGCCGGCGCGGAGTTCGGCGTCGGTGAGTTCGGCGGCCTGGGCGGTGGCCCGGGGCGCGATGTTGGTGATGCCGAGGCCGTAGCCGGGGAGTTCGTCCTGCTCGCGCGGTTCGAGCCGGCGCGGGGTGAAGCCGGACACGTGCAAGGCGGACCAGAACCGGTTGCCCGGCCGGGCGAAGTGCCAGCCCGTGGCCGCGGAGTACAGGCCCGGGTTGATCCCGCAGAACAGGACGTGCAGCGGTTCGCCGACCGCGGGCAGTATGTCCGGGAGCGTGCGGTCCCGCGCGGCCATCAGGTCCAGCCTCATGAGTCGTATTGTCGCTTCTGACCTCGGCGAGCCTGCGGCGAGTGCCCAGAATGCGCCTGGTAGAGCTCGCGCGGGTCGCGGCGGACCTCCATGTAGCGGCCGGGGTCGGGCAGCGGCGTGAAGCCGCAGTCGGCGTACACCTGGTGCGCGTCAAAGGTGGCGAGCATGAACCGGCGGATGCCGGTCAGGTGCGGGTGGGCGCGCAGCGTCTCGATCATCCAGTGTCCCAGGCCCCTCCCCCGGTGGCCGGGGAGCACGAAGACGTCACAGACCCACGCGAACGTCGCCCTGTCAGTGACCGCGCGGGTGAAGCCCACCTGGGTCCCGCCGTGGTAGAGGCCGAGGTTCAGCGAGTTCGCGACGGAGCGCTGCACCACGTCGCGGGGTACCCC
>NZ_JASIAL010000406.1:0-5126 GCF_030042015.1 Trebonia sp. | reverse complement strand
GCCGCTGATCGGCGCGGTGACCGCGGCCTGCGGCAGGCTGGCCGCGGGGACCGGGCCGTATGCCGCGGCCTGCGCGGCGGCCGTGCGGCTCGCCGCCGAGCATCCGGGCGACCTCGGGATCGTGGCCTCGCTGCTGCTGCGGCACGCGGTGCTGCGGCCGGGCCAGGCCGTGTTCCTGCCGGCCGGCGGGTTGCACTCCTACCTGCACGGCACCGGGATCGAGTTGCTGGCTAACTCCGACAACGTGGTGCGGGCCGGTCTCACCGGCAAGCACATCGACGTGCCCGAGCTGCTCAGGCTCACCGACCCGGCAGTGGCCGTGCCCGTGATCGCGCCGCGCCCGCTCGGGGACGGGGTGTCCGTCTACGACTCCCCGGCGCCGGAGTTCCGGCTGTACCGGGCCGATGTCGGCGCCGGCGAGGTCACCCTGCCCGGCGCCGGCGCGCGCCTCGTGCTGTGCACAGCAGGCGCCGTGTCGCTGCGTGCCGCCGCGGGCAGCACGCTCAAGGCTTCGCGCGGCGAATCGTGCTTCGTGTCCGCCGCCGACGGCGCGGTCACCGCGGCCGGTCCCGGCGTGCTGTTCGTCGCCGCGGCGGGCTGCTGAGCCGGGCGGCTACCGGCGGTCCACCGCGCTGGACCGGTTGGCGATGATCGCGGCGAACGGCGGGATCACCAGCGCCACCGCCGACATCACGACCGCCGCGATCGTCGAGTAGCGGTCGACCACGGCCCACGCGAGGACGAACAAGCCCAGGCAGATCGCCATCAGCGCGAAGTAAACCCGCTTGGTGCCGCGCGAGGGCGGCGGACCCGGCTCGTCGCGCGGGTCCTTCCCGCCGTCCCCCGTCATCGGCACGAGGGGTCAGAGGGTCAGCGACTCCCCGGCCGGGACGGCGGTGAGCGGTATCCCGGTCAGCCCCTTCTCGCCAAGCAACATGCTCGCGATGTTCAGGCCGATCTCGCTGAGCAGCATCTCGTGGATCTGGACCACGTGGTCCGGGCGCACCAGGCGGACGTAGTCGGCGGCCTCCCCGATCTTCAGCCACGGACCGCTGGTCGGCAGCAGCAGCGTGCCGACGCTAGCGTCGGGGACGAAGTAGGCGTCCCCCGGGTGGTACACGGTCCCGTCGATGAGGTACCCGACGTTCGCGACCAGCGGGATGTCGGCGTGGATGAGCGCGTGCGTGGTGCCGTGCACCGTGACGGTGAACCCGGCCACCGCGAGCTCGTCGCCGGCCGCGACCGCGGTGAACTGGCCGGCGTGCGCGGCGAACATGTCGCCGAGCGCAGCGGGCGCGTACACCCGCAGGTCCGGCCGCTCCGCCAGCGCCGCGTTGATCGCCGCCGCGTTGACATGGTCGAAGTGCTCGTGGGTGAGCAGGATCGCATCGGCGCCGGAGATGATCCGCGCGGCGTTCGGGGAGAACGAGCCTGGGTCGATGACGAACGAGGCGCCTTCCTTCTCGAAGGCGACACAGGCGTGCTCGTGCTTGGTCAGCTTCACCGGCGACGGCTCCCTCATGACGTCAGAGACCTTCACGCCCGACAGTACAGGCCGGGGTTCGCCCGCCACGGTGCGGGGGAGGGTTGCCCGCGGGAGACGCCACGGACCGTTCAGAATAGTGATTTGTGACTGTTGGCGAAGAAAGAGCCACTTCGTTTGGGAGTGTGGCGGCGAGTTACGACAGGGTGCGGCCGGAACCGCCCGCCGGGGCGCTCGACTGGCTGGTGCCGGCGGGCTGCGGGGTCGCGGTGGACCTTGCCGCCGGGACCGGACTGTTCACCCGGGCCCTGCTGGGCCGGGCCGCGCAGGTGGTCGCGGTCGAGCCGGACGAGCGGATGCGGGCGGTGCTCGCGCGGCGGTCGCCGCAGGTGCGCGTCCTCGCAGGCTGGGGCGAGGAGATGCCGCTGCCGGACGAGTGCGCGGACGCGGTGTTCGTGTCCACCGCCTGGCACTGGCTGGATCCGGCGCGGGCGGTTCCTGAGATAGCCCGCGTGCTGCGGTCAGCCGGCCGGCTCGGGGTGATCTGGACCAGCCGCGACCGGAGCGCCGACTGGGTGGCCGAACTGGACTTGCTCAGGCTCCCTGGCGTCACCCGGCCGGCCAGCGACCCGCAGCACCCGCGCACGCTGGATCAGGTGCGGGCCAGGCTGGACCGCGAGCACTCGGTCACCCTGCCGGACGGGGCGCAGTTCGACCACGTGGCGACCGCGTCGTTCCGCTTCACCCGCACGATCACGGTCGATGCGGTGGTGGAGTGGCTCGGGACGAACAGCAGGTTCATCGCCGCCTCCGCGCCGGACCGCGCGGCGGGGCTCGCCCGCTGCCGGGCGGCGCTGCTTGAGCGAACCGGTGGCGGCGATGTCGTCCAGGTGCCGATGCGGTCGTGGTGCTGGCGAGCGGACCGGCGTAGCCGGGCGTGACCGAAAGGTTAGGTTTAGGTAATGCCTAAACGATTCCGCCGCCCGGCAGCGCGGTCGGCGCTGGCCCTAACATTTGCATGTGGCAACGGACTACGGCGGCCAGGCAACGTATGGCGCTCAGACGTGGCGTGGCGGCCAGCCGAGGCCAGGATCGCGACGGCCGGGGCGCCCGGGATCGCGGCGGCGCGGCGGCGCTCGCGCGGGCCGCGCCGTGGCGGCCGTCGCGCTCGTCGTGGGTGTCGGCGGGCTCGGCGCCTCGCTCGTGGGAGTAGCCACGCAACTGCTGCCCAGGCAGTTCACGGCACGTCAGCAACAGCAGATCATCGACTGGGAGGTCGGCAAGCGCTGGCGGGTGTTTCCCGCGGGGAAGATCTTCCCCGCGTCGGTCCGGTACCCGCTGTCGGCGGCGGTCTTCGGCGACGGCGTCGGGCTGACGCTGACCGCCAGCCGGATCGGCATCGCCAGGCAGGCCACCTGCCCCGCGGCCACCGATGCCGTCATCGCCGCGGTGCTCGCGCGCGACGGCTGCCAGGCCATGCTCCGGGCGACCTACGCCGACGCCACGGACAGCTACGTGGTCACCGTGGGTGTCGCGGTGTTCGGGACGACCGCCGAGGCGAGCGCCGCCCAGCGGGAGCTCGCCGCCACCGCGCGGGCCAGCGCCCGCCATCCGGACCTGGCGCCCCCCGGCGTGCTGCCTGTCCGGTTCGCGGGCACGCCCGCGGCCTGGTTCACCAGCAGCCGGCGGCAGCTTTCCGCGAGCACGAACGCGGGCACCTACGTGGTCTTCTACACGGTCGGGTACGCCGACCAGCGCCCCTTGGAGCCGGTCGCGGCCGACAGCTACGTGGACTCGGAGCTGACCAGCCTGGGCGTGGGGGTCGCGCGGGCCGTCGTGTCCGTGCTCGCCGCGCCGCTGCCGCGACCGCACTGCCCGGGGACGCCGGGATGCTAGCCGGGACACTAGCCGGGACGCCGGCCGGTACGCTGGCCGCGCGCGGGTGCAAGGCCGTGCTCGCCGTGGGCCTGGCGGCCGCCGTCACGCTCATGCCGGCTGCCGCGCAGGCGGCGCCCTCCGACGACGTTCCCGGCATCCAGCAGTGGGTGCTGGACATGCTCGACGTGCCCGCCGCGTGGAACGTGACCCAGGGCAAGGGAGTCACGGTCGCCGTGATCGACAGCGGCGTGGACCCGTACGTCGCCGACCTCGCCGGGAACGTCATCACCGGTCCGAACCTGACCGGACTGAGCACCCCGGAGAGCAACCCGGACTGGGGCCAGCACGGAACCTGGATGGCGTCGATCATCGCCGGGGACGGCGACGGCGGGATCATCGGGGTCGCGCCCGAGGCGAAGATTTTTTCCGTCCGCGTGATACCCGACAAGGACGACCCGGGCTACCGCAAGTACGAGAGCGAGCCCGAGTCGCGCATCCAGCAGTCGCTGGCCACCGGCATCATGGACGCCGTAAGACGCGGCGCGCAGGTGATCAGCATGTCGATCGGGTATTCCTCGCCGAGCGCAGTGGTGCGCGCCGCGCTGCAGTACGCCTTCCTGCACGGCGCGGTGCTCGTGGCCTCCGCGGGAAACTCGGGCCAGGACGACGAGCGCCATGACCCCGGCTACGCCCCGGTGTCCTTCCCGGCGGACTACCCGGGGGTGCTTGGCGTGGCGGCGGTCAACAGCTCGGGCGCCGCCGCCGGCTTCTCGAGCAACAACCTGTCGGTCCAGGTCGCCGCGCCCGGGGTGAACGTTCCCGCTCAGGGGCGGGACAACCTGTACTGGATGGTCGACGGGACCAGCCCGGCGTGCGCGCTGGTAGCGGGAGTGGCCGCGCTGATCAAGTCGAAGTACCCGGGCCTGTCGCCTGCCCTCGTGGACGAGGCGCTGACGACCACGGCGCACAACGGGCCGGGGGAGGGCTACAACCCGGGCACGGGTTTCGGCACGGTGGACGCCGCGGCGGCGCTGACCGCCGCGGGCCGGCTCGCTAAGTCGCACGCCGCGGGTTCGCAGGTCGCCCCGTCGGGGAGGTTCGGGGGCGGCCCGGCCGCCGTCCCGGCCGCTCCGGTGGCCCCGCGGGGCGTCGGGCAGCTTGTCCTCTTCGCGATGCTCGCGCTCCTGTCGCTGGCGCTCGGGGCGGCGGCCAGCGCGTGGTTCACCGTCATGCGCCGGCCACCGGAGGGAGCGCACGCGGCCCATCCCCGGCCGGCCGGGGCCGCCCCTGGGCCTGGGCACGCCGCCGGCGGCTACGCGCCAGGTTTCGGCCCGCCCTACCCGCCCTACCCGCCCTACCCGCAGGGAACGGGCAACGCCGCGCCAGGCACGGAGCACGGCGCGCGGGATGACCCCTGGTGAGCGCCCCCGGGGATCCGGTCGATGAGTACTCCGCCCGGGTCCTCGACGTGGTGGACGCGATCCCGCCGGGTCAGGTCATGTCCTACGGGGACATCGCCGAATACCTCGGGGCCGGCGGCCCCCGCCAGGTCGGCAGGGTCCTCGCCGCCTACGGCGGCGGCGTCGCCTGGTGGCGGGTGATCCACGCCGACGGAACGCCCGCGCCGGGTCACCAGACCGCCGCGCTGGCGCATTACCTGGCCGAGGGGACGCCGCTGCGTTCGGCCCGTCCGCCGGTGCGCGTCGACATGCGCCGGGCCCGCTGGGCCGGGCAGTAGCCGGGGCGCCGCCACGGCGGCCGGCCG
>NZ_JASIAL010000064.1:0-16661 GCF_030042015.1 Trebonia sp. | reverse complement strand
CCGGCCGCCAGCGCGTCGCACAGCGCGCACTCCCCGGCCGCCGGCGTCAGCGCGGTGACATCGCGGCTGAGGTCAGCCGGCGAGCGGTCGTGCCCGGCGGCGGACTCCAGGGCGTCCGCGACGGCCGCCGCGAGCTTCGCGTACCCGGCCGAGATGCCCAGCGGCGACGCCATGGACGCGTACTGCCAGGTGTGCAGGGGGCAGTAGCCTCCGGCCCGCGTGTGCCTCGCCTGGTCGTCCTCACGGGTGGCGAGCAGGAACTGGCGGTGCCGGAGCTGTTCCCCCAGGATCTCCTCCAGCCGCGTGCAGACGACGCAGCCGTGGCCGGGTGCCTGGCCGGGCAGGTCATCGCCGCGGGCGGCGGTGCTCGCCGCCGCAGGCTCATCTGCCTCATCTGCCTCATCTGCCTCAGCTGCGGCGGCGAGCACCGCGCGGAAACCATCGAGCCGCGAGCCGAGATCGTCAAGCGCGGCCAGGTCCTCCTCGGCCGGCGGCGTGCGCACGCAGTGCCGGAAGTGCCCGGCCGCCTCGTCGAGCCGCTTGGCGGCCTGGTCCGCCAGCCGGGCGGCCCAGTCGCGGGCCGCTTCGTGGAACCGCGCGCGCGCCCGCTCTTCGAACGCGGTGACCGCGGCGGTCAGCGCGCCGGCGAGCTGCTGCCCGATCTCCGGGTCGCCGGGCCCTGCCTTGCGGCGCGCGCGCCGCGGGGGCTGGGCAGAAACCGTCCATCCCGGCTCCCTGACCGCCAGGTCCGGGACGTCCCGCGCCGACCAGCCCGCCGGTTCCCTGCCGTCTTCCCCGCTGTCGAGCCCGGCGATCCGGGCACCTATCGCCCCCGGTGAGCGGGCCGTCTGGAGCAGGTCGCCGATCTCGCTCGCGGCCATGACCGTCAGCATCTCCTGCACCTCGCCGGCCCGCCGCTGCAGCCACTGGCCGGCCAGGTCCCGGCCGGCCCGTTCCAGCTGGGCCCGGCCGCCCGCGAGCAGGACGCCGGCCGGCCCGCCGTCTGGGCCGGCGGACAGCGCGTCCTCAAGCGCGGGGGCGAGTAGCTGGCGCAGGTCGGCCTGCCATGCCTGGCTTCTGGCGGCGAGCCGGCCCGGCAGGCTGGTGTCGATCAGGCCGGCGATCCGCGCGGCGATCCGGCCCTGCTCGGCGGCGAGTTCTGCCATCCGCGCGTCGAAGGCGGCCAGCACGCCGGGGACGCGCGGGCCGCTGCCTGGGTCCACGGCCAGCAGGCCGAGCCGCAGGTCCCGGCGCTGCGCGGCGACAAGCGCGGCTGCCCGGTCGGCGGCGTTGAGCAGGAAGAGCCGGGTCTTGTCCGTGGTCAGGAACTCTTCGAGCGGGGCGCGCAGGGCGGGCAGCCCGCTTGCCGACAGCCCGCCCTGGTCGCCGCGCACGACGGCGTCCAGCGCCCGCAGCGCGGACAGCGCGAACACGCGCGGCTCACCCATCCCCAGGTCCTCGCGCAGGCGGCGCCGCACGAAGTCCTGCACGTCGGCCGCGTCCCTGTCATCGACCAGGTCGCGCTTGTTGAGCACCAGGAACATCTTGCCCGCATGCCGGCGCGCCTCGGCGAGGAAGTCGGCCTCCGCCTCCGTCAGCGGCGAGTCGAAGCCGGTCACGAAGATCACCGCATCGGCCTGGGGAAGGAACTGCCTGGTGGTGGCCGTGCCGGTGGCAATGGCCGAGCCGACCCCCGGGGTGTCGACGAACTCGAACCCCAGCCGCAGGATCTCCGCGGGAACCTCTATCTCGACCGACGTCACCCGCATCTCGGCACGCCGCAGGCTCGACTGCGCCACGAATTCGGAAACGCCTGCGAGCGGCACTTCCACGGGCAGCACGGCCTGGTTGCGGCGCACCATCGCCTTGGGCCGGCTGCCGTACCGGACGGTGGTGATCACCGAGGTCATCGGCAGCGCGCCCATCGGCAGGTAGGCGCCGCCGAGCAGCGCGTTCATCAGCGTGCTCTTGCCCCGGCTGAACTGCCCCGCCACGGCGAGCGTGAAGCGGTCGGCGGCAAGCCGCGCAAGCAGTTCCCTGGCCTGGTCCGCGGCCTCCGCGTCGGCGCGCGAGCGCGCCAGGTGCAGCGCCGCCCGGACCATGTCGCCGAGCTCAAGCCGGCTGTCCTGGTAAGCCCGCAGCCCGGTGCCGGCCCGCTGCGTCACATGACCTCCCTGGCCCGATGGCCAGGGACCGTCAGCGCCCGTCGTGGCGGGCCGCGATTCCAGGGTGAGCCCCATCACCCGTTACGTCTTAATTCTGCCAGATGGGCGCAACGGCGCTGGGCTAAGATCGCTGACGGCGGAGGGACTCGCCGCAACCGCGCCAGTGCCAACGGTCCCTGTCGAGCAAGGGGCGTGGCATGTGCGGCATCGCCTGGACGGCTGCGGCGCGAGCAGCCGGCGCTGGGGTGGGCTGGCATCGGCCGGCGCGGACGGGCCGCTAGCGTGCCGGCCGCGACTCCGGTCCCGCGCGGGCCGACGCTGCCCGTGCTCTACACCGCGGCGGACCTGCTGACCGGGCCTGGCTGCCCGGTGTGCCGCTACGCCGGCGAGAGCAGCGACCGCTACCTGGCCTGGTTCGCGCTCGAAGCGCACGCGGACACGATGACCGTCACCCGGCTCTGCTCGTCGCTTGGCATGTGCTCGCGCCACACGCGCGGGCTGATCCGCCAGCCCGGAGCGGCGCGCCGGCTCACCGCTGTCTACCGCTACCTCGTGCGGGCGGCCAGGGACCGGCTGAGCGGCCAGCGGGGACAGCTTGCCAGCTGCCCGGCGTGCGAGCATGACGATGGCGCCTCGGGGCGGGCGCTGGAGACCCTGCTCGAGGGCCTGGCAGCCGACGGCCCGGTCCGCGACCGGTACCGCAAGCTCGGCGGGTTGTGCCTGCCCCATCTGCAGTCGGCGTCGGCGCGGGGAGGCCGGCAGGTCATCGCCTGGCTGGCGCAGGCGACCACGGCGGCTGTCGGCGCCGGCGCGGCGAGCTCAGGCTGGCTGGCGGGGACCGACCACGACGCGCGGCCGCGGGTCGCGCTGCTGCAGGCGGCGTCGCGGGCCGGCGTGCCGGCGGGCCCCGATGTGTGCCTCGCGTGCCTGGCAAGCGCCCGCGCGGAGCACGACTGCCTGGCGCGCATGGCCCGCTCCGATGGCCGTGGCGAGCCTGATCCCCGGCTGGTGCTGTGCGCCGGACATCTGGGCGACCTGATCGTCCTGGCGGGCCAGCGGGCCGCGGCCGCCCTGCTGACATGGCAGGCTGCCTCCCTGGTCGCCGGCCTGACCGGGCCGTCCGGGCGGCCCGGGCCGTCCGGGCGGCCCGGGCTATGGCGGGCGGGGAAGCCGGGCGGGCCTGCTGACTGGCTGCGGCCCTGGCGCGGCCGGGGCGGCCAGGGGGGCCGGGGCGGCCAGGGGGGGTGCGCCGTGTGCCTGTCCGCGGCGGCCGCCGCGCGGCAGGCCGTCGGCAACCTGCGCGCGCAGTTGGGAGCCGCCGATCCCGTCCCCGGCCGTCAGGTGCCGCTTATGCCGTTGTGCGTCCGGCACCTGCTTGGCCTGGCGGCAGCTGCCCCGCCGGCCGGGAAGATGGCCGTGCCCGCGGCCCTTGGGCACGCGAACGCGCTGATCGCGGAGCTGGACGAAGCGTTCGGCAAGGGAACCTGGGCGCGTCGCGACGAAGCCAGGGGCCAGGAGATGACCGCGTGGCGGCGGGCGGCGGCGTTCCTCGACGGGAGCGTGTTCTGCGGGCGGCCGCCGCACGAGACCTGACGCTGCCGCGCGAAAGTACCGTGGCGCCGGGCTGGCCAGGTATTGTGGATTTAGGCGGAGGGGCCCGCCGTAAATGCGGATGCCAACGGTCCCTGTCACGTGACAGGAGACGTAAGACCGCATGAGGCAAGTTATGGCACTGAGCCATGTCCGCAAATCCTACGACGGCAAGGTCGTCCTCGACGACGTCACGCTGGCGTTCTTGCCGGGCGCGAAGGTCGGTGTGGTCGGCCCGAACGGCACGGGCAAATCCACGCTGCTGAGGATGCTCGCGGGGCTGGAGCAGCCCGCCAACGGCGAAATCCACCGCATGCCCGGCTGTAGCGTCGGGCTGCTGGCGCAGGAGCCCGCGCTGGATGAGGGCAAGACGGTGCTCGGCAACGTCGAGAACGCGGTGACCGGGACAAGGGCGCTGCTTGACCGCTACGACGAGGTCGCCGCGAAGCTGGCCGCTGACTACTCCGACGACCTCCTCGACGAGCTGGGCCGACTGCAAGAGCAGCTGGACCGCCTGGACGCATGGGACCTGGACAGCCGGCTTGAGCAGGCCATGGACGCGCTGCGCTGCCCGCCGCCTGACGCCGCGGTGGCCGTGCTGTCGGGCGGGGAGCGGCGCCGGGTGGCGCTGTGCCGGCTGCTGCTGTCCCAGCCGGACGTGCTGCTGCTCGACGAGCCGACCAACCACCTGGACGCCGAGAGCGTGCTGTGGCTGGAACAGTACCTCGCCAAGTACCCCGGCACGGTGGTGGCGGTCACGCACGACCGGTACTTCCTGAACAACGTGGCCGGCTGGATCCTCGAGCTCGACCGCGGCCGCGCCTATCCGTACGAAGGGAACTACGCGACCTACCTGGAGACCAAGGCCGCCAGGATCAACGTCGAGGGGCGGCGGGATGCCAGGTTGCGCCGGCGGCTGGAGGACGAGCTGGAATGGGTGCGGTCCAGCCCGCGCGCGCGGCAGGCCAAGAGCCGCGCCCGGCTGGACAGGTATGAGCAGATGGCCGCCGAGGCGGCGTCTCGCCAGCGGCTTGACTTTGAGGAGATCCAGATCCCGCCCGGCCCCCGGCTTGGCAGCCTTGTGGTAGCGGCGGCCAATGTCACCAAGGGGTTCGGCGACGGCGTGCTGATCGGGGGCCTGAGCTTTTCCCTGCCGCCGAACGGCATCGTCGGTGTCATCGGCCCGAACGGCGTGGGCAAGACAACGCTGCTGAAGATGATCGTCGGCGAGGAACGGCCGGACGGCGGGGCGCTCCGGGTCGGCGAGACCGTGCGGGTCTCTTACACCGACCAGATGCGGGCAGGCATCGACCCGGTTAAGAGCGTGTGGGAGGTCATCTCGGGCGGCGAAGCGTACATTCAGGCCGGGCGGACCGAGATCCCAAGCCGCGCCTACGTGGCGGCGTTCGGGTTCAAGGGCCCCGACCAGCAAAAACCGGCCGGGCTGATGTCCGGCGGCGAGCGCGGCCGGATGAACCTGGCGCTGACGCTGAGGCAGGGCGGAAACCTGCTGCTCCTGGACGAGCCCGCCAACGACCTGGACACGGAGACTCTCGCATCGCTGGAGGAAGCGCTGCTTGAGTTCCCCGGCTGCGCGCTGATCACCAGCCACGACCGGTGGTTCCTCGACCGGGTGGCCACGCACATCCTGGCCTGGGAAGGCGGCGCGGACTGGTACTGGTTCGAGGGCAACTTCGACGCCTACGAGCAGAACAAGGCCGAGCGTCTCGGCGCCGAGGCCGCCCGCCCGCACCGGGTCGCCTACCGCAAGCTCACCCGCTAGCGAACGGGAGGAACCGCTGATGCATGAGGTCACCATGAATGGCAGTGGCCAGTTCCCGTCCCTGCTCTTCGCGGAAGCGCCGGGGGCCTGGGACGTCGGGGAGCCCGACGGGATTCCGTCGTCCGCGCGAGACCTGTACCTGGACCAGATCGTCACGGCGGTCGCGGGTGACCGGGAGGAACATGACCTGATCACGAGGGTCATGTTCGGCCATCTGCCTGACGTCGCGGCGGTGCGCTACCGCCAGGAGGTTTTCCAGGACCTGGAAGACCCCGCGCTGTTCGATGCTGTCGAGCGCTTCGCCGACGGCATGTCGCAGGCGCGCACCCACCTGCGTCAGCTGGCCAGGATGGACTACCGCTACCAGCAGGAGGGCTGGCTGCTTGACGCGGCGGCCATCTACTGCGCCGCGGTGCAGTCACTGGCCGCGCACCTGGCCGCGGCGACCGTGCGTTCCCGCGCCCTGCTGGCCTTCCGGGAGTACCTGGCCTCGTACGTGGCCTCGGCCGGGTTCACCGCGCTGGCGGGCGATACCAAGGCTCAGCAGGACACCCTCGGGGAAGTCCGCTACTGCACCCGCATCAGGGGCGACAGGGTCGACGTCAGCCGGTACTCAGATGAAGCCGACTACAGCGCCGTAGTGCTGAAGACCTTCGAGCGCTTCGCGCAGGGCGCGGTCAGGGATTACCGGGTCCACTACCGGACATGGCCGGGGATGAACCACATCACCGCGCAGATCCTCGACCTGGTGGCCAGGCTTTTCCCCGCGGAGTTCGCCGGGCTTGAGGAGTACTGCCGCGCCCATGCCGGGTTCATTGACGAGGGAGTCCGGCGCGCCGAGCAGGAGTTCCAGTTCTACCTGGCATATCTTGACTACATCAGGCCGCTTCGCGTCGCGGGGCTGTGCTTTTGCTATCCGGAGGTCTCCGCTGGTTCCAAGGAAGTCCTCGCAGCCGACACCTACGACCTGGCCCTGGCCAGCAAGCTCGTCGCCGGACGCAAGCCGGTGGTCACCAACGACTTTCGCCTGGAAGGCCGCGAGCGGGTCTTCGTCGTGACCGGGCCCAACCAGGGCGGGAAGACGACGTTTGCCCGGACCTTCGGCCAGCTCCACCACCTGGCCGGCACCGGCTGCCCGGTCCCTGGCAGCGCTGCCAGGCTGTTCCTCTTCGACCGCCTGTTCACCCATTTCGAAGTGGTGGAAGACCTCGCCAAGATGAGCGGAAAGCTGGAAGACGACCTGATCAGGGTCGGGGAGATCCTGCGGGCGGCCACCCCGCGCAGCATCATCGTCCTGAACGAGGCCTTCGCCTCCACGACCCTGTACGACGCTCGCTTCCTTGGCACGAAGCTGCTGACGAAGGTCATGGAGCTGGACGCCCTGTGCGTGTACATCACGTTCGTCGATGAGCTTGCCTCGCTCGGTGACCAGGTCGTCAGCATGATGAGCACGATCGTCCCCGAGGAGCCGGCGACGCGTACCTACAAGGTGGTCAGGAAGCCCGCCGACGGCCTGGCGTACGCGCTGGCCCTCGCCGAGAAATACGACCTCACCTACGCCCGGCTGCGCGACAGGCTCACGCCATGAAGGCCCATCTGCTCTACCAGGACCGGGACTTCGACTTCGCGGCCCCGTTGCCTCCCGGCCACCAGGACCTGACCCAGGACCTGGAGCTGACCACGCTGCTTGCGGCGATGGCCGCTGACGACAAGTTCCTGTGGGAGGTGGCCGGCAAGGTGCTGCTCGCCAGCTTGCCCGACGCGGACGCCATCTGCTACCGCCAGCGGATCCTGGCCGACTGCCTCGCCCATCCGCAGGTCATCAGGGAGATGTACGACATCGCGACCGCCGCCCTCCTGGACAAGAGGCGGCTGTGGGGAGGGTACGGCTCGAATTACCAGACTCCCTCGGGCAACCTCTCGGGGGCGGTCGGCCATCTGGAGGCGTACGTGGCCCGGCTGAGGCAGCTGCGAAAGATCGCCGACGACCACGCGGAGGAATTCCGCTCCGACGGGCTGCGGGCGCTGTTCGCCACGCTGCAGGGCGAACTGGACGACGAGTACTTCGAGGAGGTCAGCTACCACCTCAAGCAGCTGCGCTTCCGCGGCGGGGTGCTGATCAGCGCCGAGCTGGACAGGGACAACGGCGGGATGGGTTTCGTGCTGCGCGCCACCGGCGACGGCCGCCGCCGGTGGCGGCAGCGGCTGGGGATAGGGCAGCGCTCCACCTACTCCTTCACGCTCGCGCCCCGCGACGAGGCCGGCGCCCAGATACTGGCCGACCTCACCAGCCGGGGCATGAACCTGGTCGCCAACGCGGCCGCCCAGTCCGCGGACCACATCGACAGCTACTTCACCATGCTGCGGGGGGAGCTGGGCTTCTACGTCAGCTGCCTGAACCTCGCCGACCGGCTGGCGGCCAAAGGCGTACCGGTCACGACACCCGAGCCCGCGCAGTCGGCCTGGCCCGCGTTCTCGTGCACGGACCTGCGCGATGCCTGCCTTGAGCTCCAGTCGTCTGGGCCGGTCGTGGGCAACGACGTGCAGGGCGACGGGAAGCCGCTGGTCATCATCACCGGCGCCAACTCGGGCGGAAAATCGACGTTCCTGCGCAGCGTCGGCGTGGCTCAGCTCATGATGCAATGCGGGCTATTCGTCACTGCCGCGGCCTACCGCGCGGACGTGACCTGCGGGATCTTCACCCACTTCATCCGGGAGGAGGACTCGAGCATGACCAGCGGGCGGCTAGACGACGAGCTGCGCCGGATGAGCGCCATCGTCAGCCAGCTCAAGCCGCATTGCCTCATGCTGTTCAACGAGTCGTTCGCCGGGACCAACGAGCGCGAAGGATCCGAGATCGGCTACCAGGTCGTCCGCGCGCTCCTCGACGTCTCGGCCAAGGTGTTCTTCGTCAGCCACCGGTTCGACTTCGCCGACCGCTTCCGCCGCGAGCGCGACCGCGCCGTCCTGTTCCTGCGGGCAGAACGCCAGCCCGACGGGCGGCGGAACTACAAGCTCGCGGTCAAGGACCCGCTCCCGACCAGCTTCGGCGAAGACCTCTACTATCAGCTCGGCGGTTGGCTGGATGAGGACAAGGCCGCCATTCCCGCTGTCGGGGGAGCACCCCCGGACGGCCGCACCTCGTCCGGGGCGCGGTCATCCGATTTGCCGGGCTTACGGTAATTCGTCATTCGTCCCCATTGCCCGGCGGCTCCGGCCGCCGCAGCCCTGGGTTGGCGGCGGGGCCCCCGCCGCCAACCCTATTGATGGCGGGGCCCACACCGCCAATACCTATCGGGCCGACGGGACGAGACTGTCGGCTGTCTCGGTGGCAGCCGGAGACGGGGTATGCGAGGGCACGCTGCTCGCGCAGGTCAGTGGCAGCGCCGCCGTGCAACTGGCGCGACTGCCCTCGCGGCTGAGCGCAACGCCTACAGCGATCAGCGACAGGGAGATCACCACCCACAGCAGCAGCGCGATTTGGCCAGGCGCCAGGCGCAGGAGGGACCGGCGGGCAATGCTGTGGCGCGAGTGCCGCCGCCCGCGGCCCGGACCGCGGGGCACTCGTCGCGACCGGCTGCGAACAGCCTCACGCGGTGGCATCTGCTCGCCCTCGGCCAGCCGGCCGAAGGTATCAAGCAGCGCGGCCAGATCGGGATCGGTTTCTGTGAGCTCGCCGGTGATAGACGCCAGGGCGCGCTCTTCCCATGGGTTGAGGGTCACCGCCGCACCTGCCCTTCGGCGCGCGCGCCCGGGGGAACCGGTGGCAAAGACCATCCCGCACGCCGATGAGCGGGCAGGACAAAGTCAGCGACTCGCATTAGGCACCTCCACCTGTCATGCGTGTCCATACGCCAGGACGGTAGAGGCCATCACCCCGGATGAATTGCCGAGTCTACGCGAGCCTCATCGCGTGCTCATTCCACTATATGTTATTGTCGCCTGGCCATCGCCTCAGGACAGGCGGCCTATCGCCGGCCGCCCGCGCCGCGACGCCGCGGGGATGTGGATTAAGAGATCGCTTAATCCTGGCTCGCCCGTATCACCGTTACCGAGTTACAGTTGCGGGAACGCGTTCCGGCTGGAGGGATGTCTGAGATGAGCGCAGAGAGCGCGGAGGTGCTGGAGGTGCTGCGCGAGGTCTGGCGCAGCCAGGGTCAGACTGCCGCCGATCTCGACGACGAGGGCTGTGAGAAGTCCTGCAAGCGGATGACCGACGCCGGGGTCGGGTTCGAGGAGTTCGCCGGCGAGAATGACGCGGACCGCATTGAGGCGTGGCGCGGCAGGCTAGCGCGTGAGGGCAAGCTCAGCCGGTCGGGTGGCAGCGTCCGTGACCTTATCCTGGGACCGCGCGATTCAGTCTTGCGGCCCGAGGAGATTCACTGAGTGGAGTACCCAGGCACCGTCAGTGAGCTGACCGACGGCCTGCGGCGAGGTGGCTACCTGGCTGATCGCGGGCTCGCCACGACCCTGTTCGTGTCGCTCTCGCTGCACCGCCCCGTGCTGCTCGAGGGTGAGGTCGGCGTCGGCAAGACCGAGGTCGCGAAGGTGCTGGCGGGCAGCTACGGCCGCAAGCTGATCCGGCTGCAGTGCTACGAGGGCATCGACACCAACCAGGCGCTGTACGAGTGGGACTACGCCCGCCAGATGCTGCAGATCCGGGCCCTGTCCGAGCACGACCTGGCGTCTGAAGAGGCGGTGGACAGGCTGTTCGGCCCCAAGTTCCTGCTCCAGCGGCCGCTGCTCGAGGCCGTTCAGGCTGGCGACAGGGCGGTCCTGCTGATCGACGAGGTCGACCGGGCCGACGACGAGTTCGAGGCGTTCCTGCTCGAGGTGCTGTCGGACTTCCAGATCAGCATTCCGGAGATCGGCACGATCACGGCGCAATCCCGGCCCGCGGTGATCCTCACCTCCAACCGGACCAGGGAGCTGCACGACGCGCTGCGCCGGCGCTGCCTGTACCACTGGATCGGGTACCCCACGGCCGAACGCGAGGTGGAGATCGTCCTCGTCCGCGAGCCCGGCGCCGCCGAGGCGCTGACCAGGAAGGTCGTGCGCGCCGTGCACCGGCTGCGGGAGCTGGACCTGGCCAAGCCCCCCGGGGTGGCCGAGACCATCGACTGGGTACGCACCCTGGGCTTCCTCGGCGAGACCGAGCTCACCCCGCAGGCGGCCGACGACACTCTCGGGGCGGTCGTCAAGGACAGGGACGACCTTGAGCTCGTCCGCGAGAACCTCGCGGAGATCACCTCCGGTGCCTGACCGGGCCCCGTTCGCCGGCGTCCTCGTTGGCTTCGCGCGCGAGCTTCGCGCCGCCGGCCTGACGGTCGGCACCGGTGACGTGCTGACGTACTGTTCGGCCATGGCGCCGCTTGATCCCGCGGACCTGGTGGACCTGTACTGGGCCGGGCGGGCCACGCTGGTCAGCCGCAAGGACGACATCGCGGCGTACGACCGGGTGTTCCGGCGGTTCTTCCTCGACGAAGGCGCGCCCGGCGCCACGCAGCTGTTGCTGCCCGCCACCGCGGTGGCCGAGGCCGAGGCGGCCCTGGTGGTGCCCGGGGTTGAGCCCGGTCCCGCGGCGGACGAAGAAAAGCCGGTCCTCGGCTGGATGGCATCGGACGTGGACGCGCTCAAGCACAGGACGTTCCCCGCGTGCACGCCGGCGGAGCTCGCCGCGCTGCGGCGGATCATGGCCAGGATCAAGCTGACCCCGCCGCGCCGCCGCACGCGCAGGACCAGGCCCGGCGCGTCCGGCCGCGCCCCGGACATGCGCAAGACGATCAGGGAGTCGATGCGCATGCACGGGGAGCCCGCCGGGCTTTTCTTCCGCCAGCGCAAGACCCGGCTGCGGCCGCTGATCCTTGTGCTCGACATCTCCGGCTCGATGGCCGACTACTCACGGCATCTGCTCCAGTTCGCGTACTCCGCGCGGCGCGCGGCCGCCCGGGTCGAGGTGTTCTGCTTCGGCACCAGGCTCACCCGCATCACGAAAGCGCTGCAGCACAGGCAGCCCGATACCGCGCTCGAGCAGGCAGCCCGGGCGGTCGTGGACTGGGACGGCGGCACCAGGATCGGGGAGTCGCTAGACACGTTCGTGCGGCGGTGGGGCCGCAACGGGCTGTGCCGGGGCGGGGTGGTGATCATCTGCTCGGACGGACTCGACCGCGGGGATCCCGAGCTGCTCGCCGCGGCCATGGAACGGCTGTCCCGGCTGTGCTACCGGATCGTCTGGCTGAACCCGCACAAGGGCGATAACGCGCATTTCCGGCCGAGCACGGTGGGCATGATCGTGGCGGCGCCGCACATCGACCTCTTGCTTTCCGGTCACGACCTGGCCAGCCTGCAACAGCTCGCGGACATGCTGCCCGCGCTGAACTGAGCCGGCCGCGGCGGCGTCGCCGGCGCTCAGAAGACGAACGGGATCAGCATCTTCGTTGAGCGCTTGTAGTCCGGATACTCGTCGGGGAAGAGCCTGGCCATGTTGCGCTCTTCGACGGTGGCGCTGAAGATGAAGTACCCGCCGAGCACGAGGACCGCGACCAGCCAGTACAGGCTGACCGCCACCGTGGTGCCGACCATCGCGAGGATGATGCCTGAGTAAATGGGATGCCGGACCCTGCGGTACGGGCCGGTCCTGACCAGTTCCGGCTCCTCCTTTTCAGACATTGGCGCCCCCCAGTTCTGGCCGAGGTAGACCCTGGCCCACACGGCCAGTCCCAGCCCCAGCACGAAAAGGGCGAGGCCGATGCCCTGCAGCCACGGATCGATCGTGACCTCGTGCCCGCTGAACAACTTCAGCCTCACCACGAGCACGAGAATCAGGATGAGCACCACCCGGACGCCGGCCCACCGGGTCCAGTTGCTCCGCCCCGGCTTGACGCCGACGGCCGACCCGAGCCAGTAGACCCAGAAGGCAACCCAGCCGGCGAGGAAGATGTAGTCGACGACGTGCACTGCGGGAGCCTCCTCACTGCCTGGGCCCGCCGGGGATCCGGCCGACGGCCGACGGTACCGGAGCTACGCTACGGGACGAGGCCGCGGCGGCGCGTCAGCCCGTAGGTGGATACCCGGCTGCCAGCCGGTTGGGCATGATAGTGACAGCGGGACGCGTCGTCGGGCACCGCGATGAGGAGGCGGCTGTGCGGTGGAGTGTCGGCATCGAGGCCGAGGGGGACCGGGTCCTGTCGGCTGCGGACGTGGTCGAGCTCGCGGACGCGGTCGCCGGCAGCAACGGGATCGCCACCGGGATCGGCACGACCAGGTACGGCGCCCAGCTCGTGGTCGAGGCGGACACCCGCGACGACGCGATCGGCAAGGCCACCGCGGCCTTCCTGTCCGCCGCCAGGACCGCCGGGCTGCCTGCCGCCCCGATCGTGCGGACCGAGGCGATCAGCGAGGCCGACGAGTACGGCGATCTCGATGAGCACGGCGAGCCGAAGTGATCCGGCTCGGCTCGCTCGCGGGCTATCCGTTCGAGGGACCGCGGCTGCTCGGCGGCTGGACCGCGCCGCGGTCCGCCGCCGTGTACGCGATCTGCTACAAGCCGGCTCCCGACACCAAGCCCGAGCAGTACGCGGTCATCTACGTGGGCCACGCCGACGACCTGTCCACCGAGCGCTTCCCCTTCAAGCACCCCCGCTCGCCGTGCTGGATCAAGCGCGCCGGGTCCAAGTGGAAGGTGTACGTCTGCACCTACGAGGTGCCCGGCGGAACCCGGTCGCACCGCGAGCAGATAACCCGCGAGCTCATCGCGATCTACCGGCCGAGCTGCAACGAGGAGCGGTACGACCAGGCCTGGAAGGACGAGTGGATCGGCGAGTACTCCGCCCCGACCACCGCCCCGGTCGCGCGCCGCGGCCCTGACCAGCGCCCGCGCGGCTAGTGTTGAGCCTCTGACCGCAACCAGGCGATAGCCGAGGGATCGCCGCCACGAAGCGATCACCCGTGTCACCAGCCGTGCTCCAGCAGGCCACAGGTCTGTGCCCGGGCGAACCCCGCCTCGCTAATGAAAGCGAGATAAACAGTCAGGCGGGACACGCGCAATGATTTAGCGGGGCTCGAGTCGGCTCCGGCGCGGATGCTGCCGAAGTTGTGAAAGCAGGACAGCTACCGGATAATTACCGCTGTCAGTTGCCTGAAGGCGTTAGATCTGTCCATTCCGTCGACAGGGCAAAGGCTGAGCCTGGGTCTGCTCATGGGCGGGGGTGGGACGTGAGCGGGGAGTTTCCTGAGCGGCCCGGGGGACTGCTGTCCGGGTTTTCCGCAGGCGCCAGAGTCGCCGGTTACCGGCTTGAGGAGCAGGTCGGCGCGGGCGGGATGGCGGTGGTGTTCCGGGCTGTGGATGAGCGGCTGGGCCGGCGGGTTGCGCTGAAGATCCTGGCCCCGGCGCTGGCGTCGGACGAGGCATTCCGGCACCGGTTCATCCGGGAGTCCCGGGCCGCGGCCGCGGTTGATGATCCGCATATCATCCCGGTGCATGAGGCTGGCGAGGCCGACGGGGTGCTGTTCATCGCCATGCGATACGTGCCAGGCAGGGACGTCCGCGCCCTGCTGTACCGTGAGGGGCCGCTGCCGCCGGGCCGGGCGGCAGCTATCATCTCCCCGGTGGCATCGGCACTGGACGCCGCGCACGCCGCCGGACTAGTCCACCGCGACGTCAAGCCGGCGAACATGCTGCTGGACGTGCGGCCCGGCCGGCCTGATCACGTGTACCTGTCAGACTTCGGGCTCAGCAAGGGCGCGCTGTCCTCGGTCGGGCTGACCGGGACAGGGCAGGTCCTCGGCACCCCGGGCTACATCTCCCCGGAGCAGATCGAGGGCAAGCCGGCCGACGGGCGCGCCGACCAGTACGCGCTGGCCTGCGCGGCCTTTGAGATGCTCACCGGCGAGGCGCCGTTCCAGCGTGACGACCCCGCTGCGGTGATCTGGGCGCACCTGTCCGCGCCGCCGCCGCGGCTGACATCGCGCCGGCCGGACCTGGCGGCGGCCGCGGACCAGGTACTCGCCCGGGCACTGGCGAAAGATCCCGCAGAACGGTACGCGCATTGCGCGGACTTCGCCGAAGCGCTCCGCGAAGCGCTCGGCCTGCCGCCGTACGACTCCAGCCCGGGCGTCATCCCGCAACCGGACAAGCCGGCAGCGGATCACCCGGTAACCCAGGCTGCCTGGCCGGCCGAGGCAGCCGCAAGTCACGCCACCGTCACCATAACCGGCGCGCGAGCGGGAGGCCGGCCGGCGCCGGCCGCACGGGACGTCGGCGCGGGGGACGGGGCCGCCGGCTCCGAGGTGCTCGGCGCTGGTGAGCCGACCGCCAGGCCAGCGCCACCGAAGTCCATCGTGCATGCCGTAAGGATCATGTACGCGGGCGCCGCGCTGCCCGTGATCCTCGTCGTAGCTCTTTTGCTCATAGCACTGGCTGGCAAGTAATGGTGGCATTGGTGGTCATCTTGGGCGCCCTGATCGCTACGGGCCTGTGGCTCTGGATGGCGCGGGCTAACAAGGGCGGCCGGTCCTGGGCCCGGATTATCGCGACGGTGTTCTTCGCCATCCTGACGGCTGTCGAGTTGGCCGGCCTGATCTCGTTCCTCAAGGGGCCACGGTACTTCACCGTCTTCAACACCCTCACCTTGTCATTCCTCGCCGTGTACTGGCTGACTGGTCTTAGCGCAGTCGTCTTGCTATGGCAGCGGTCCTCCAGCGACTATTACACCGCGGCCGGTAGCTGGTCGAAGGCCATTCGCGTAGCAGCACAGAAGCCGCACGATCAACCCGCAGTGCGGGGAGTTACACACCCCGATTCGAACTGAGACTGGGTTCCCCGTGCGGTGAGCTTGGCCAGGTGGCGGACGTATACGGTGGCATCGACCGGATGGATCGAGGCCATGCCGAGCTGGTCCTGCAGCAGCACGAGCGCGATCAGGGCGCCGAAGTAGGCTCGCGCGGTCAGGTACCCCTGCCCGTCGCCGCGGGCGTCGGCCGCGGCGTCGATCAGGCGGCCGAGCCGGGTGGCGGCGTCATCGACGAACTCGACGAACCTGGTGTCACCGGCCAGCGACTGCCGTTCCCCGATGAGGATGGTCACTAGGTCCAGGTCTGCCCGGACGCCTGCTTACTTTTTGTCAACGCCGCATGTCCCCCGTTTCCGGCCGAGCGGTCTGGCGGCACGGAACGGCCATTCCTGAAGCGCATGCCGACGCTTTCGGCGGCCTTGACGACCTGCTGATGGACGATGACGATTGGTGCGGGGGGTTGACCCGGAGGAGGTCCGATGACGCAGCCGAACGAGGACCTGGTACAGGCGGCCAGCGCGGCTTTCGGCCGCGGCGACCTCAGCGCCCTGCAGGATCAGTTCTTCGACGCGGACATTGTCTGGCATGTCGCGGGCACGGGCCCGCTCGCCGGTGATTATGAAGGCGTGGCGCAGGTGATGGGGCTGCTCGGCAAGGTCTCCGCGCTGTCTGGTGGCACGTTCCAGCCGCAGTTGCAGAATGTCGAGGTCAGCGCTGACCAGACGGTCGCGCTCACCACGATCCGCGCCGAACGGGCGGGCAAGCAGCTCCAGCTCAACCTCACCCATGTCATCCATGCCGAGAACGGCAAGGCGACCGAGGTCTGGACCCAGTCATCCGATCCCGCCGCGGCAGCGGAGTTCTGGTCATAGCCACAGCAGCGCTCGCGGGGTGTACCTGAGCACGGGCTGGCCAGGCTGCGAGCGCGCGGCCTGGCTTTGTTCCCCGGGCTAGTCAGTACCGGCGACGGCCCCGTTCCAGCCCGGTCAGGCGCAGCAGGAGCAGCAGCACCCAGGCGCCGATGACCGACCCGATGAGCCCGACGGGGTGGAAGCTGTGAACGCTTGCCGAGTGGTACTCGACCAGGTTCTGCAGGAATCCGCCGACGAAGGAGCCGGCGATGCCGAGAACGATGGTGCCGAAGATTCCGAGTGAGTCGCGGCCGGGCATGAGCAGGCGCGCGATCGCGCCGACGATGAGCCCGACAATCAGCAGCACGATGATGAAGACGACCATGCGGATAACACTCCCATGTCTTCCCCGGGTTATGCCTGCTGGCGAGGATATAGCCGATGGGGGAGCCATTCGGCCCGGCCCGTCCGGTGATTCCAT
>NZ_JASIAL010000405.1:0-2544 GCF_030042015.1 Trebonia sp. | reverse complement strand
CGCGAGATCCCGGTCGCGCGACTGCCGGCCGCGACGGTCATGTGCTGCTCGACAAGCGTGCAGGCGACCCCAAGCTCGGCGAGCCCGAGGGCCGCCGCGTAGCCCGCGGGGCCGGCGCCGACGACCACGACGCCAAGGTGCTCGACGGTCATCGAAGCCTGCAGCGGTCAGCGATCAAAGTACTCGGCGTCACGTGGAGTCCGCCTCTATGGTGGGAAACGTCAACCCATGATAGACATGCGGCCGGCAATCGGTATACTGCACGTATGCTAGTCGGTGCCGTACTCCCGGGCAGGCCACAGGAGTAGGAGGCGAGCTGAATGTCTACCCTCACCCCGCCGACGGCGGAGCAGGTGCTGCAGGGCGTCCCGACACACATGCTGATCAACGGCCAGTGGCGCGAGTCCGCCATCGGCGAGACGTTCGAAAAGCTCAATCCCGCTAATGAGACGGTGCTCGCGACGCTGCCGTCCGGCGGCGCCGCCGACATCGACGCGGCGGTGCGGGCCGCCCGCGCCCAGTTCGACGGGGGCGAGTGGTCGAAGCTGCCCGCGCCCGCGCGCGCGGCTCTGCTCTACCGCCTCGCCGAGCTGATCGACCGCGACGCGCAGCGGATCGCGCAGCTGCAGGTGCACGAGAGCGGCCAGCCGATCCACGAGCCGCTGATGCTCGACCTGCCGCAGGCCGCCGAGACCTTCCGCTACTACGCGGGCTGGTGCGACAAGATCGCCGGCAGCGTGCTGCCGGTCCCCAGTGTCCTCGGGCAGCCGGCGCACGCGTACACGATCAGCGAGCCGGTCGGGGTCGTCGGGGCGATCATCCCCTGGAACGGCCCGATCCTGATCACCAGCTGGAAGGTCGCTCCGGCGCTGGCGGCCGGCTGCACGGTCGTGATCAAGCCCGCCGAGGACGCGATGCTGACGATCCTGTACCTCGGCAAGCTGATCGGGGAGGCTGGCTTCCCGCCCGGCGTCGTCAACATCGTGACCGGCTTCGGGGAGACCGCCGGCGCCGCGCTGGCGTCGCATCCCGGCGTCGACAAGATCTCCTTCACCGGCAGCCCGGAGGTCGGGCGGATCGTCGCCAAGCTCGGGGCCGACACGATCAAGCGCGTCACCCTTGAGCTCGGCGGGAAGACCCCCCAGATCATCTTCCCCGACGCCGACCTCGATGCCGCCCTGACCGTCACGGCGATCGGGATCTTCGCCAACCAGGGTCAGATCTGCGCGGCGGGCACCCGCGTGCTGGCGCATCGGTCGCTGTACGACGAGGTGGTCCAGCGGCTCGGCGCCGCGGCCGACTCGATCGTGCTCGGCGATCCCTTCGACGAGACGACCCAGATGGGGACGCTGATCAACCGCAAGCAGTTCGAGCGGGTGCTCGGCTACATCGACATCGGTCAGCGCGAGGGGGCGCGGCTCGTTGCCGGCGGCGAGCGGGCCAGGGACCGCGGCTACTACGTCAGGCCCACGATCTTCGCTGACGCGTCCAACGACATGCGGATCGCCCAGGAGGAGATCTTCGGACCGGTCGGCACCGTGATCCCGTTCGATGACCCGGCCGAGGCGGTCAGGCTCGCCAACGGGACCAACTACGCGCTGGCGGCGACGATCTGGACCCGGGACATATCGCGCGCGCACCTGCTCGCGCGCGAGCTGCGCGCGGGCGCCGTGTGGGTGAACTGCTGGGGAGTCGTCGACCCGCGGCTTCCCTGGGGCGGCGCCGGGCGCAGTGGCATCGGCCGTGAGCTCGGGTGGTCAGGCATCGAGGACTGCACCGAGGAGAAGGTCGTGACGATCGCCCTGTAGGGACGAGACCGGATCCCGACTCCTGAGGAGATTGATACGTGGACAGCAGCAGGCCCAAGGTCGGTTTCGTCGGTCTGGGACACGCGGGCTGGCCGATGTGCGGCAACGTCGTCAAGGCCGGCTATGACGTGACCGTCCAGGACGTCGACCAGGAGCGAGCGCGGACGTTCGCCGGCGAGCACGGATGCAGGGCGGTCGCCAGCCCGCGGGGCCTGGCCGGGATCGAGGTGCTGGTGACGATGCTGCCCAACGGCCACGTCGTGCGCGAGGTGGTCCTCGGACCCGAGGGCGCGGCCGACGTGCTCGCCAGCGGAGCGATCGTGGTCGACACCAGCTCCTCGGACCCGTTCGGAACACGTGAGCTCGGTGCCGAGCTGGCTGGTCGCGGCCTCACCCTGCTCGACGCGCCGGTGACGATGCCCGAACCCGGCGGCGCCGCCACGGCGCACATCACGATCATGCTGGGCGGTGACGACACCGACGCGATGGACCGGGCCGAGCCGGTCATCCGGACGATGTGCAACCACCTGTTCCGGGTCGGCCCGCTCGGCGCCGGACACGCGACCAAGACGCTCAACAACTACACGTCGGCTGCCGGGCTGGTCGCGGCGCTCGACTCGCTGATCATCGGCCAGAAGTTCGGGCTGAACCCGGCGACGACGCTCCAGGTGCTGAACGCCGGCACCGGGCGGAACTTCAGCACCGCGTTCGCGCTCCCGATGGAGGCGCTGACGCG
>NZ_JASIAL010000404.1:0-10225 GCF_030042015.1 Trebonia sp. | reverse complement strand
TGCGGCCGCCGTGCCGTTCGAGGTCGAGCTGGCCCTTGAGGGTGTCGTTGACCGATTCGATCCACTGCCGGATCCAGCCGGCCGACCCGTGCCGGGGCGCCTCGTCGCGCCGGTCCGGGCGGACCAGCCGCAGCTGGTATGCGCTGGTGACCAGGTCCTCGAAGTCCCGCCCGGCGAAGCCCTTGTCGCCGACCAGGGTCAGCCCGGGGCGCAGCGCGCCGGTGCGGGCGGCGTGCGCCAGCAGGTCGGCGGCGACCTCGCGTTCCCCGATCTTCGGGTCGGCAAGGCACCAGGCGGCGGGCATCCCGTCCGGCGTGGTGATCAGGTACAGCTTCAGCCCCCAGTACCAGCGCGAATGGCTCGCGCAGTAGCCGTAGTGCGCCCAGCCGGCCAGCTCGCTGCGGCGGACCGTCTCCCGGGAGGCGGCGCACGGCACCGGGGTCGCGTCGATCAGCCGCACCGGGTCATACCAGCACGGCGACTGCCGGGCCAGGTGATCGGTCACCGCGGCCAGCAGCGGCGCCGCGGCCTTGAGCCGCTTGTGGTAGCCGGGCTGGTTCGGCAGGTACGGGAACAGGTGCCCCAGCCGCCCGTAGCACAGCCGCAGCCAGTGATGCTCGCTGCGCGCGCCCAGCAGCACCTGCGCCACGGCCAGGCAGATCAGCTCCGCATCCGACAAGCGCTTGGGCTGGCCCCGGCCGCTCCTGGCAGGCAAGGCCACGTGATCATCGATCTCCACATACAGTGCGATCAAGAGGGTGTCCAGGTCGTTCGTCACAGTCGATCATGGGCACCCTCCCCACGTCTCCGAGCCACGTTCAAGGAATCACTCATCTAGCGGGCGCGGCCCGAGGCAAGGAAGCGATCATGTGCCCTATGCCCGCAGATGATGTGACACCCTCCGTTATGCCAAGGGCCCGGCCCTCCCATCACTCCGGCCCCGGCTACGTGGCGAACCCCAAAGCGCCCGACTTCGAACTAGACGAGCCACTGCGAGGCGCCGCGGCACGGTGGCTCAACCTTGTTCCCGCCGAACACCGCCATGGCGGCGGGGAATCGGCGAAGGATGCTCTGCAGGCGCTGGAGGAACACACGCGCAGCTGCCCTGTTCATCCGCTTGCGGCGCTGTGGGTGGCCCATCGTCACCTGAGCGATCCGGTGCCCTCGGTCCGGATCGCGTCGCTCGTGCTCGCCTCGGAGGCGCTGTGGTGGCTTGGGCATTTTGAGGATGCACGCAGGGCCGCCCAGGCGGCGGCCGACGCCGATCCGGCGTCTTCCCAGGCGCTGTGGCGCCTCACGGTCGCGCTGTACCGCCAGGGTCGATTCGAGGAGGCGGGCGAACGCCTCGATGACCTCCTGAAATCGGCCAGCCGGTTCGCTCCTGCGTGGGCGCTGCGCGGCCAGGTCAAGGTCTGGCTCGACGCGGACAACCCCGCCGCGGGGCGGGCCGACTTCGCCGCCGCGGCGGCGCTGACCTCCGGTTCGGGCACCTGGGTGGTGCCGTACCGGATCGCGGGTGCTGACTTCCAGGCGACGGCTGATGCACAGATCAGGGTTCATGACGCCCAGACGGGCGGTTCCTCCGGCGGGCCTGTGGACGTGGTGTTGCTGCCGGACAAGTCGCGGGTCGAGCGAGGTGTCGACCCGGATCGCCGGTGGCATCTGGAAGGGCCTAGCACCGGGGGCGGCGATTCGGGCAATTTGTTTGGCGGGCTGGGCGGGGACTTCGCTGCGGGGGCACGCTCGCGCGTCTCGTTCGGGATGAGGTTCGTTCTTTATCAGCGGAACATCGAGAACCTCTGTCAGGACAGGGCGACTCTGCGCGAGGAGATCCGCAAGTCGGTGGCCGAGCTTTTCGACGCGGCTCTGGAGTCCCGCGCGGCGGTCGCGATCAAGGGTGCGCCTGAGCAACACGCCGAGGGGGCTAGCGTCCCAGGGGATGAGGACGGCTAGCGCTCGGCCCATAGGAATCGCTCCGGTCACCTGGGCAGCCCCGTGGCTCGGTCAGTACTTCCTGGCGCCATTGGCCTCGATCCAGTGACGCGGCCACGCGATCTGGCACGCGGCGTCATCGAAGGTCCCGATCTCGATATGGCCGGGATTGAGGGTCAGCACCCAGACGGTTGACGGGCCCCTCCATCGCTGCGCCCGGATGCGAAGTTTTCCGCGGATACCGAGACTGCGCCGGTCCGTGCTGCTCCTGCTCGCGGCGGCCGCGGCCCGCGGGACCTGGCACGTCCTTTCCCGGGCCGCATGGGGGACGTCAAGGCCGCAGCAGGGCTGGGAAGCATGCTGGCTGGCGAGGCGTTCGCCGACGGCTACGGCAGTTTCTTCGCCTGGTCGTGAACCTGCGGCAGGTCGGGTGCAATAGATGAGGTGATGGACGACGACGAGCTGATCGCGAGCCTGGCTGGCGGTGACGACATGGCGCTGCGGCAGCTGTTTGACCGGCATGCCCCGTGGCTGGCCGCCCGGCTTCGCAAGGCGCTGCCGCCGGACGACGTCGAGGACGTGCTTCAGGAGACGTTCCTCGCGGTGTGGAAGAACGCCGGAACCTACCAGCCGCGGGGCAGCGTTGCTGCCTGGCTCTGGGTGATCGCGCGCAACCAGGCCGCCGTGCTGCTGCGGAAGCGGGGGCCGGCGACCCAGGCCCTGCCAGGCGAGGGGGGGCCGGTCAGCGATCCAGCCGAGGCAGCGGCCACGAGAACCGACCTCGACATCGCCGCGGCCGCGGCCCTCGGCCCGCCCGGCTGCCCGGACCGCGAGGTATGGCGCTTGATGTACGAGGAAGACCGGCCGGTCGCGGAGGTTGCGGAGCTGATGGGCGTCCCCGAGGGAACTGTGAAGAGCCGTGCGCACCGGGCGCGCCGCCTGCTGCGCGCGGCGCTTGGAGGAGTCCAATGAACGATCCGTCGCTGAACGAGCCGGTCAGCGGCGAGAGCCGCAGCACGGCGAACGACGACATCGACCTCGACCGCGTCTGGGTGAACGTCGCCGCGGAAGTCTGGCGCCGTCATCCTGGCCGGCTGGAGCGAGCGGCGGCGCGGCTGCTGCGCTCGCCTGGGCTGGCGCGCGCGCTGTTCACCACGCCCTCGCTGCTGCTGCCGTGGCTGACCGCGTCCGCGGTCGTGCTTGCCGTCGGCACACTCGTCCAGGCGGGCGAGGGCCAGCCGCTGGTCTGGCTGATCGCCCCGGCGGTCGCGGCGGTCGGCATCGCCTACTCCTACGGTCCCGGCCTGGACCCGGCGTGGGAACTGTCCTGCTCCATGGCGGTCAGCGACCGCCTTGTCCTGCTGACCAGGGCCGTCGCGGTGTTCGCGGTGAACGCGGTGCTCGGCCTGATCGCGAGCGCCGCGACCGTGGGCACGCACGCCTCGACACCCACGACGGAGCTCACCTTCGCCTGGCTGCTGCCGATGACCGCCGCCTGCGCGCTCGCTCTCGCGGTAGCGGTTGCCGTCAGGTCGGCGGTTGCCGGCGCGGGCGCGGGCGTGGGCGCCTGGCTCACCCTCGTGCTCGCTCACGGCGCGACCGCCAGTGCGGGCGGCTGGCTGTCCGCCGCGGCACTGACCTCCGCCATCACCGACGCGAACCTGTACCTCCCCTACCTGGCGGTCGCGGCCTGCTGCGCCGTGATCGTGTTGTTCGCCACCCGCCCCCGGAGAGGCCTGCCGTGAACATCGAGCTGACGGACGTCACCCGGACGTTTGGGAGAAACAAGGCGGTCGACGGGGTGAGTCTCGCCGTCGGCCCCGGGGTATTCGGCCTGCTCGGCCCCAACGGCGCCGGCAAGACCTCGCTGCTCCGCATGCTCGCCACCGTGCTGCCGCCGTCGTCGGGCACGGTGCGGCTGCTCGACCGGGACCCCGGCGAACCGGCCGCGCGCACGCGGATCAGGCGCAGGCTCGGCTACCTGCCGCAGAACCTCGGCTATTACCCGTCGTTCACCGTGGCCGAGTTCGTCGAGTACTTCGCGCTGCTCAAGGAGATGCCCGCGCACCAGGTGCCGAAGGCGGTGGCCGCCGCCGTCGAGCGAGTCGACCTCGGCCCCAGGGCCAAGGCCAGGCTGCGCACGCTGTCCGGTGGCATGCTGCGCCGGGTGGGCATCGCGCAGGCGATCGTGAACGGCCCGGACCTGTTGCTGCTTGACGAGCCGACGGCCGGCCTCGACCCCGAGCAGCGGGTCGCGTTCCGCACGCTGATCCGCGACCTTGGCCAGCACGCGACCGTGGTCGTCTCCACGCACCTGGTCGAGGACGTCGGTACTGCGTGCTCCGAGGTGGCGTTGATGGCCGACGGCAAGGTCGTGTTCCGCGGCACGCCCGATGAACTCTCCGCCCAGGGCGAGGGCCACCAGGTCGGCGACTCCCCGCTTGAACGCGGCTACAGCGCGGTCCTCGCGGCATCCCGCAAGCAGGTGGCCGTGTGACTGCTGTCGCCCTCACTCAGCGCACTGGCCGTTTCCGCCCGGCGCGCGCGCTGCGGCTGGAGATCAGGCACAGCGCGGTTGTCTGGGTGCTGCCGGTCCTCGCCGCGCTCTTCTACGCCAACGCGTACCGGACGGCCGCGGGGTATCCGCCGACCTGGACGGTGCGCGCCTCGGTCATCACCGGATCCAACCTCGTCTTCTTCAGCGTGATCGCCGCGGGGATCTCCGCCTGGGTCGCGACCAGGGAAGGCCGCAGGAAGACCGGTGACCTGCTGGCGACGACGGCCCGCGCGGCCTGGGCGCGGCAGGCGACGGTGCTCGGCGCCACGGCGTTCTGGAACGTGCTCGCCTACGTGGCCGGGGTCGCCGTCATCTACATTCAGGCCGCGCTCCAGGCGACCTGGGGCGGCCCGCCGCTGTGGCCGGTGGCGGTCGGCGTCGTGGGGGTCGCCGCGTCCTGCGCGGTCGGCTTCATCTGCGGCACGCTGCTCCCCGGCCGGTTCACCGCGCCGCTCGTCGCGGTCGGCGTCTTCGTCGCGTGGTTCGCCGGAGTCAACGCCGCGAACAGCGTGAACCCGAACGACATGAACAACCTGAACAGCTCGAACGACACGTCCGCGCTGCTCGTGCCGGCTCTGGGCCGCCCAGCGTTTATTGATGTCGGCGTCTACTACCACGTCCCGCCGGACGTTTCCATCGCACAGGTCATGTTCATGGGCGGAGTGCTGCTCGTCATGGTCGGCCTGCTCGCCCTGCTGCCCGCGGCACGCGTGCCCGGCGTCCGGCGTCTGTCCACGGCCAGCCGACGGCGGCTGACCGTGGTGGCAGCCGTCGGCGTCGCGTGCGGCGTGGCCGCGTCCGCGACCGCGTTCTCACTGGCAGGCACCGCGCGGTACTCCCTCGCGACGGGCTGGGAGATCCCCGCGCTGCACGACGCGGCCGACGACCAGCCGGTCCCGTACACCCTCGACTGCACGAGTGGGGCCTTCACGGTGTGCATTCACCCGGCCTTTGCACCCTATCTGGGCGCCATGTCGGCGGCCTTGCAGCCGGCCGCCGCCGAGATCGCCGGGCTGCCGGGCGCCCCGGCCCGGGCCGAGATGACCACGGGCTACGCGCCGCCCGCCGTCGCGGGGACGACGTCGGTCTACGGCTACTCAACCGAACAAGAAGGATTCGGCGACGAGTCGTTCTGGGCCACCCCCGCCATGGCGCAGACCGCGGACTGGGAGCAAGGGGTGCAGCAGGACTTCATCACCTGGTTCGTCTCCGGGCCGGCGGAGCAGTACTCGCCAGGCCCAACCCCGGCGCAGGAGGCGGTGGCGATCGCGCTGCTGGCCAAGATCGGCGCTCCCGTCCCCCCGTACCCGCAGTTCAGCCAGCCGGGCACGCAGTCGGGCGCGTCGAGTACGTCGGGCGCGTCGAGTACGTCGGGCGCGTCAGGGACACAGTCGGGGGCGAGCGCCGCCCAGATCACCGCCGCCGCGAGCCGGTTCGAGTCGCTGTCATCCGTGGCTCGCCGCGGCTGGCTCGCGGCGAACATCGCCGCGCTGCGCTCCAGCGCCATCACCCTGGCGCAGATCCCGTGACGGCCGCTGAGGCCATGACCCCGGCGGTGCCCCCTGCGCTGCCGGCCGCTCCGGCGCCGGCGGCAGGGCGGGTCGCGGCGGGGACCCGGCTGGTGTGGCTGCACCTGCGCAGCCGGCGGGTGCCCGCGGCGCTGCTCGCGCTGGCCCTGCTCGGCGGCGCGCTCCGCGCCGTGCTGCACTGGCGCCTGATGTCCGGCGGAGCGCTCGCGCAGCAGGGCCCGATGGTCATCGAGGCCGGGGCGGCGGTGGTGATCGCGATGACGACGCACAGCCCGTTCGGCGAGGTCGAGCGGGCCGCCGGCCGCTGGCTGCCGTACCTGCGGCTTGCGGCGGCGCTGGCACTGACCGGTATCGCGATCGGCGCGCTCCAGCTCGGCGTGACCGGCGCCAGCGTGCCCGGCGGTGTCCTGGTGCTGGCGCGCAACGTCATCGGTATCGCCGGCATCGGCCTGCTGGCCTCGCTGGTCACCGATGGCCTGCTCGCCTGGATCCCGCCACTTGGCTACCTGGGGTTCGCCGAGTACGCGCTAAGCCAGGCCTGGCGGAACCCGTGGACCTGGCCCGTCCGCCCCCCGGCCGACCGGGGCGCCTGGATCTGCGCCGTGCTGGTTTTCGCGGCCGGCCTGGCCGCCGTCACATTCCGGGGCGCCCGCACCAGCCTCGCCGGCAACGGCTAGCGAACGCCGCTGCGGCCTTCGCCGGTATCAGCGCGTGGGCAGACAAAGCGGGCTGCCCCGAGCCGCATTGCGGCGGCCGCGCTCACGGACGTTTCAGGAACCTCAAATAGAACGCGACGAATACCAGCACGATTCCGACGTTTACCATCAGCCGTGCCCAGAACTGGTGCCTGAAGAATAGGACGTCCAGGCCGACCACGACGGCTACCAGTGCGAGCAGGTAAAGCACGACGCCTGCCTGTCTTCCCACGGCCTCGTTTTACTATATGCGCGATAGTGGAGCAAGCGGCGGCCCCGGTTTCAGCGAGACGCTTGCGCAGGCTGAGCCGTTTGATCGCCTCCGGGTCCCGGTTGACCGCTGTCCTCATACCGGGCATTTACCGCTTGCTCGAGGGTCCAGCCGTCGTGGATGAGCAGTGCGGCGTCGGGCAAGATGAAGCCCGCCTCCCGCCAGGCCAGGGCGGCCGCAAGCGGTACGCCCATCTGTTTCGCCTCGACCGCATCGCAGGGGGCGAATCCGGCATCGGCCCAGGGCCTTGCCTCCTGCGGGTTCATGCCCAGCGCGACCGCGCGCACGGTGTCACAGATGCGCAGCCCTTCGCGCGCCCAGCGGCGGGCAGTCACCGGGGTGAGGTCGTGCGTGCGCGCCCAGTAGATCTCGATCGGGGAGAAAGGCGCCCAGTCGCGCAGGTCCTCAGATGTCAGGCCGTAAGCCTGCGCCTCGGCGGCTTCGCGCGCCGTGCGCGGGCGTCCGGTGAGGGTGTCAGCCACCGGCAGTCAGCTCATCGGGCACGGCGGCTGCGCAATCGCGCCATGCCCGCTCGAACCCCCTGGCGACCTCGTCCGGCTGGCCGGCCAGGAACGGGAAGGGACGCGGCCCGTCTTCGGCGGCCGGGCGGTTGAGGCCGCCGATAATCGGAAGGTGCACGCTGTGGTTGACTGCGGGATCGCGGATCGTCCCTTTCGGATCCCGCCCGGCGGCCACCGCGTCCAGGTCCTCAAGCAGCCGCTTGCGCATGAGGATCACCCCGCGGTCGCTCTCCCCCAGGTGCTCTTTCGAGCGGTCCGCGATGACCCCCTGACCCACCCAGGCGATGAAGTCCTGGTTCATGACGTGGCTGTCGATCCAGCGGCCGGTTCGCTCGTCCCTGACGGGGGCGTACCAGCAGGGAATCACGTCCTGCCCGAACGGGATATCACCGGGCAGCTCGTCGATGAACCACCCGACGCTGAGCGTATGCCCGTCGTCGACCGGTACCCGCCATTCGAAATGCCCGGTGTACAGGCAGTTGGGCCACAAGCACACCCGGCCGGTCGTCCACAGCTCGTCGTTTTCCGTGGTGTCCTCGCGGATGCGGCGGTAGACGAAGCCGTAGTCGAATTCGTCAAAGCCAAGCCGCTGATGGGCCGGCGCCCGTGGGCCGTCAGCGCCGCGCAGCACCCGCGACCAGTTGTCATGCAGCCATTCGAAGTGGACCGGATCGATCGAGTTCTCCTGGCACTGGAACCAGTTGCACGGAACCTCCGAGATGGCTATCTGCTTGTAGCCGCGCGAGTGATACCGGTCCCAGTCAGGCAGCAGCGGCGCCGGCTCAGGCCCCATGTAGGCCCACACCAGGCCAGCTTTCTCCCGCACCCGGTATGCCTTGATGCGAACCTTGTCCCTGAAGCGGCTCGCCGGGTGCCGTGTCTCCTCAAACGGCTGATGAAGGCATCCTCCGGTATGGTCGAAAAGCCAGCCGTGGTAATTGCAGCGCAGGCCCCGTTCCTCGACAAAGCCGTACGTCAGGTCCGCGCGGCGGTGCGGGCAATGCCGGTCCACCAGGCCGTAGTTTCCGCCCTTATCGCGGAACAGGGCCAGGTCCTCGCCCAGGATGCGCACCGCCTTCACGGCCTGCCGGCTGAACTCCGCCGCACCCGCGACCGGATGCCAGTAACGCCGCAGCAACTCTCCCATCGCGGTGCCCGGGCCTGTCTCACACAGCAGCCGGTTCCGCTCCTTGCTCAGCAACGCCGTCCTCCCAGGGGCTGTCGTTAACATCTTCACCTTGTTTTCTCCGGTAAGGAACCCCGCGCGGCCGACGACGAGGGACCCGGCTGCTCCGCGCTGTGCAGGCCCCAGAACCGTGCGCAGGGGGCTGAACTGCCGGGTTGGGCACGGCGGTCGCACCTGTCCGTCGGCTGCCTGTTGTTCATGCTCCGGTATCCGGCTGGCCACCCTGGCGCCGCTGTCGGGGCGTTGTCGACTGCATCGTCGTGGTCGGCCGGAACATTTACCAAGCGGACATGCGCGGTCGCGCATGCACGGCAGCCCTCCCGCTGGCCCTGCACGCGCCCGGCCGGACTACGTGGAAGCTATGGACTGCCCCTGACCAGTCGTTTCCGCCGCGATAACCGGGCTGCCCGCAAAGCCCGGCTCCGGGATTCCGGCATACCGGGCATATCGCGCGGCCGGATGGCCGCCGACGGGCACCCGGCGGCGCAGACGCGGCTGCACCGCGGCCACGTGACGACGGGAAGCCGCAGGCCAAACCCTGATTGGCGGCCGTCGTGGCAGATGGGCCATCAGGAAGCCCTGGGGTCATTACCTGGCCGCACGATCGTGCATATTTCTCTCGTGCAGAGTTCCCCAAGGAGGGGACGAGGTTCTATTCATCCAGCCGACCGGGTCAGCGTGAAAGTGGTGCCGCAGGTGGTGATCGTGCCGCCAAGCGCCGTCCCGCCCTGGCTGGGCGGGCCGGCGCTGATACCCACCATCTCCCATCCGGGTGGCTGGCTGATCCACTTGTCTGGCGTGAGGGTCACTCCCGCCGACGAGTAGGTGCCGGTCATCGTGTAGCTGCCGGAAGGGACATCGGGGTTGGCCGGCAGCGCGAAAAAGTTGAACGTCGCCGTGAGAGTGCCACCCGGGGCCGCCCGTATCACGAGCCTGAGCCCGGTCTCGCCTTGCGCGCAGACGTAGGAGCCCGTCCACGTGCCCGTGAGGGCTGACGGGCTGAGACTGGCCGAAGAGGCGGGAGTCGGTGCGGCAGCGGGGGCAGAACTGGCCGGCCGCGCAGAAGGCGGATGGGCTCCTGCGCCCGTGGTGGCATGGGCAGCGGCCGAGGTGCTCCCGCCTGGGCCGGCGGCGTGGTGGCTGGTCAAGGCGACGGCCGTGACGGCCGCGACGGCGGCCACGGCGACGGCGGTGCCGCCTGCGAGTGCCAGATGCAGGCGGCCGCGCGGCCGCTTGCCCTGCGTGCCCCGCTGCCCCCCGTCGCCGCCGTCGCCGCTTTCCTCCCCGCGCAGGCGGCGCAGGTAGCGCAGGTGGGCCAGGTGTTCCAGGTGCAGGATGTGGCGCAGGTGCCACTGGTGCTGCCCGGCGCGGGTCACCCGGCCCTGCCCGGCATGCCGCACGTTCTCCGCGTGCCGCGGGTCGCGGACCCCGCCGTCCTGCCGGGACCCCCCGCCGAGCCGGACATGCTCCACCACCGCGCCCTGCACCGCCGCCGGGGCCGCCCCCGGCGGCCACAGCAGCGCCAGCAGCAGCA
>NZ_JASIAL010000403.1:0-4531 GCF_030042015.1 Trebonia sp. | reverse complement strand
CGCAGCCCGCCGAAAATCGCCGTGGCGGCTATTTCGCCCAGGCGACCCCGATCCCGTCTCCCGGCCACCAGTGGTTGAGGGGCTGTTCCTTGAAGAACAGGTAGCGGCGGCCATTTTGCTCAGCCCAGTGCGACAGTGCCGAGGAATCGTGCGCGTTGTCTGAAAGGAGAATGGCGTCGGAACGCAGGTTCGGGCCGACGGCGGCGAGCTCTTTGGTCTCGTACTCATAGGTGTGCAGGCTGTCGTGCAGGAACATGTCGACGTCACGCATGCGGGCGAGCTCGTCGACAGAGCTTCCGACGCGGCGGTCGATGACGCCCGCCCACGGCTCGCCAATCAGGTGGCCGGAATCGGGGTCGATGTCGATCGTCGTGAGGCGCCCATGGCCGTTGCGGAGCAGGGCCGCGGCGAGCACGCAGGAACCGAGGCCGAGATGAGTCCCTGTCTCGACGACGTTGTCGGGCTGCACCGCCCGGACGATGGCGTACCACCCGTACCTGCGCGCCAGGTGCGGCTCGGTCGCGCAGACCCGCCTGGTGGGATTGGTCGACAGCCGGCTGGTCAGGGCGGCGTGGAAGGCTTCGTCTGTCTCCAGCTCCGTCATCCACGAGCGCACCTGGCCGATCTCGGCCCCGGTGACCGCGGACACGAACCAGCACAGGTGATCACGGTTGACCGGGTCGAGGTCGTAAGTGAAGTTCGTGGTCTCGCGGTTATGCACTAGCCAGCTCAGTGAACGTCCGACAATGCGTGCGTCGTACCGCGCCACCCGCGCCGTCCGCAGCGGCATGGCCGCTGCCCACCCGAGCGGCGACGTAGCAAGGCGGCGGCGAACTGCTGATTGCATGTCTTTAGATCCCCCTCATGGACTGATCCTCGTCGTGGCCCGGCTTGCCCGGTCCAGGAGCCGGATTCGAGATCGCAAAATTGTAGATCTCAAGCAGGTGCTTGATGCTGTGCTCCGGGTTGAACCGGTGCTCATAAGTTTCGCGGGCCCGCTGGCCGTACGCCTCGTATGTCTGCGGGCGCGCCTCGACGTCGCCGATGACCGACGCGAGCGCGGCAGGATCGGCCGCGGTGAAGAGCGCGCCGTCTACCCCGTCCGTGATCAGTTCGGTGAACGAGCCGCGCTGCGCGGCGATCGGCGCGGTACCCGCTGCCATGGCCTCGACGACGACGAGACCGAAGGGTTCTTCCCAGATGGACGGGACGAGCACGGCGCGGGCGGCGGACATCAGCTCGCGGCTGCGCTCGCCGGACACGAACCCGGCCAGCTCCACGGACGGCCTCGTGGCGGCCCAGCCCGCCACCTCGTCCTCGAGCGGGCCCTTTCCCGCGATCACCAGGCGCAGGCCGGCGTCGCCGGCCAGGCTCAGGTACCGGTCCCAGGCGTCCATCAGCAGGCGCACGCCTTTCACCTCGGCCAGCCTGCCGGCATAGACCACGATCGGCTGGCGCCGGGCTTGCGGCGCAGCCCAGCGCGGAATCAGGTTGTGCCGTACGAAAAGCCGGCCTTCAGGCAGCCCGACACCACGGAGCAGATCCCGCTGGGACGCGGAGATGAACACGTACGCAGAAACGAGCGATCGCCACGCGCGGCGATGGACGCCGATGGACAGCGCGAGGGGCGCACTTGCCGTGCGCGAACCCCGGTAACAGCCGTGGGTCACCCCGGGCAGCAGTGCACCGCCCGCGCAGTCATGGCACAGCGCGCCGTCGCGGAAGAAGGTGCCGCCGGTGCAGCCGAGCCTGTAGTTGTGGATAGTGGCCACAACCGGTACGCGCATATCGCGGCACGCGTACAGCACCGTGTCGCCGAGCAGCGGAAACGTGTTGTGCAGGTGCACGACGTCAGGTTTGTGCTCACGCAGCGCTGCCGCCAGGTCATGCCGGCTGCCGCGGTTCCAGACCAGTTTGGCCGGCAGCAACGCCTTCTGGGTCAGCGACCAGGATTCGATCTCGTCGCTGTCGCGCCCGAAACGGATGACGCTGTGGCCCGCCTCGGCCAGCGCTTCGCTTTCCTGATCCACCACCCGGTTCTCGCCGCTCGGCCCGTCGGAACGACAGCGGTTGTGGACCAGCATGACCTTCATGCCAGCGCCCTTTCTATTCGGGACGGCAGATCATCTCGGAAGGGCGCGAGCATCGAATCACCGCGCGGCGGAGTGAGCAGGGAGGCCGCCAGCACGAGTTCGAGAAGGTAGGCCGAGGCGTCGCTGAGGCCAGTCTCGGTGAGCGAGGTAACCATGAGGTACGTCACGAGGAACAACGCGATCGCGGTTCGCGCGCCTCGCGGCCGGAAGTAGGCGGTCACGAGCACGAACAGCAGCAGCGAGACGCAGATACCCACGCCGACAAGGCCGAGGTCGTAGTAGGCGGCAAGCCAGTTGCTGTCGATGGGCAGGCCGTCGAAGCCCTTGTTCGACAGGCCGTACCCGAAGATGAGCTGGAACCTGTCGCGGGGAGCGTTGAGCACGAGGGTCCAGACGTTTGTCCGGCCGGTCAGGTCGGTCAGCTCCTGTGTGCTCTCGCCACGGGCCAGCCAGGTTGTCAGCGCGCTTGAGAACGCGATGACCGCCACGGAGACCGCGATCGCGACGATAGTGAACAGCCGCCGGACACGAGCCTGGACCGTGAACATGCGCAGGCCCGCCACGAGCAGCCCGGCGAACAGGGCGACCAGTTCTGTCCTCGTGTGCGTCAGGAACAGCATCGCCGCGATGACCAGGCCGGCCACCAGGGTCACGCGTCTTTTCGTCTCACCGCAGAACCAGAGGACGATCAGTATTCCGAGCGCGACCGCCGAGTAGTCCGACACCTGCACGGGGGTGATCGGCCAGAACTCGCCCGACAGCCTCCCCTCGGCAAGGGCCCGCCCCGGAACTATGAGCAGGCCGAGCAGCACGGTGCCGAGCACACCGAACAAGGCCACCAGGTGGGCCTTGACGAGCAGCAGGTCGCGCCGGTCCCACAAGGGGGTCAGCAGCCATAGCGTGCCGACGAAGGCGGTCAGCCGGCAGGTCCGGTATGCGGTGGCGATAAATTTGCCAGCCTCCGGGTTCACACCGGAGATGACCGCCGCGATGACTAGGCAGGTCAGCAAGCACATGAACACGTTGGGGCGGATGAGCAGCCGACGGTTCACGGACATCGCCAGCGCCAGTGCCAGCGGCAGCGCGCCCTGGGTGATGAGCCTGCCGACGACAGAGGGGATCGGCACGATCAGCGGCAGTCCGTTCCAGGCCCCCTTGTAGAACGGCACGACATTGATGAACAGCAGCAGCCACGCGAGGTACACCCTGCGCCGGAACGTGCGGTCGCGCAGCTCATCGAACCGCAGCAGGCGCGCGGTGGGTCGCAGCAGCTGCAAGCCACGGCGGGGCGCGTAGGCGACGACGGACGAAGCCATACCGGCGCTGACCCTTAGCTCAGCCGTCCAGCGCCCAGCAGGGCACCGGAACCCGACGGCAGCCCAAGGCTCGCATCGGACTTGTCCGCGCCGACGAGCACAGCCGACACAAGCGGCACACCGGCCAGCCGGATCATCTCGCCGGTGGCCTGCAGCCTGGCCCACGACGATCGCCCGGCGGTGACTACCGCGACCGCGCTGTTGGCCCACGTCGCCAGATGATCGCCGCCGTAGGCAGGATCGAGCGTTGCCAGTGTCAGCAGGACATCGACCGACGCGTAGGCGGCGCCTATCTGGTCGCTGAACGCGGAGCGCGGTGCCGTCGCCGAGCCGTCGCGGACGGGCGCGGACGGAGCGATCTCCGCCGGGCCCGGCACGGCGAGCATCAGCGGTGCTTCCTGCGCCCGCACCATGCCGACCCCCGGGCCGCTCATGCCCAGGACCGTCGCGGCAGGCGCTCCGCTGGCGAGGTCCGCCAGCATGACCTTGCGCCCTTCCTGCGCGATGGAGACCGCGAGCGCGGCCAGGGCGAGCGCCGCCACCTTCGGCTCGTCCACGGGTACGACCGCGAGCGCGCGGTGCCCGTCCTTCATCGAGACCGCCTCGCGCAGGTGCGCGACGATGCGCCTGATATCGGGGTCGTCTGCTCCGCCGATACCGCCCTGGCCCGCCGCCGCCTTGCGTCCGCCCGCCGAGGCGCCGACGCTGAGCTTGACAGGAGCGCCGAGAGCCCGCGCGATGTCATCGCGCCTGCGCAGCCGGTCGGACGTCACGGCCCCGATCACGACGATGCCCAACCCCAGGGCCAGACCGCCTACCACCCCGTAGACGGCGTAGATGAGCACCCACTTCTTCGTTGAGTACGAGACCGCCTCGGCCGGGTCGAGCACCACGCTGCCCTTGATGGCGGCCAGCGTCTGGCTGCCTGCCTGGTTCTCGGCGATGGCCTCCTGGAGCACGCTCAGCGACAGGGCGGCCTGGCTCTCCTGGGCCTGCACCTTCTTGAGCTCGGCCTGCTGCGCCGACGTCTTGGGCTCGCGCTCGACGGCGGCGACCTTCGCTTCCAGGGACGCCACGCTCTGCATGTCCCCTGGCACTTCCTGCTGCATGGACTGGGTGACC
>NZ_JASIAL010000402.1:0-10834 GCF_030042015.1 Trebonia sp. | reverse complement strand
GGTCGGCAGCCACGCCGAGGTCGCCGAACGCATCACGGAATACGCGAGCCTCGGCATCAGCGAGTTCATCCTCTCGGGCTATCCGCACCTGGAGGAGGCGTACTGGTTCGGCGAGGCCGTCCTCCCGATCCTGGCGCGCCGCGGCCTCTGGACCCATCCGGCACCAGCAGAAAACGGAGAAACCTTGACCCCGTTCGTCCCCACCCACGAGCACGTGACCGCGCCATGACGACGATCGCCGTCATCACCGGCAACCCCAAGCCGCAATCACGCACGCACTCCGTCGCCCTGGCCGTCGCCGACGCGATCGCCGCGGGCCTGGGCACGTCGGCCGACCGCCTGGAGATCGACCTCGCCGAGCACGCCGCCCGCCTGTTCGACTGGTCGGATCCGGTCCTGTCCGGGCTGACGGCGGCGGTCGCGAGCGCGGACGTCGCGATCTTCGCCTCGCCCACCTACAAGGCGTCCTACACCGGCATGCTCAAGGCGTTCCTCGACCGCTACGGCTCCAACGGACTGGCCGGCGTCACGGCGGTCCCCGTGATGACCGGCGGCTGGCCCGGCCACCTGCTCGCCGTCGAAGTCCACCTGCGCCCGGTCCTCGTGGAGCTCGCCGCGACCGTCCCGGCCCGGGGCCTGTACGTCACCGAGCCGGAACTCCCCGAGCTCGACGCCGTGGTGGCCAGGTGGTCCGCCACCGCCACCCCGCTGATCATCCGTTCGCTGAAAAGCTAACCACCTATCCCGAACGAAGCGTGGCGCCTGCCCGCCGCAACTCGCACGCGCCTCGCGCGGGACCCCGCGTCAGCGTTTCCAGTGCGCGATGAAGCCCAGGTAGCGCTCGGCGACCTGGTCGCGCACGCGGGCCACCGCCGCCTCCCCGCGGTCGGACGCCTCGTAGCCGCGCACGGCGTCCTCCCAGATGCTGCGCCCGATCGCGAACCCGACGAACTCCTCGACCTGGCAGGCCACCTCGAGCCAGTGATCGAGGCGGTCGGCCGGCGCGTCCCGGCCAAGGACGATCAGGTCCGTTGTCCGGCCGCCGGCCTTGGCCTGCTCGGCCACCTGCCGCGCCGCCGCCACGGTCTCCAGGCCCTCGACCTTCCATATCGCGGGCTCCACGCCATGCGCGTAGTTGTCCGCGATTACCCGCGTGACCAGGCCGGGGCGGATGTCATGGTCGTACCTGGCCGCGTCCTGGCCGGCCTGCGCAAGCTGGGCGTCGGTGGCCGGCACGAGCAGCTCGTAAAGCATCGGCACGCCGATGCCGCGCAGCCCGGCGCTGACCTCGGCGAGGCGCTCGAACTGCCCTTCGCGCTCCTTGGGGTCGAAGTCCGGGTTATCGCGGACCAGCACCTTGGAGTAATCGGGGCGGACCGTTTCGACGTGCTTGAGCCACTCCTGCCCCCACTCCAGCGTGAACCACTCGTGGCCGCTGGCTTCGACCGGCACCGCAAGCACCAGCGGCTGCTCGCTGCCGCGGACCGAGTCGATGACGCTCTGCCCGTACCGCTCGTCGACAAGCACCCCGATGCGCCCGTGCGTCACCGCGGGCAGGGCCTCCCGCAAACCCTCGTAGATGAGGTGCTTGGCAGCTCGCATGGCGGCGACCTCGGCAGCGTCCGGCTGGTCGTTCTTGACATCGAACAGGGTCCTGCCGAACGATTCGCGGTGATCCATGGCCAGGATGAACAACGGATCGTCGTGCCGGGGCCGCCACCCCGAGTTGGCTGTCATGCTTGTACGCTACCCAGCCGGGCAGCGAGGAGAACGGATATGACTGATCAGGCAGTCCGGGTCGAGAGGTCGGGGGCGGTCACGACCGTCGTCCTGCACCGCCCAGCGCGCCGCAACGCCGTCGACGGCCCGACCGCGGCCCAGCTCGCCGCGGCCTTCCGCGCGTTCGACGCCGATCCGGACGCCGCCGTTGCCGTGCTGCACGGCGCGGGCGGCGTCTTCTGTTCCGGCGCCGACCTGACCGCGATAGGCACCGAGCGCGGCAACCGCGTCAGCCCCGACGGCGACGGGCCGATGGGGGTGAGCCGGCTGCGGCTGTCCAAGCCGGTCATCGCCGCGGTCTCCGGGTACGCGGTGGCCGGCGGCCTGGAGCTGGCCCTGTGGTGCGACCTGCGGGTCGCCGATGCGACCGCGGTGTTCGGCGTCTTCTGCCGGCGCTGGGGCGTCCCACTGATCGACGGCGGCACGGTGCGCCTGCCCCGGCTGATCGGCACCAGCAGGGCGATGGACATGATCCTAACCGGACGCCCGGTCGACGCCGCCGAGGCGGTCGCGATCGGGCTCGCCAACCGCGTCGTGCCGGCCGGGCAGGCGCTGGCCGCCGCCCAGGAGCTGGCCGCCGGGCTTGCCGCGTTCCCGCAGGTCTGCCTGCGCAGCGACCGCGCGTCTGTGCTGGACGCCGAGGGCCTGGACGAGGCCGCCGCGATGGCGTCGGAGTTCGCGCACGGGCGCGCGGCGCTGGTCACCGAGGCCAGCGCAGGCGCCGCCCGGTTCGCCGCCGGCGCGGGACGGCACGGGACCTTCGACGCCCCGCTGCCATGACGGCGATGACCTGGTAGTCATCGACTCTGCCGCCCGCCGCGGGCAGGGCTACGTCAGCAGAGGATCCCACTGCAGGACGCCGGTCCACAGGTCGCTGTTGTTGTAGATGACGATCTCGGTCTGGCTGCCGCCGTCGACGTCGGCGGCCACGAAGGCATCGACGCCCCGGTTCCAGTCCCCGCCCGGGCCGGCCAGCGGGGTGGGCGCCATCCAGACGGGGACCAGGGCGCCGTTTTGCCATTTCAGGACCCCGGTCCACAGGTCGGTGTTGTTGTAGATGACCACGGCCGTGTCGCCGCTGCCGTCGACGTCGGCGGCCACGAAGGCATCGATTCCCCGGTTCCAGTCTCCGGCCGGGCCCGCCAGCGGGTTGGCGGACATCCAGATCGGGCCAAGGGCGCCGTTTTGCCATTTCAGGACGCCGGTCCACAGGTCGGTGTTGTTGAAGATGACGATTTCGGTCTGGCTGTCGCCGTCGACGTCGGCGGCGACGAAGCCGTCGATTCCCCGGTTCCAGTCTCCGGCCGGGCCCGGCAGCGGCGTTGGGGACATCCAGATCGGGCCGAGGGCGCCGTTTTGCCATTTCAGGACGCCGGTCCACAGGTCGGTGTCGTTGTAGATGACGATCTCGGTCTCGCCGTCGCCGTCGACGTCGGCGGCGACGAAGCTGTCGATGCCGCGATCCCAGCGCCCGGCCGGGCCGTTCAGGGGCGTGGGGACATCCAGATCGGGCCCAGGGCGCCGTTTTGCCATTTCAGGACGCCGGTCCACAGGTCGGTGTTGTTGTAGATGACGATTTCGGTCTCGCCGTCGCCGTCGACGTCGGCGGCCACGAAGCCGTCGACGCCCCGGTTCCAGTCCCCGGCCGGGCCCTGCAGCGGAGTGCCGCTCATCCAGACCGGGAGCAAGCCAGCGGCGTGCTCCGCGTGTCCGGTGAAAGCGATGACCTGCTGCGCCAGGAAATACGGGCGTTCGTTGTGTATGGAGTGCCCGGTATCGTAGACCGACAGGCCGACGCCGGGGCCGGTCAGGCTTGCTGCAAATTGCGGGACGTTGTTCGCGAAATGCACCATGGGATAGTTGTCCGAGGTCCCCACCATCAGCTGCAGATTTTTATTGATCGCGTGCTGGAGGGCAGCAAAGCTGTACCCGATGCAGTCCATGCAGATGCGCCAGTGCCACTGCCTGAAGTTCTCGTTGTAGATCTCCTGACGGTCATACAGGTCCTCCTGCATGGCCGTGAGCTTCGCGGCGTTGTCGGAAGTGAGGGGCCCGGGCCAGTCATCGCGATACCACATGAGGGGCTGCCGCGGCACGGCGGGAAGCGCGGCCCAGCCCGCGACGAGATCGGCGACGAACAACGCGGTTACCGCTGCGCCGAACCAGCCAGAGAAAATGCCTCCTCCGATTGTTGCGGCTGCAGACACGAACTCTCCGGACATCACCATCGCGAGGGCCACTAGTGTTACCGCGACTCCTGGGGACGGCGGGGAAAAAGTATCCTGGTACCAGACAGTATTGATGAAGTCCGATCTTGCCGCATCCACCAGGGTCTGATCAAGGACGCCGTCTTTCAGGGTTTGCGTGATCCGGTCAAGCAGCTGCGGGTCCGTGATCTGCCGCTGGACGACGGTGACCGCGATGGGTTCCCCTATCGAAACATCGTGGTCCCAGACGCCTGCCGGTGACCAGGCGATCACATTCTGAACCCAGTCGTACTCGCTGGCCGCGAAACGAAGCGCCATGTGCCCGCCCAGGCTGCCGCCCATAACGGCGACGATCCGTTCCTTGACATTGCCAAGTTGCTGGTCAAGCGCCTCGACAAAATTGACGATGGTGCTCTCGATGAAGTCAAGCAGGTCTGGGGTGGGGAAGTTCCCGATCTCGTACAAGCCGAGGATCATCGATGGCTGGGGCAGGGGGGCCACCTCAGCATGGGGAACGGTGTCGAAGATAGGGGTCGCATTCTCCCCGGATCCCGGTTTTACCCGTGTTGTGTACCCGCAGCCGGGCAGGTCCAGCGAAATCACGGTGAACGAGCGACCGGTTCCGACTTGCGCCTTGAAGAGTCCCCCAACAAAATCCAGTGCCTCCTCGGCTCTTGAGCCCTCCCCGTGAATATAGAGGATGATTTCGTCCCCTGGCGGGATGAATGGGCCTGCCAGCGGGTTCGGGGGCAAGCCCTGGGATGCAACGAAATAGCGTACTTTCAGGGTCATAAACGACGTCGACGTGGGCACATCGAGTCCGATGTGATATTGCGGGTAGGAGGCCACGGCCCCGGCGAGGTCGATATTCGTGCCTGTGTGGTGGCTTGAAGTCGGGGGTGGGGCAAGTGCCGCTTCTGTTACTGGGCGCCCGATTTGACGCGCGGGCACGGCTCCTGAAGATCGGAGGTACCACCCTCCCGAGCCTCCGGAAAGTACCGTGCCCGCGCTGCTATCTTCGCTGATCGACGCATCCCGTAACGACCTGTCCGCCGTTCTCGCTCCTGACGGGGCACCGTGCCCGTGCCTGCGCGAGTGGCTGGCCGGGATCCCTGACCCGCGCTCGCCGCTGGGCCGCTGGCATCCGCTGGAATTCGTGCTGGCGCTGGCGGTATGCGCGTTCACCGCGGCCGGGTACGACTCGCCGTCCGCGATCGCGGACTGGGCGTCCGGATGCTCCCGGGAGATCCTGGCCGTCCTGGGCGGGCGCCGCGACCCGTGGACCGGGCAGGTACGGCCGCCCTGCGAGCGCACGTTCCGCCGCGTCTTCACCAGGATCGATGCGGCGGCGCTGAACGGCGCGGTGCACGGCTACCTCGCTGCTGTGCCCCAGGCCGCGCCCGCTGACCTGCCGGAGGCGGCCCGGCATGAGCGGGAGCAGCGCCGCGCCGCCGCGCAGGCCCGCAGGCCCCCCGTGCCCGGGATGCGCCCGCAGGCCGCCGCGGACGGCAAGACGGTCCGCGGGGCCGTCCGCCCGGACGGCAGCCAGGTGCACCTGCTGTCGGCCTTCCACGTGGGCGAGGGCCGCACACTGGCGCAACGGGAGGTGGGCGCGAAGACAAACGAGATCCCCGAACTGGCCCCGTGCCTGGAGGGCCTGGACCTGGCAGGCATGGTCGTCACCCTGGACGCCCTGCACACTCAGCGGGAGACTGCCCGCTTGCTGCGCCAGAACCACGGCGCCCATTACCTGATGATCGCCAAGGCCAACCAGCCCGCGCTGCTGGAGCAGGTCACCGCTGCGCTCAGCGGCACCGACGCCGAGTTCGCGGACGCCTCATGGGCCGAGGACGGCAAAGGCCACGGCCGGCGGGAAAAGCGCAGCATCCGCACCGCTCCTGCAGACAGCATCGACTGGCCCGGCGCCGCCCAGGTCCTGCGCATCCGCCGCGATACCGGCCCCACGCACGGCCCCTGGACGTCCAAGGAGATCGCCTACGCCATCACTAGCCTCCCGGCGGACCTCGCCGGGCCCCGCCACCTGGCCATCTACGCCCGCCAGCACTGGGGCATCGAGAACCGCCAGCATTACACCCGCGACGTCACCTTCCGCGAGGACGCCCAGAAAGCCCGCACCGGGAACCAGCCGAATGCCTACGCCGCCATACGCAACCTGGTCATGGGCGCATTCCGCCGCGAAGGATTCGCCAACATCGCCTGCGCCCGCCGCTACTACGGTCGCGGCGACCAGCGCATCCTGGCCCTCTACGGATACGCGTGAACCCGGCACCGAGAGCATCACGTCGCATAACACAAACACGCCGGGGCCGTGGGTAGGAGGCGATCCGCACGTTGACAGGAAAGTCAGGCGGATCGTCCTCTCCGGAGACCGCAACCCATCCCAGAGCTTCCCGGTCCTGATGGTTTACCCCGGCGAGCGGGCTGCGCACCGTTTGCACTGCGTTATTGTAGTCCTCGCTCATCTGGTTTATGATCGCTGTCGCCACAGAGGCTTGCACCAGCGGCTGATTTGAAAAGAATTCCTCGAGTGCTGTCTGCGGGAAGCTTGGGCAATTCGCGAAGGCGTTAGCGCCCGTCACGGCAAGCTGTGTCATTGCCGTAAGATAAGGAGTCGGAGCGAAATCCTGGTTGTTATCCGAGTAAATGTCCGCATACAGCCCGGCCACCTGCGTCAGGATTTGATTGCCGTCGCGCGTTTGTGCGGCCGCGCGCAGGCTCGGGAGCAGCCGGCCTGTCGGCTGCCCATTTGCCGTGTCGGTCATATCAAGAAAATAATCCGACGGGAGGAGGTACCAGGAGTAATCAACCGTGGTGGCAGGAGCAGTCGGTTCCTGCGGCGGTTGAACCGGAATTGGATTTACATACATTTCAGTTCCTCACCGGGCACGGCATGATCGGAGCGCTGAGCGTCAAGCCTGGACGGTCACGGCAGGGCATGGGCATGGTCAGGAAACGACGCTAGTTCCGCGCGCGGGCTGGGGAATCCCTTGAATCAGTGATCTTCGTGGCGGGCGCGGACAGCATCCGCGCAGCGAGTTCGGTACGCGACCTGAGGCCGAGTTTGCGGAAGATGTGCTGGACGTGGGTCTGCACGGTGTTCTCGGTTACGAACATCGCGGCGGCGATGTGCCGATTGGTGTGCCCTTGCGCGACGAGGGCGGCGATGCGGCGCTCGGTGTCGGTGAGCCCGCATACCGGGGCGCGCACGGCTATTTTGGACATCTCACGGCGGGTCTTGTCGGCCCATAGCGCCGCCCCGAGGTGCTCGAAGATGTCGAGGGCCTGGCCGAATGAGTCGCGGGCGGCCGACTTTCGCCTCGACCGCCGCTCGATCACTCCCTTGACGAACAGGGTCCGGCCCAGCTCGAAGGGCATTGGCAGCTGGTTATGTTCTGAGAGTGCCTGCTCGCAGGCACTCTCGGCGCCCCTCAGGTCGCCGCTGGCGGCAGCGAGGTGGGCACGGCAGCGCGCGCCGGCCGCCAGTGCCCACGGGCGCCGGAGCGAATTACCCCGCGCCTCAAGCTGCCGCGTGAACGACCAGGCGCGATCGGTATGTCCGAGCGCGGACAGCGCCTCGATTTCATCGGGGAGGAATTTCACCACGCCTGGTTCGCCGAGGCCGAAGGCATCGGTCGCCTCGGCGAGCCGGTCCAGGTGGGAAACCGCGGCCTGGTGGTCGCCCAGGGACACCGCGATGAAACCGAGAACGCAAAGCACCTGGGTGGCAAGCGGAACATTTCCGGTCTGTTCGCACAGGGCGAGCGCCCGGGTTGCCAGGTCTCGGGCCTGGGCGACCTGGCCCCGGTGGGCGCGCACGAGGGCCAGGCAGTACAGGGCCGCGGGTGTCATGGTCTGCTGACCACTCTCCTCGGCTACCTGGCGGGCCTCAAGCGCGTATCCCTCGGCGGCATCCCATTTCCCGGCCCAGCACTCAAGTTCGCTGAGGTGGTACAGCAAGAAGGGGACGGATGCCTCATTCCCGGCGTCGGCAGCGTTCCGGTACTGCCCGGCCAGTATCGTCCGCGCCTCGTCCAGCCGGTCGCACCATTTCAGGATTAGGCCTCTGCCCAGGGATGGGCCGAACAGCGGTAGCCGCCCGCTGGGCTCCTCACCCGCGGCCGCGTCGAGTGCCTCGGCCTTGTCGAGCAGGTCAAGCCGCGCGCCATGCCCCTGGAAGAACTCGAACACAGCGAGGCGGGCCAGCGAGTGCGCCATCATGCGCGCGCTGCCCGCTTGCTCGGCCGAGCGCAGTGATACCTTGGCCCAGCTCAGGGCGCCTGGGAGGTCCCCGGCTACCACCCGGACGAACGCGAGTTCCTGTTCTGCGTGCGCACGCAAGGCGGGGACGTTCCGTGCTTCGCCCGCCGCCAGATGGAATGTCTGCTCGGCCAGCGGCCAGCCGCTGAGGTGGTAGTGGACGGTGGCCAGCCGAAGCAGCAACGCCGCCCGAAGCGGGCCAGGCGGACAGGCGGCCAGCGCCGACTGGACGAGCTCCCGGCTGCGTGCCATGCTTCCGGCGCGGAAGTGGTAATCGGCGGCTTGCACCATCCGCTCACGAGCCGCCTCCGGCTGCCCGGCTGGTGTCAGCCGGGCAGCCTGCTCCGCTAACGTCGCCCCTTCCTCCGGGGCTCCCCTCGACGCCGCGTGCCTGGCGGCGCCCTCGAGCATCCCGGCGATGTCCGCGCCGGGCCTGTCCGCGCCCAGGCCCATATGCCAGGCGCGGTCCTCGATGTCTTCGGCTGCCATCGCCAGCCGCTGGTGCACCTGCCTGCGTTCATACGGCGGCATCTCGCCGTACAGGGCGGACTGCAGGAGAGGATGGGTGAACCGCAAGATCTCCCCGTCACGCTCGATGATGCCTTCGTCGATAGCCTCGTCGATCGCCGCCAACGACTCGTCGCCACATGCCGCGCGGATCAGCCGCTCGCGCCGGTCGAAGGACGCAGCGACCAGCCACCCCAGCCGCCGCACCTGCGGCGTCAGCCGGCGCACGCGACGCCGCAGGAGAGTGCCGATGTTCGGCGGAAGGGGCAGCGGCTCGTTGGTCAGCGACATGTGCGGATGGTCAAGGAGCATGCGGGCGCATTCGAGGGCGTAGAAAGGGTTTCCGCCGCACGTGTCATAGAGCCGGGTGAGAGCGTACCTCGGCAGCGCGGCGCCAAGCCGGGACCGCAGGATCTCACCGATCGCGCCCAGGCTCAGCGGGCCAAGCCGCGTCCGGTCGAGTCGGTCAGGCGGCAGGGCGCGATCCAGGCCGAGCGGGACCATGTCATCGGTGCGGCACGTCGCCGCGATGCGGACAGGCTCGCCCTGCAGGCGCCGGAAGCAGAACTGCAGCACGCCGGCGGACGGGCGGTCCAGCCATTGCGCGTCGTCCACGGCGAGCATGAGCGGCCCGGCGCCGGCGAGGATTCGCAGCACGTCCAGGGTTCCCCGCGCCACCGCCCGCGGCTCGGGCGTCGCGGGGTCGGCCTCGGGAACAGCAGTCCGCATAGGCCCGAGGGACCCGTCGCGCAGCAGCGCTGCCTCCACCGCCCGCCGCCGCGGTCCCGCAAGCTCGGGAAGGATGTCCCCGACGGCCTCGCCGAACAAGTCAGTAAGCGCGGAGAAGGCCAGTGGCCGTTCCGACGGGGCCGGCCGGCACGATAGCACCGTGCATTGACCGGCAGCGGCCTGGAGCGCGTATTGCCACACGACCGTCTTGCCGATTCCGGCATCACCCGTGATAACCAGCGCCGCCGGCCCGCCGGACGCAGCCGACAAAAACGCCAGGATCTGTGCGATCTCGGCATCTCGCCCGATAGGCCGCGAATCCACCGTGCACCCCCGAACTGGGTCTAACACATCCGGCGCAAGAAGTGAACCCTTTCGCCGCCCGGCGGCCTGCCTGCGATGAACCGGGAAACTCACTAATTCCGGTGATTCCCGCTGTCGAAGGCGGCGGTAGCGTGCGTGGAAAGAGAGGACCAGTGTGCCCACATACCTGGTCGAGCGTTACTGGCCTGGCGTGACGAGCGAGCTGATTCTCCAAGCCCTCAACAGGGGCCGGCGAGTGATGGAACAGATGAGCATTGAGGGGACGTGCGTGCGCGAGGTGACCACGATCCTCATCCCCGGCGAGGAGGTGGTCTTCTCGGTCTATGAAGGACCGTCAGCCGCCGCGGTCCGCCAGCTCAATGAGCGAGCCGACGTCGTAGTCAGCAGGATCGTCGAGGCAATCGAGATCTGGCACGACCCGGATACCCGGCAGGACGGCACTCCCTGACCCCGGCCGGCTAGAAGAACGAGAGGGTCTCCACGCCGACACCCGCCTGCACGGTGCGCAGCACCTCGCCGCGCTTCAGGTTGCACACGGCCAGCGACCCCTCGTTGTGATTGGCGATCACTACCGTTTCCCCGTCTTCGTGGAAGGCCATGTTCATCGGGCCCTGGCCGAGGTGCAGCAGGGCCTGTGACGCAAGGTCGGCGGACAGCACGGTCGCCAGCGGCGCCTCGAAGCTGGTGACGACGAGGTGCCTGCCGTCGGGGCTGTAGCGCGCGATCTGGGCCGCCTTCTCGTGCCCGGCCAGCCTGATCGTCGAGCGGACCTCGTCTGAGGCCGTGTCCACCACCAGGATCTGCGGCTCCTGAGCGTCGACGTAGATGACCGTCTGCCCGTCGGGAGACATGCCGACTCCGGCGGAGCCGTTCGGCGTGGGGATCTTCTTGATCACCCGCCGTGTGGCCAGGTCCACGACGGTCCCGAACGTGTCCTCCTCGTTCTCGGTGTACAGCTTGCTGCCGTCCGGCAGCACCTCGATACGGTGCGCCTTGTTGGAGCCAACTTC
>NZ_JASIAL010000401.1:0-4930 GCF_030042015.1 Trebonia sp. | reverse complement strand
GGCACGGCGGCGGTCACCGCGCTGGCGGCGGCGGGCGGCGGGTTCACCGCGACCGGGACGTTCGGCGCGCCGGGCAACGAGCAGGTGGTGGTCTGGACGCTGGCCCGCGGCGCGGCGCCGGGCACCACGTGGACCGCGGCCACGCCGGCCGGCACGGGGCTCGCCGGACCCGGCACGCAGGCGATCACGGCGCTGACGGACACCGGACCGACGCTGACCGGGGTCGGCTACACGGCCACGCCGTCGAGCGAGGAGCCGACGATCTGGCAGTCCCCGGTCCGCAGCTGACGCGGGCTTCGTTAACATTTCCCAGCATGACAACCACCCAGCCCGGCGTCGTCTTCGTTACCGGGGCGAGCAGCGGCTTCGGCGCCGCGGTGACGCGCCGGTTCGCGGCCGCGGGCGCCCGCGTCGTCATCTCCGCGCGCCGCGCGGACCGCCTCAGGGACCTCGCCGCCGAACTCGGGCCGCGGGTGCTGCCGCTCACCCTGGACGTGCGGGACCTGGCCGCGGTCAACGCCGTGGTCAATGGCCTCCCCGCGGAGTACGCGCAGGTCGACGTGCTGGTCAACAACGCGGGCCTCGCGCTCGGCCTGGGCCCCGCCCAGACGGCCGGCATCGACGACTGGGACCGGATGATCGACACGAACTGCAAGGGCCTGGTCTACTGCACCAGGGCGATCCTGCCCGGCATGGTCGCCCGCCGCCGCGGTCACGTGATCAACCTCGGCTCGGTGGCCGGCACCTACCCCTACCCGGGCGGAAACGTGTACGGCGGCACGAAGGCGTTCGTGCACCAGTTCAGCCTCAACCTGCGCAGCGACCTGCACGGCACCGGCGTGCGGGTGACCTGCGTCGAGCCGGGGATGGCCGACACCGAGTTCTCCTCCGTCCGCTTCGCCGGCGACAAGGCCGCGGCGGACGCCGTGTACGCCGGGATGCAGCCGATGACCGCGGACGACATCGCCGACGCGATCTACTGGGCGGCCACGCGTCCCGCGCACGTCAACGTCAACACGATCGAGCTGATGGCGACCGCGCAGAGCTTCGCCCCGTTCCAGGTCGCGCGGGACGGCTAGCCCGCGCTCGCGGGCGCCGCCGCCGGCAGGGCCGGGCCGAAGACGTCCTCGCGCCGGTTGGCCAGCGACGGCAGCGCGGACCGGACCGAGCCGGTAACCGAAAGGTCGGCCTCGGCGACGACAACGCCCGCCGCCGGGCCGAGGTCGGCCCGCACCACCCCGAGCGGGTCGATCAGCATGGACCGCCCGACGCCAGTGGGCGCCCTGGTCGGCGGCGAGTCCGGATCGGGGACCTGCCCGCACGCCGCGACCCACACGGTGTTCTCGATCGCCCTGGCGCGCAGCAGCGTCACCCAGTGCTCCTCCTTGAACAGGCCGGCCTGCCAGGCGGCGCTGACGACAAGCAGCGACGCGCCGCCGACCGCGAGGGCGCGGGACAGTTCGGGGAACCGGATGTCATAGCAGGTCTGCAGGCCCGCCGGCACGCCGCAAAGCTCGGCCACGACGACGCCGGCGCCCGGCGCGACCAGGTCGGACTCCCGCTGGCCGAGGGCGTCGAACAGGTGCAGCTTCCGGTAGGCGGCGACCAGCGCGCCGGAGCCGGCGAACGCGACCGCCGTGTTGTACACCCGCCCATCCGGCGCGGGCTCGAACACCCCGGCCACCAGCCAGACGCCCGTGGACGCGCACGCCGCCGCAAGCCCGGAGCAGAACGGCCCGTCGAGCGGCTCCGCCGCCGCGCGCAGGTCGCCGCCGAACCGCACCATGGTCGCCTCTGGGAACACCGCCAGGTCCGCGCCGCCGCGCGCCGCCTCCGCCAGGGCGGACCGCACTCGCGACAGGTTGACAGCGGTATCCGGGCTCACCGGGATCTGGCACAACGCGATACGCATGCCGCCACCTTAACCTCGCCGGCCGTCGAAGCTACCGCGGACGTGATGTCATGGTGGGGTGAAACGACCTCTTCTCAACCGCCGCCTCGACGGGCTCGGCACGTCGATCTTCGCCGAGATGTCCGCCCGCGCCGTCGCCACCGGCGCGGTCAACCTCGGCCAGGGCTTCCCCGACGTGGACGGGCCGCCCGAGATCGCCGCGGTCGCCGCGACCGCGGTCCTGACCGGCAAGGGCAACCAGTACCCGCCCGGGCCAGGCATCCCCGAGCTGAGAAAGGCCGTGGCCGGCCACCAGCGGCGGTTCTACGGCCTCACCTACGACCCGGACACCGAGGTGCTCATCACCGCCGGCGCGACCGAGGCCATCGCCGCCGCGTTGCTGGCCCTGCTCGAGCCGGGCGATGAGGTCATCGCGTTCGAGCCGTACTACGACTCGTACGCGGCCAACATCGCGATGGCGGGCGCCACCCGCGTGCCGGTCACGCTCAGAGCGCCGGCCTTCCGCCCCGACCTGCAAAAGCTGCGGGAAGCGATTACTGACAAGACCAGGCTGATCCTGCTCAACAGCCCGCACAACCCCACCGGCATGGTGCTCACCCGGGCGGAGACGCAGGCGATCGCGGACCTCGCCACGGCGCACGACCTGCTCGTGGTCACCGACGAGGTGTACGAGCACCTCGTCTACGACCGCGCGCACATCCCGCTCGCGAGCCTGCCGGGCATGCGCGAGCGCACGGTCTCGGTGAGCAGCGCGGGCAAGGCGTTCAGCTTCACCGGCTGGAAGGTCGGCTGGGTCACCGGCACCCCCGAGATCGTCAACGCCGTGCGCACGACCAAGCAGTTCCTGACGTTCGTGAGCAGCGGCCCGTTTCAGTACGCGGTGGCGGACGCGCTCGCCCTCCCCGACGCATACTTCGCGACGCTCGCGGAAGACCTCAAGAAGAAGCGGGACCTGTTCGCCGCCGGCCTGGCGGAGATCGGCTTTCAGGTGTACCAGCCCGATGGCACGTACTTCATCACCACCGACGCGGCGCCGCTTGGCGCCACGGACGGCATCGAGTTCTGCCTGAGCCTGCCGGAGCGGGCGGGGGTGGTCGCGATCCCGAGCGCGGTGTTCTATGACGACAGGGAGGCAGGCCGCACGCAGGTGCGGTTCGCGTTCTGCAAGCGCACGGAGATACTGGAGGAGGCCCTGAGCCGGCTGGCAGTGCTGGCCAGGTAGGGCCACGTCAAGGGAGGCGCCCGATGGCGGGAATCGCCCAGGAAGTGCGAGCTGACGCCGCGTTCGGCACGGACATCTACGTGAAGCTCGCGGCCACGGGCAACGTGGTGTTCTCGCCGGCGAGCATCGCGGCGGCGCTGCGGATGGCGCTGGCCGGCGCCCGCGGCGACACCGCGGCCGAGCTCGCGGCCGCCCTGCACCTGCCGGCCCAGGAGGCCGCCGCGGACGGCCTGGCACAGCTCGCCGCGATCCGCCCAGGTGACGACCTGACGTTCCTGGCGCCGAACGTGATGTGGCTGCAGACGGCCCTGTCCGTTCGGGATAGCTTCCTCGCCCAGCTGTCCGGGACCGTCTCGGTGGAGCGGTGCGACTTCCGGCACGCGCCCGAGGCGGCGCGGGAGGCGATCAACGCGGCGGTGGCCGAGCAGACGGCCGGCAAGATCACCGGCCTGGTCCCGCGCGGCACGGTCGACACGCTGACCCGGCTGGTGCTGACCAACGCCGTCTACCTGAACGCGCTGTGGACACACCAGTTCCCGGCCCGGGAGACAAGGCAAAGGCCCTTTTATCCCGAACGATCCGGGTCGGCTCCCACGGACATGATGCACCTGCAGGCGGGGCTGGCCTACCACCGTGGCGAGGCTTACCAGGCCGTCCTGCTCCCGTACCGGGGCGGCTCCCTCGCGATGGCCGTGGTGCTTCCCGACGGGCCGCTCAGCGAGCTGGCCGGGCACCTGGCCGCCGCCGGCGGGGTCGGCGCGCTGCTGGACGGGCTGCTCTCCGGCGCCGCCGAATGCCAGGTCGACCTCACCCTGCCGCGCTTCCGCGTCACCGCCGGGTTCATGCTGACGGACACGCTGCAGCAGCTCGGCGTGCGGCGGGCCTTCACGGGGGCCGCCGACTTCAGCGGCATCACCGGGGACGAGCCGCTGCATATCAGCGCCGTCCTGCACAAGGCGTACGTCGACGTCGGCGAGATGGGCACGGAAGCCGCCGCCGCGACCGCGGTCGCCTTCGCCACGCTGGCGCTGGTCAGGAAGCCAAGCCCGCAGGTCACGCTGGTCGTCGACCGCCCGTTCCTGTTCGCGATCGTGGAGACCGGGTCGGGCCTGCCCCTGTTCCTCGGCCAGTACACCACCCCGAGATGAGCTCTGCTAGCCCGGGGGGGCGACCCCCCGGACCCCCCGGCTGCGCCTTGACGGCGCACCTGCTCCGGGGCGCGTGCCCCGGGGTGCTTGCGGCTCCAGCTTTTGCCCGGGGGGGCGACCCCCCGGAGCCCCCCGGCTGCGCCTTGACGGCGCACCTGCTCCGGGGTGGCTGCGGCTCCTGTTTTCCCGGGGGGGCGACCCCCCGGAACCCCCCGGCTGCGCCTTGACGGCGCACCTGCTCCGGGGTGGCTGCGGCTCACTATCGGTTCGGGTCTACGGTGGGCAGGACGGACGGGAGCTGGGTCCGCGAGGTGATGCCAAGCTTGGGGAAGATCCGGTACAGGTGCGAGCCGACGGTCCGGTGGGACAGGTACAGCCGCTGCGCGATCTCCCTGTTGGACAGTCCCTCGGCGGCGAGCTGCGCGATCTGGAACTCCTGCGGGGACAGGGATGTCCGCTGCTGCGCGCGGGGTTCCTCGCTGGCCTCGCCGGTGGCGCGCAGCTCCCTGCGGGCGCGCTCGGCCCAGGGCAGCAGGCCGTGCGCCTCGCAGATCTGCCGTGCGGTCCGCAGCGGCCCCCGGGCCGCGGCGACCCGGTACCGGCGGCGCAGCCACGAGCCGTACTCGAGCAGCAGGCGCGCACGGTAGG
>NZ_JASIAL010000400.1:0-2828 GCF_030042015.1 Trebonia sp. | reverse complement strand
TCGAACTGGTCATTGCCGTGGCGGCCGAGCACCGCCACCCCGATCGAGATCGTGACGCACACCGCGGTGTCCCCCACCGGGACCTTGAGCGCGCTCGCGCCGCGGCGGAGCCGTTCGGCGATCCGGCATGCCTCTTCGGCCTGGGTCTTCGGGAGGACGATGACGAACTCCTCGCCGCCGAACCGGCCGACGAGGTCGGACTCGCGGACCTGCTGCCGCAGCTCGGCGGCGAGCGCGCGCAGCACCTCATCGCCAGTGAGGTGGCCGTGCGTGTCGTTGACCTTCTTAAAGTGGTCGACGTCGGCGAGCAGCACCGCGACCGGCGCGCCGGCGCGCTGTGCCCGCGCGATCTCCACGTCGGCCTCGCGCTGCCACGCGACCGCGTTCAGCAGTCCGGTCTTGGCGTCCGTCCGCGCCGCCGCCTTGAGCTGCTGGTGCATGAGACTGCGCTGCAGCAGGACCACGGGCGGCAGCGCGACGCACAGCAGCAGCGGGCTGAGCGCGCACGCGATCGTGACCAGGATGCCCACGCACGTCTCGGCCAGGTCAAGCAGCATCCGCTCGCGGTCCCACAACATGTCGGCCAGCTTGGCGCTGGGCTCGGCGAGCCGGGCGGCGACCGCGACGAGGCAGGTGTTGACCACGGCGAACACGATGGCGCACGCCACCGCGACCGCCGCCTGCTGCGGCCTGGTGAACCACACGTGCGGCGGCGCGTACGTCAGCCAGCGGCTCGCCTCGCCCTGCTGCGCGATGGGGGTGAGCCACCGGAACAGGATGGACGCGCAGGCCCCGGCCAGCCCCAGAGCCGCCGAACTGAACACCCGCCGGTAGACGGGAGTGCGGCCCACCCGCAGGAAGAGCAGCAGGCCAAGCACGGCGGGCGCGGCCAGCGCGTAGAACGGCGGCAGCAGGAGCGCCACCGGCAGCCACCACGCGGACAGCAGGTCCCTCGAAACGCCGGTGGGCTGGCCAAGCCGCCTGGTCGCCTCGATGCACACCGCGCCGCAGCCCATCAGCGCGACGAACAGCAGTATGTCCCCCGCGCGCAGCGGCGTCTTCCCGAGTTCCCACCCCGCCAGGACCAGATAGGCGAGCAGCACCGCGGATAGGTAGCCGATCAGCGGCAGCGGCAGCGTGAGCAGCGGCCAGTACCACGGCCAGCGGACGAACCGCCGGAACCCGCGCTGCCGCTGTCTAATCACGTCCTGGACTGCTGACATGCCTCCGCCTGTCGCTGCCATGACTTCCCCGACGTCCGATTCCGCCCAGCGCTGCAGGTAACTCTAGGTAACACAATAGATGCATCTCGTGCGCGCTGTGTGCAGAACCCGCATGTTGGGTGCCGCGCGTAGCCGATTAGTTGCCCCTAGTAATCTTCTGCTGCGTGCGGCACCCTGGTAATGCGCCTTCGGGGTGCTGCGTCCTTACAGCGGCGCAGGCTCGCGGGCCGGCTCGCTGAAATCCCCGGCCAGGTCGGCGAAGGGGCTGTCATCGGCGGACTGGCCCTCGCCGGCATACTGCGGCGCTGGCGGGTCGTCAGGGCGGTCCGCCGCCGGTCCTGCCGCAAGACCTCCGTCGTAACCCTCGTCGCCGGGCAGGCTGCCGTAGTCGTCCGGGCTGCCGGGAAACTCGCCATCTTCCAGGTCTTCGTCCGGCGCCATGTCATGCCGGATCGCCTCACCGTTCGCGAGGTCACGCGACGCGCTCGCCGGCACGTGCACGCCCCGGTTGAAGTGCGACCACCCGAATGACAGGTCGTGCCCCACCGACTCGGCCTCGATCTCGAGCTCGACCCTGGTGTGCTGCTGTTCGTCCACCCAGGTCCTGGTGCGGAACCTGCCGCGGACGAGAACCATGTCCCCCTTGCGCAGGGATCCCGTGACGTTCTCGGCGAGCTTGCGCCAGCAGGTCACGTTGTAGTAGGAGGTTTCGCCGTCGCGCCACTCCCCCGTCTGGCGATCCAGCCTGCGGGGCGTCGAGCCCACCCGGATGCGGGTGACCGGCGTCCTCGTCGACTTGGTGAAACTCAGCTTGGGCTCCGCCGTCACGTACCCCGACAGCACGATGTAGTTAGTCTGGCTCATCGCCGTTCTCCTTGTTGAACTTGCTCAGCCGCTGTCGCACGCGTCCGGCACCCGCCGGCCGGTGTGCACTTTCACCGTGCCGGACCGCCCAACGCCCGGGTAAGCGCCATCCGCACCCTGTGGATAACCTGTCCGATTTGTCCACGACCTGTGGACAACGCCTTGCCAGCTGGGCCCGGATGCGGCATAATGCCCGGCCGTGCGACCGGAACGCGGCCGACGGGCACCGGTGCCGGACGGGGACGCTGCGCCTGGCGGACACGCCAGGGGAGAGCCGCGGGGAAAAACGAATGGCGTCACCGTGGGGCGGCGTGTTAGGTTCCGACGTCGTGCGACGGGTGTCGGTGGTCGGAACCTCAGGCTCTGGCAAGTCCACGCTGGCCCGTCGGCTAGCCGCGATCCTGGGCGTGCCGTACCTGGAACTCGACGGGGTTAACCACCAGCACGGCTGGGAGCCACTGCCGAGGGAGGAATTCCGGCGGATCGTCGCGACGAAGGCGACCGCGGATGGCTGGGTTATCGACGGTAACTACAGCGCGGTGCAGCCGCTCGTCTGGGCGCGCGCGGACACCGTGGTGTGGCTCGACCTGCCGAAGGCCGTCGTGATGCGGCAGGTCACCTGGCGGACGCTGCGGCGGGTGGCCGGACGTCAGGAGCTGTGGAACGGCAACCGCGAGCGCTGGGCGAATCTCCTCAGCTGGAACCCAGAAGAGTCGGTCATCTCCTGGGCCTGGCACAAGC
>NZ_JASIAL010000063.1:0-13625 GCF_030042015.1 Trebonia sp. | reverse complement strand
GGTGGGATGACACCCCCGACTTGGCCGCTGGTACCCGCAGAGATGCAGCGGTGGGTGGAGGATGTCAGCGTTACCGCTGACCGCGTGGGGCGCGGCGAGATCGATCGCTGGCTGCCAGAGGAACTGGCGCGACTTCACAACCAGTTCGAGAGGGTGCACCCATTCATCGACGGAAACGGCCGGACCGGACGGCTCGTCATGAACCTGGTGCTGGTCCGGAGCGGCTATCCGCCCGTGATCATCTTCAAAAGGCAGCGCAGCGCGTACCTGGCGGCGCTGCAGCGTGCCGATAGCGGCGACTACGGGGCGCTTGGAGAACTGATCGCCCGGGCTATGTATGACAACCTCAACCGGTTCATCGTCCCCAACGTCGCTGGTCCCGCCCGCTTGGTCCCGCTCGCCGCCCTCGCTGATGAGGAGTTCACGCTGATCGCGCTGCGCCGGGCGGCACAACGCGGAAGGCTCGACGCAGTACAGGGACCTGATGGGATCTGGAGGAGTTCGCGCAGGGCAGTGGACGCCTACCGGATGGCGAGGCACCAGCGTCGGCTTGGGAATACTGCACCCAACGAATAAGTGCACTGCCCCAGTACTTGTGATAGCGGACCGCAGCGGGGGCACGCATTCCCCGGCGGCGGCTTGCAGGGTGGCGCTGCCGAGTTCGTGATAGGCCTCGAACTCGGCGGCGTCGTACAACTGCTCCAGCGTGCTGTCGCACGGGTAAGTCGGATGATCCTTGGCGTACGCAAGGACGTCCCAGGGCGCGCCGGTCCACCAGCCGAGTTTGCACACCCAGATGTCGCCCTGCTCGGGCAGCCCATGGTCCCCAGGTGGCCTGCTGAACGTCCCGTATGCCCACGGGCGGATCACCTGCCCGGGGGCCAGCCCGGCGTGGCCGTCGACCATCGTGGTGGGGTCGAGAGCGATATCCACTCCAGCGTCGCTCCTGGCCAGGGCCATCGATCCACCGAGGGTGAACCAGGTGTCGGCCTTGTCGCCGGAAGCGTCGAGCACCACGATGTGCCGTGCGCCCCGGCGCAGCGCCTCGACCAGGCCGAGGTTGTCGTAGTGGCCTCCATCGGTCACGTACATCCAGGTGTCCCGGTAGCTCGGGTGGCCGACAGCCTCCGCCCACAGCAGGCCGACGGTGGGCTGCATCAGCCGGTACCAGACTTCTCCGGCGAGCTTGTTGTCGAGCCTGAGCTGGAGCACGTGCGCCCAGAGCCTGCCCTCGCGGTCAAAGTTCAGGTCCGCCTTACGGTCCCACAGCGGGTGCGGCGACACGTACCAGAGCAGCAGCAGGAGCGGCCGCCGCGACCACCACCGGTCGGATTCGCCCCGCGCCGCCACGGAACCGCCCGGCGCTTGCTCATGGATGCGCTTGCGCGCTTCCCGGACCAGGGCCGGGTGCGGGAGCCACACACCAAGGCGGACGTTGGTCACGGTGAGCAGGATCCGGTAAGCCTGCCGCGTCGCGGCGCCCATCAACGGAGAGATCGCCGCCCCGCTGATCGCCGAGATGTCAAACAGGGTGCTCCTGCGCTCACCGACCAGAGCCTCGTAATCGGAGGTCAGCGCCTGGGCGTCAGCCTCGCCCGCGGCGCAGGTCTCGCGGCGCAGGGTGACGTGGTCCGCGTCGAAGCTGACACAGAAACCGCCACTGCCCGGTGGGACCTCGCGGTCCGCGTTGATATTTGCCGTGCCGCATATCACCAGGCCTGGCCTCCCGGCCTTGCCGCCATCGTCCCGCAGCTGGGATAGGCGGGTTGCGGCGGCCTCGGCGAACAACTGGCGTGCCTGCACGGCATTGCGCGCCTGCGCCGCCCGCCGGGTCACGGCGAACGCGTTAGCCAGCCGCCACCGGTAGACATCATGCAGCGACATGCGGTTGACGTTCACCGCGGCGCGGCCCAACAGCATGACCGCCAGCGCGATGCACACCGGCAGGAGCTGACCTGCGGTGAACCCGGCGCGGGCGCCGTCGCTAATCCACAACAGGGCAAGCACCGCGCCGCCAAGGACGATCACCGCGCTTGCCAGCCACGGCATCAATTGCTGGCGCAGCCAGCCCGCAACCGTGGTGAGGATGCCCGGGTTTCCGGCCGCTGCGTTCGCCTGGCCGCTGAGCGCGTTCCACTTGGCGAGCCCGGCCTGGCAGAACCGGGCGACGGCCGTTACCGCGGCGATCAGGCCCGCCAGTGCCGGGAGCGACCAGGACGGCCGTCCGCCGAAGCCGATGAAGTGCGCTAGGGAGCCGAACGACCCGGTGCTGCGCGTGAGCCACGAGATCAGCGACGGAGCCGCGAGCATCGCCAGGGCCACGGCCGCCGTCAGGAGGGCCGCCCAGCTCACCAGCTGCGCCCGATTGGCGCTGCGGTCGGGATCGTCGGGGTTCAGCCACGCCCACCACGGCGCTGGAGAGTTCTGGCGGCGGCCCGGCGGTTCGAGCGTCAGCCACCAGAACGCGAACAGGACAAGCGTGCTGCCGGCGGTGATCACCAGCGGGAGCCACCACGCCATCCCGGTCACCGCCGCCGTCATGGCGGCTGGCCCCGACGGGACCAGGACACCTTGCCAGCGCAGCAGCCAGCCCCAGGCGTGCGCGAACGCATACAGGGGGGCAACCACGATAATGAACGTCACGATCGCGCCAAGGAGCAGCGAGAGGACCCCGACGAGCACCGTCGCGCTGTTTGGCGCGATGTAGCGGGTGTTGTCGCGTAGGCTGCGCTCTTCGGGAGTGCCAGGGGCGTAGGCGTGCGGCACTGTCCCGGGCGGCAGGTCGTGCGCCACAAGTGCCCGGGACGAGGCGATGTAGCTTCCTCCCGACACTCCGACGACCCAGCTGGCATTCTCGAGCAGGCCGTCGCTGTCCATGCTCTGCAGCGCCCCGAGGCAGTAGGCGGCAGAACGAATGCCGCCTCCCGAGCAGCAAATCGCCCAGTCGTCGCCATCGGCCTTCCCGGTGTGCGCCGCCACGGGATGTGCCATGTCAATCCCCTGATCCCCGATGTCCCGTTGCCCCACGCCGCCACGGCACGAGGCGCCCGGTCCCCACACCGGGCATTCATTTCTCTAGAGGGGGCAGCAGGCTGCCAAGTACATGCCTGCTTATGTGCTCGGGGACGAGGGCGCCATCTCCTAGGCTTCCGCGACCTGTGCCGCGGTGCGCCCGGCTGGCCCGGGGGCACTGTCGCCGGGACGGTGGAAGTCCTTGCGGCGGATCAGCAGCGTGGCGCAGACCGCGCCGGCGAAGGCGAGCGCCGCGGTGACGTAAAGCAGCTCGTTGAGCGCGGCGGCGAAGCTCGACCGCAGCGCCAGGGTTATGACGCCGCGGTCGGCCGCCGGCGCCCGCGCGATCAGCTGCCCGACCGAGCCCTGGCGCACCGCGTTCACCATGCTCCCCGCCGACCCGGCCAGCGACGGCGGCAGCGCGCCGGACAGGTGGTCGCCGATCGCGGAGGTGAAGATCGAGCCCAGGGCGGCGATGCCGGTCGCGATGCCGACCTGGCGGAAGGTGGAGTTGACGCCCGAGGCCATGCCGGCCTGGTTTGGCGGGACGACGCCGATGGCGGTGGACGCGAGCGGCGGGTTCACCAGTCCGCTGCCGAGCCCGGCGACGATGAAACCCGGAATCAGGTGCGTCCAGGCCGAGCCGCCGTTCAGCCCGGTCATCACGATAAGGCCCACGCCCACGAGCAGCAGGCCTGGCCCGATCAGCCACCGGGTCGGCACCCGGGCGCTGAGCCGCCCGGCGATCACCGACGTGCCGAGCTGGGCGACGCTGAGGATGGCGATCCGCAGCCCGGCGTCGAGCGCCGAGTAGCCGAGGACATCCTGCAGGTAGATCGTGAAGTACAGCAGCATCGCGTACAGCGACCCGTTCATCGCGAACGCCGCGATGGCGCCGCCGCTGAACGTCGGGACACGCAGCAGCGACAGGTCGAACATCGGATGGGCGACCCGGCTCTCGGTCACGCCGAACGCGGCGAGCAGGACCACGCCGGCGGCCAGGCAGGCGATGACCCCGGTGTCGGACCACGAGCTCTCCCCGGCCCGGATCAGCCCGTAGACGAAGCTGACCAGCCCGAGGGTGAGCAGCGCAAAGCCAGCCCAGTCTGGCGGCGCGGGGTGCGGGGAGCGGGACTCCTCGATCCGCCAGATCGTCACGGCCAGCGCGAACACGCCGACCGGCACGTTGACGAGGAAGATGCCCCGCCAGTCCCAGTCGGTGGTGATCACCCCGCCGAGCACCGGGCCGAGCGCGGTGGCGATGCCGACGACCGCGCCCCACACGCCGAAGGCGACGCCGCGCTCCGGGCCGCGGAAGCTGTGCCCGAGCAGCGCCAGCGACGTCGCGAACATCATCGCGCCGCCGACCCCCTGGCCGCTGCGCGACACGATGAGCATCAGCGGGTTGGCGGCCAGGCCGCACAGCAGCGAGCCGATCGTGAAGACCGAGAGCCCGATCGTGAACAACAGCCTGCGGCCGTACCGGTCGGCGAGCACGCCCGAGGTCAGCAGCAGCGACGCGAGGGTCAGCGCGTAGGCGTCAAGTGTCCACTGCACGTCGCTGAACTGCGCGTGCAGTCCTGCCTGGATCGACGGCTGCGCCACGATGACGATGGTCACGTCAAGCAGCAGCATGAACATCCCGGCACAGACCGCGATGAGGGTCCACCATTTGCTGTCCACCGGGTTATCCCTTCAGTTCGGCGACTCACCGTCCATCGTGCTCGTGACTGGGCAGACGACCCGGATTCAGCGGCCATCCGGCCGGATCTCGACATTCATTAAGCTAGTAACCGTGAGAACCAGTCAGCTCGATGATGTCGACCGCCAGCTTCTCCACGCGCTGGTCGTGGCGCCGCGGGCGTCGTTCCGTCTGCTCGCCGCAGTGCTCGGGGTCTCCGACCAGACGATCGCGCGCAGGTACCGCAGGCTGACGGAAATCGCCGGCCTGCGGGTGTTCGGCCTCATTCACGGGCCACGGGCCGGCTGGGTGGACTGGCTGGTCCGCCTGCAGGCCGCTCCCGGCAGCGCGCAGCGCATCGCGGACACCCTGGCGCAGCGGCCGGACACACGGTGGGTGCGGCTGTATTCAGGCGGCACCGAGATCGTCTGCTCGCTGCAGGCGCGCAGCCCGGAACAGCGCAACGCGCTGTTCCTGCGCGGCCTGCCCGGCAGCCGTCACGTCACGGCGATCACGGCGCAGTCGGTCCTGCACGTGTTCACCCCGGTCGCATACGTTGGCTACGTCGGCGCCCTGTCGGACGCCCAGCTGGCCGTACTTCGCGACACCGTGCCCGAGGCATCGTCGGCCCCGCTCGAGACCGCCCCCGCCCCGGGCACCGAGGACGCCGACGCGGCGGTGCTCCGCGCCGAGGACGACCCGCTGCTCGCCGAGCTGGCCCGTGACGGACGGGCGCCGATCGCCGACCTGGCCGCCGCGACGCACTGGCACGAGTCGACCGTGCGGCGAAGGATCGAGGAACTGCGGCGGGCCGGACTGCTGTACTTCGATATCGACGTCGACGACGCGGTGCTCGGTGCCAACGTGAACGTCATGCTGTGGCTCAAGATCGAGCCGGCTTCGCTGGAGGCCGCGGGCCGGACGATCGCAGGGCACCCCGAGATCCCGTTCGCCGCCGCGACCACCGGCGCCACCAACCTCGCCGCCAGCGCGGTGTTCCGCGATACCCGCCACCTGTACGCCTACCTGACAACGAGGCTCGCCGACCTGCCCGGCCTGCAGTCGGTCGAGAGCGCGCCGATCATCAGCACCATCAAGCGGATAGGCCGGTCAGCGGCAGCGTCTTAGCACGGAGCCTTGGCCGTCCGTTTCGCGCGATTTGTCGCAACCAGCGTGCGGACTGTGCGTTAGCGCTACTCCAGCCCGTCAGCTGTCCCGGCGCCCGCTACTCCTGCCGCCACCGGGCCCGGTTGAACATCTGCCCGTACGTCTGGTTCCCGTACCGGTTCACATACACCGTCTGCTGCTGTTGCGGCCCGGCCTGGTCGATCGCGTTGGCGTAGAAGACCGGCGCGCCGGACGGCGGCTGCAGCAGTCCGGTCTCCGCGAGGTCCAGGTCGCACCTGACGTATCCGACAGTGATCATCGCCACCTTGTCCGCCTCGACGAAACGCAGCTTGTTGTGCTGGAACGTCTCGAGGAAGCGGGTGACGGACTGGTGACTGCGGCTCAGCTCGCGCTGCGCCTTCCGGTCGCCCCAGCCGCCTCCCCCCACCCACACCACGATGCCCTCGAAGATGTCCTCTTCCTCCACCGCGAGGACGTGCTCCAGGATGCCGAACTGCTCGCCATCCCTGGTCAGCACCGGAACCCCGAGCGTGGCGCCCTCGTAGGAAATCTGGAACTCGTCGTCGTCCATAGCGCCTCACGGTACCCGCAGCGCGCGCCATGCTCCAGCGGGTGCGGTTAAGCCGACCCGGCGGTGAGGCTGAACTCGCCGCTGCCAGGCGACGGCGTCGCAGTTTCCCGCAGGTAGGGCGCGGGGGCGGCCCGGCCGCGGGCCAGCCGTGCCTTGACCTACGGGAGCGCTGGCTGGTTGCACGCAACCGGCATAGCCGGACGCACCATAGAAGGTATGCGCATCCCCTGGACTCGCCGGTGGACCGGTCTGAGCCCGCGGCGCAGGGCGCTGCTCGGCGGGCTCGCCCTCGTCGTGGCCGCGGTCGGCGTCATCGTCGGCGTGGAGGCGACGCGAGGCCAGCCGGAGGCGGTGCCCGGCAGGCCGGGCGCGGTGCTGCTCGTGCCGGGGTACGGCGGGTCCACCACGTCGCTTGACGAGCTGGCCGCGCGGATCAGGCAGGCCGGCCGGACCGCGACCGTGGTGCAGCTGGCGGGCAACGGCACCGGCGACCTGACCGTGCAGGCCCGCGTGCTTGACGGGTACGTGAACCAGGCAATCGCCGACGGGTCAGGGCCGGTCACCGTGATCGGCTACTCGGCCGGCGGCGTCGTCGCCTGGCTGTGGGACGTCGACTACGGCGGCGCGGGTAGGGCGGGCGCCATCATCACGCTGGGATCCCCGCTGCACGGCGCGCGGATCGCGGCCGTCGGCACCGGCTACGACCCCGCGCTGTGCCCGGTCGCCTGCCAGCAGCTCGTGCCGGGCAGCGCCCTGCTGACCCAGCTGCAGCAGTCCACGCGGCCGCGGCCGCCCTGGCTGTCGCTGTGGAGCACCGACGATCAGACCGTGCAGCCGCCGGATTCGGCCCGGCTGCCCGGCGCGGTGAACGTGCCGCTGCAGTCGATCTGCCCGGGCGCGGACATCCAGCACGACCAGCTGCCCACCGCCCCGCTCGTCGTCGGCCTTGTCCTGCGCACGCTGGCCAGCAACCGCGTCACCGCTCCGGCCCCCGGCGACTGCGCGGCGCTTGAGGCCCTGGGTCAGTAAGCCGGTCAGGTCGTTATGTCCCTGGTCGCGAAGTTCGCCCAGGCGGCCGCCAGGAACACGACCACGTACACCGCCTGGATGCCGAACCCACGCTGGATGTCGCGCCAGAAGATCGGCTGCCGGAAGAAGTCGATCCACGCCAGCCAGTACCTGGTCGGCAGGTACGGCTGGATCGCGGTCGCGGAGTTGAGCGTGACCAGCACCTCGCTGGCGACCAGCGCCGCCAGCGATCCCATCGCGGCGCCGATCGCGGAGTCGGTGACCGTGGAGAGGAAGAGCGCGATCGCGGCCACGCCGAGCATCGAGACCGTGATGAACGCCATCGCGCCAAGGACGCGCTCGATGAGATCGAGGGTGGTCAGCGGCGCGCCGGACAGCGACGTGATGGCCGCGCCTGCCGACAGCCCGGCCGTGGGCGCGCCGCCGGCGCCCGGCGCGATCGAACCGGAAAGCCCGCCGGGCGGGACGCCGACCGCCGCCGCGCGGGACGGGCCCAGGATCAGCACGCCGGTGGCGTACGAGGTAACCGTGACCGCGACGACGGTGAGCACCGTGAACGCGATGACCGCGACGAGCTTCGCGACCAGCAGCCTGGTCCGTCCCACCGGGCGGGCCAGCAGGTAGCGCAGCGTTCCTGCCGAAGCCTCGCCCGCGATCGAGTCGCCCGCCATCACCGCGACGGCGACAGGCAGGAACACCGGCAGCACGAGGGCCAGCGCCGCCGCCGGATACAGCTGCCCGTCGTCGAGCACCGCCGACAGGAACGCGCTGCCCTGCCCCGGCGGCGGTGCCAGGTGCGTGACCGCGATGAAGATGGCCACGACCAGCGGCAGCGCGCAGATCAGGGCGATCGAGATCCAGGTCCGCAGCCGCCGGACGAGCTTGAACAGCTCGACCGCGATCACGAGATGTCCCGGGGGTTATGGGGGGCGGCCGGGGGGTCATGGGGGGCGGGCAGCCCCCCATGAGCGGGGGGGTCCAGGGGGGTCGTCCCCCCAGGAGTGGCAGCGGGCACGCCGAACTGGTCCGAGCCGGCCCCCGTCACCTCAAGCACGATCTCCTCAAGGCTGCGCCGCTGCGCCACCAGCGACAGGACCGGCACGCCGGCCGCCACGAGGCGGGCGTTCAGGGCCGCCGGATCGGCAGACCGGACCACCAGGTCCGCCCCGTCCCTGCGCTCGACGAGGCCGTCAAGAGCCGCGACCGCGCGTTCGGGATCATCGGTAGAGACCAGCACGCGGCCGGTCGGCTTTTGCAGGGCCGCGAGCTCGTCCTGCAGCACCAAGGCGCCCGAGTCGAGCACGCCGATCCGGGTGCACAGCGCGGAGACCTCCGGCAGCAGGTGGCTGGACAGGAAGACGGTCACCCCGGCGTCGTTCAGGCCGATCAGCAGGTTGCGGATGTCCCTGATGCCGCGCGGGTCAAGGCCGTTGGTCGGCTCGTCGAGGATGAGCAGCCGGGGGCGGCGCACCAGCGCGGCGGCCAGCCCGAGCCGCTGCCGCATGCCGAGCGAGTAGGCGCGGACCGGCCGCCTGTCGATGCGGGCCAGGCCGACCTGCTCCAGGGCCTCGTCGACACGCCGCCGCCTGGTCCGCCCCGACCCGTGCCAGCCGGGTCCCGCCGCGTCGAGCAGCCGCAGGTTGGCGCGCCCGGACAGGTGCGGGTACGCCGCGGGCTCCTCGATCATGGCGCCGATCTCCGGCAGGACGCGGCTCACGTGCCGCGGGATCGGCTCGCCGAGCACCGATATCGACCCGCTCGTCGCGTAGACCAGGCCGAGCAGCATGCGGACGAGCGTGGACTTGCCGCTGCCGTTCGGGCCGAGCAGGCCGTATCTGTCGCCCTCGCGGACGTCCAGGCTGACCTCGCGGACCGCCTCGACGCGGCCGAAGCGCTTCGTCAGGTTCGTCGTGGTGATCATTGGCCCTGATCCGGGTCGGCGGCCAGCGCTGCGCCAGCCTGCTCGAGGGTGGCCTGGCTGACCAGCCCGACCAGCAGGAACGTGTCGGGGGAAGTGTTGGGCTGCACGAGAACGAGGTTGACGAGCGGTGCGCTGGCGACCGCCATCGTGCCGTCACGGAACGCGAGTTGCGCCGCGCCGGCGTTCAGCGCGTCGCTGAGCAGCTGCGCGCCGGTGCCCGGGGTGAACGTCAGCACCGCGAATGAGGTCAGCCCGCCGCCGTACACGCCGATCTGCGGGACGGGTGACCGGCCCCGGGCGAACCCGGCGAGGCTGCCGGGCAGCACCTCGTCGTCAAGGCTCTGCAGCACTCCGGCGAAGGCGCTCGGCGTGGTCGTGGTGAACCCGGCGCCAGGGCCGAGCTGCGGGGTCAGCACGTCGCCGGACGGCGTCCACCGGCCGGCCTGGAGGAACTGCGTTTCCAGGGCCGGCTGCGCTGAGCCGCGGCCGAAGATCTCGACGCGCAGCGGCAGCCCGGTGCCTGGCGCCGCCCAGATGTCGGCCCGCGCGATCGTGGACTGCGGGCTGGCCGGCCTGATCGCCAGCCCCGCCGCGCTCTGCCCGGCCACCCGCTGTGGCGGCAAGAGGCTCAGCTCCGCGTCCGGTCCCGCCTCTTCGATTAGCCGAACGGCCAGGGCCGCTGGCACCAGGTCAGCGGCTCTGGGCAGCCGGATGACCTCGGGGCCGTAGATTCCGGTGAGCAGCTGCTCGCCCGAGTCCCAGACGAAGGTGTTGTCGCCGACCTGGTAGGTGTCGTTCTCGCCGGCGTCGGAGAGCGTGTCCACCCGCCAGTGGTCGGGCGCGGCCTGCCAGACCCGCATCCGGGTTACCCCGTCAAGCAGGGGCGTGACGGTGGAGAACGCGGGCAGCGGCGGGAGGCCGAAGTCCGCGTCGCTTTCCGCGTAACCGGCGAACGACAGGCGCTGGGAGCCGAGGATGAGGTTCTCAAGCTGCCGCGGCGTGAACCTCGGCACGCTCGCCGGGAGCGCGCTGGCCAAGATAGGCAGGCAGCACAGCACGGCGACGCCGGTCAGCACGACAATCCAGCGCCATCCGACATGCCAGGCGTGCCCAGGGCGCACCCCATCACGATACGGTAGCCGCCTTGGGTGCGGGCAAGTGCGCCGCTGACCGCGGTTCCGGCTGCCCGCTGCGGCGCCTCGCCTGTAATCTCGACGGGGAGAATGTGCGTCTTGTATACGCGCGGTCTCTACTTCCGCTGATCCGGGCTCTCTAAGCCGGTTGTCACGGCCGCCGCGCTAGCAGAGCAGGGGATTGCGTGTGCCGACGAACGAGACTGGCGTGACCGAGTCCGCGCAGCGTGCTCCGGCGCAGGACGTGCCCGAGCAAGCGGCGGGCACCGGGACGGCCATCGCGCCTGGCATCGCGCCCGGCATCGCACGGGGCGCACTGCTCATCGCCGGGCTCACCACGCTGTCCCGGATGCTCGGGCTGGTCCGCACGCTGGTGTTCTCGCAAAGCGTCGGGGCGGGCTGCCTGGGCACGGCGTACGTGACCGCCAGCCAGGTGCCGAACCTCATCTACGAGCTGGCCCTGGGCGGCGCGCTGACCAGCGCGATGGTCCCGGTGCTTGCCCGTTCGGCGCAGCGGGCGGGCATCGACCCCGCGCAGAAGGCGCGCGTCGAGCAGATCTCTTCCGCCCTGCTGACCTGGGCCGTCGTCATCCTCGTGCCGCTGACCGCGATCGTGGCGGCAACGGCGGGCCCGATCGCCTCGCTGCTCATGCCGGCCAACCCCAACTCGAGCTGCGCGCACGCCGAGATGGTCGCCATCACCCACAGCATGCTCGTCGTGTTCGCGCCCCAGGTCCTGCTGTACGGGCTGTCGGTCGTGCTCTTCGGGCTGCTGCAGGCGTACCGCAGGTTCACGGGCCCGACGCTGGCCCCGGTACTCGCCAACGTGGTGCTGATCTGCTGTTATCTCGCCTTCCCGTCCCTGGACAAGGGGCTGCCGCTGGCCAGCACCCCGCTCGCGGCCGAGCTGGTGCTGTCGGTGGGGACCACGCTGAACATCGCCATGCTGGTCATCGTGGTGCTCCCGCCGACGTGGCGGCTTCGCCTCAGGCTCCGGCCGGCACTGCGGTTCCCGCCCGGGGTCATCCGGCTGGCCGGCGGCCTCGCGCTGGTCGGGGTCCTTGAGTTCCTGGCCAGTGACGTGGACACGGTGGTGAACATCGACCTCGCCAACGGGCACGGCGACACGGGCGCGCTCGTCATGTTCAACTACGCCTGGCTGGTGTACACGTCTATCTACTCCGTGCTGGCCCTGTCGATCGTGACCAGCGCGTTCCCCGTGCTGTCGGCGACCGATGGGGAGACGTTCGACCGCACCTGCGCGGGGTCGACCCGCGCGGTCGTGCTCATGTCCTGGCTCGGCACGGCCGTGATGGCCGCGGTCTGCCTGCCCGCCGCGCACCTCCTCGCGAAACAGCCGGACCAGGTGTCGCAGCTCATCGGGGGCTTCGCCCTGTTCGCGCCCGGCCTGGTCGGCTACGCGGTGATCACCAACGCCTCGCGGGTGATGTTCGCCGTGGGGCGGCTGAAGGTGGCGGCGGCGGGGCTGGTCGCCGGGCAGTTGCTGCAGATCGTGTTCTGCGTGCCGCTCGTCCTGCTCGTGCCTGCCCGCCTGGTTGTCGCCGTCCTCGCCCTGGGCAGCACGATCACCCAGGTGGTCGTGGCGGTCCCGATGGTGATCGCGACCCGGCGGATCCGCGGCAGGGCGGCCGTCCAGGGCGTCGGCCACGCGACACTGGTCGGCGTGGCCGCCGGGGTCGCGGGCGCCATCCTCGGCGTGGCCGTCACCCTGGTGCTGCCCGCGGGCCGGAGGCTGGCAGACGTCGGGTCGGGCGCGGCGGCGGCGATGATCGCCGTCGCGGCCTTCGGCGTGGTGGCCTACGCGCTGGACAGGGGAGACCTGAAGACGGTGGCCCAGCGGTTCCGCCGGCTGGCCAGGCTACGGCCGTGACCGGGTTGTCCCTGCGGCGGCGCGGCGCGCGGGAAGCGGGGATAATGGTGCGGTGCAAGAGCGCGAGGTCGCGGTCCGGCCCGTGGAGGAAAATGACCGGCCCACGGTCGAATGGCTGACGACCCAGCTGTGGGGCGCCCCTGAGGTCGTCGTGCACGATGGGGTTTTCTATCCGGCCACCCTTCCCGGCTTCATCGCCGAGCGCGCCGGGCGCATCGCCGGACTTGTCACGTACGACGTGCGGCCCGGTGTCCTCGAGATCGTCACGATCAACGCTCTCGATCAGCACGCCGGAATCGGCACGATGCTTATCGAGGCCATTCGCGCCGAGGCTAAGCGCCGCGGCTGCCGCGAGATTGTGCTGACGACCACCAACGACAATATCGGCGCCCTCCGGTTCTACCAGCGGCGCGGATTCCGGCTGTCCGCGCTCCGGCCCGGTGCGGTGGACCGGTCGCGGCTGCGTAAGCCCGAGATTCCGCGCACCGGCGATTACGGCATTCCGCTGCGTGACGAGATCGACTTGACCTGCATCGTTTAGATCGCGCGGGCGGGAATTTCACGCAGCGTATCGGCCCGTGTGCTGTTGCGACGTCCCCCGATACTGCTATACAAGGACTTACGACTGTCCGAGGGAGCACGATGCTGCCAAACGATAGGGTCCAGTCCACGGGTCGGGAAAGGCTCAACCTCGTCGAGCGCGTGCAGCGTGCGACGGACCGGATTCCCCTGCCGCAGAGGATTGTCCCGATTATCGGGGCCGTGGTGTTCCTTTGCCCTGTGCTCGCGCCGATCGCGGTGGCCGGCAAGGTGCGCACCAAGATGGCTTCCGCGTACGTGGCCATGCTCGCCGTCTGGATCATCTACGTGACCGCGCTGTACAGCCCGTCCGCGGCCGCGCAGCCGTCGTGGCCCGAGCGCTGGGCGCTGTACGCGCTGCCGGTCGTGATGGCGGTCGTCGCGCACCTCGGGCCGCTGCGCCGCTGGTACGTGCCGTGCCGGACCGTCGCGGTGACGCTGGCGTGGCCGGTGGTCTTCGTCGTGGCGCTGCTCAACCAGCTGCACGGGCTGCACATCGCCCCCGTCGTCGGCGTGATCGCCGCGTGGCTGCTCGCGGCGCTCGCGCTGGGCTGGCGGGCGGCCAAGGGCATGCAGGACGCCCGGATGTACCAGCTCACGGGCGGGGCACCGGGACTGCCTGGCGGGCCAGGCGCCCCGGGCGCCCCGGGCGGGCGCCCCGCCGGACGGCCGGGGCCCGG
>NZ_JASIAL010000399.1:0-9121 GCF_030042015.1 Trebonia sp. | reverse complement strand
CGAAAAATCCGCGGATCAGCACATAACCGAAGTATCCGAAGATGATCCCGCTGGCGCCCACGGTCAGCTCGCCCGAGCTCTGGAAGAGCCATACCGCGAGCCCGCTGGCCACCGTGATGATGAGCGTCACCAGCAGGAACTTCCTGATGCCCCGGTACGCCGCCAGCACGCCGAGCACGAACAGCGGCACCGTGTTGCCCTCGATGTGCTGCCAGGAGAAGTGCAGGAACGGCGCGGTGAAGATCTCCGGCAGCCGGTCCACGTCGTGCGGCAGGATGCCGTACGACAGGTCCAGCCGGTACCCGTCGGCCCAGTTGAACACCTGCAGGATCCAGATCAGCGCGATGAAGCCGCCCATCAGCACCAGGGCGTCGCGCACGTTCCGCCACGACATTCCGCATCCCTATCCCTCGGTGCGCCGGGCTCACGACCACGCGAGCATCCGGACCGGATCTTCCAGCATCGAGCCTACGTCGCGCAGCACCGCAGAGCCGAGTTCTCCGTCCACGATCCTATGGTCGAAGGCCAGCGATAGCGTCGTTACCTTCCGCACCGCCAGCTCGCCGTCGCGTACCCATGGTGCCTCGCGCACCTGACCGAACGCCAGGATGGCGGCCTCCCCTGGGGTCAGGATGGGCGTTCCGGCATCGACGCCGAACACGCCCACGTTGGTGATCGTGATTGTGCCGCCCGACAGGTCGGCCGGCGTCGCCTTGCCCGCGCGCGCCGTGGCGGCCAGTTCGTCGAGCGCCGCCGCGAGCGCGGCAAGGGACAGCGCGTGCGCCCCCTTGACGTTGGGGACAAGAAGGCCGCGCTCGGCCGCGACCGCGATGCCGAGGTTGACGTAGCGCTTGACGACGATCTCCTGGGCGGCCTCGTCCCACGACGAGTTGATCATGGGATGCCTGGCGACCGCGACGAGCAGCGCCTTGGCCACGAACAGCAGCGGCGACACCTTGACCCCGCCGAACTCGGGCAGCTCCCGCGCCCGCCGCACGGCCGCCATCGTGTCGGTGACGTCCACCTGCAGGAACTCGGTCACGTGCGGCGCGGAGAACGCGCTGGCCACCATCGCGGCCGCGATGTGCTTACGCACCCCCCGCACGGGAATCCGCTCTTCGGTCCCGCCCGGGCTGGCCGCCGTAGCGAGGGCGGCCGCGCCGTCGCCTGATCCCGCCACTCCATATCCCGAACGAGCCGTTGCTTCTCCGGCCGCCCGCTGCACATCTTCCCGGGTCACGGAACCTTCCGGCCCGCTTCCCGTGAGCAGGGCAAGGTCCACGCCAAGGTCCCTGGCGAGCCTGCGCACCGGGGGCTTGGCCCTGTTACTCCCGGGGGCCGGCCCCGGCGTGGCCGGATAGGAGGCTGGCCGCGTGGCGGGCGGCGCCTTGCGCGGGCGGCGGGTCGTCGCTCCCGGCTTGACCCCGTACCCGACCAGCACCGCCTGCCGGCCGGGTTCAGCGGGTTCCTCCCCGGCGGCCGCGGGGGCGGACGGCGCGGCGGGGGCGGACTCGGCCGGGGCGGACGGAGCCGCGGCCTGCGGGGCTCCGGCTGCCTGGCCCGGGCCGGAGTCCGTGCCGGGCACGTCGACCGCGATGATCGGCGTGCCCACGTCGACGGTCTGCCCTTCGGTCACCAGCAGGGCGCTGACCGTGCCCGCGTACGGGCTTGGCAGCTCGACGACCGCCTTGGCGGTCTCTATCTCCACGATGACCTGGTTGATCTCCACCACGTCGCCCGGCTTGACGTGCCAGGAGACGATGTCGGCCTCGGTCAGGCCCTCCCCGACGTCGGGGAGCCTGAACTCCTTGTTCATGCTGGACTCCCCGGGCTCAGAAGGCGAAGGACCGGTCGACGGCGTCCAGGATCCGGTCCAGGTCCGGCAGGAAGTGCTCCTCAAGCCGCGCGACCGGGTACGGCGTGGCGAAGCCGCCCACCCGCAGCACCGGCGCCTCGAGGTCGTAGAAGCACCGCTCGGTCACCCGGGCCGCGATCTCGGCGCCGAGCCCGGCGTAGACCGGCGCCTCGTGCGCGACCACGCACCGGCCGGTGCGCGATACCGAGGCGGCGATCGTCTCGATGTCGAGCGGCGACAGCGAGCGTAGGTCGATCACCTCGACGGACTTGCCCTCGTCACTGGCGGCGGTCGCCGCCTCCACGCAGGTACGGACCAGCGGCCCGTACGTGAGCAGGGTGACGTCGTCTCCGGGGAGCACGGTGCGCGCCTTGTCCAGGGGCAGCGCGGCGCCCGGCGGGGCGGTCAGGTCGACGTCGCCCTTGTCCCAGTAGCGCCGCTTCGGCTCGAAGAAGATCACCGGGTCGTCGCAGGCGATCGCGAGCTGGATCATCGCGAACGCCTCGGCCGCGTCCGCGCAGGCGACCACCCGCAGCCCTGCGGTGTGCGCGAAGATGACCTCGGGCGACTCGCTGTGGTGCTCGACCGCGCCGATGCCGCCGCCGAACGGGATGCGGACGACGACAGGCAGCGTCAGCTGCCCGCGCGACCGGTAGTGCATCTTCGCGAGCTGGCTGACGATCTGATCGGTCGCCGGGTACACGAAGCCGTCGAACTGGATCTCGCAGACCGGCCGGTAGCCGCGCAGCGCCAGCCCGATGGCGGTGCCGATGATCCCCGACTCCGCGAGCGGCGTGTCGAGCACGCGGTGCTCGCCGAAGTCCTTCTGCAGCCCGTCCGTCACCCGGAACACGCCGCCGAGCCTGCCGACGTCCTCGCCCATGATCAGCACCTTGGGGTCGGCCTCGAGCGCCCGGCGCAGCCCCTCGTTCAGCGCACGGGACAGCGTGAGCTTGGTCATCATCGCGCGGCCCCGCTTTCCTGTTGGCGCAGGCCAGCCAGGCTCTCCCAGTCGAATTCGTTCAGGTAGGCCGCGTACTGCGCGCGCTCGGCGTCGAGTATCGCGTTCGCGCCCGTGTACACGTGGTCGAACAGCGCCAGCGGCGGCGGGTCAGGCAGCGCCCGGCAGCCTTCGCGGACGTGCGCGGCGAGCTTCGCCGCCGCCGCCTCGACCTCGTCGAAGAACGCGGAATTCGCCAGGCCGGTGCGGGCGAGGAAGGCGCGGACGCGCTCGATCGGGTCGCGCAGCCGCCACGTCTCGAGCTCGCTGGCCAGCCGGTACCGCGTCGGGTCGTCGGTGGTGGTGTGCGCGCCCATCCGGTAGGTGAACGCCTCGATCAGCGTCGGGCCCTGGCCCTCGCGCGCTGCCCGCAGCGCCTGCCGCGTCACCTCGTAGCAGGCGAGCACGTCGTTGCCGTCGACCCGGACCCCGGGGAAGCCGAAGCCGCGCGACCGCTGGTACAGCGGGATCGGGCTCTGCCGTTCCTGCGGGGCGGAGATCGCGTACTGGTTGTTCTGGCAGAAGAACACCACGGGGGCGTTGAAGACGGACGCCCAGGAGAACGCCTCGCTCACATCGCCCTGGCTGGTGGCGCCGTCACCGAAGTAGACGATCACCGCCTCGTCTTCCGCGCCGTCCCGCTTGATGCCCATCGCGTACCCGGTGGCGTGCAGGGTCTGGTCGCCGATGACGATCGTGTACAGGTGGAACTTGTACTGCTCCGGGTTCCAGCTGCCGTTGCTGACGCCGCGGAACAGCTCGAGCAGCCGCACCGGGTCCAGGCCGCGGCACCAGGCCACGCCGTGCTCGCGGTACGAGGGGAACGCCATGTCCGTGGGCGACAGCGCGCGCCCCGAGCCGATCTGCGCGGCCTCCTGGCCGAGCAGTGAGGCCCAGATGCCGAGCTCACCCTGGCGCTGCAGGGAAATCGCCTCGCTGTCGAACCGCCGGACCAGCACCATGTCGCGGTACAGGCCCTTGATGTCTACGTCGCTGAGCGGGTAGCTGGGGTTGTCGACCCGCTCGCCTTCGGGAGTAAGGAGCTGGATGAGCTCGGTGTCATTGGGTGCGACCAGGGTCGCACCGCCGGTTTCGACGGTCACGTGCCACTCCTTTCGGCTAGGCCCGGCGATGGGATTGCCACCGTCGGCCCTGCCGGCCTTGATGCCACGGTGGCTGTACGCTTCATGGGCGCTTGCTGCCGTGGCCGGACGCCTTTCACCTGACGATATATGCCCTGTTTGCCTGGGAGGATACGTGGCCAAAGTGATCGTGGACGTGATGCTCAAGCCGGAGATTCACGACCCGCAGGGCGAGGCCGTGCTCGGCGCAGCCCGCCGCCTGGGGTTCGGCAAGGTCAGCGCCGTGCGCCAGGGAAAGCGGTTCGAGCTCGAGATCGACGGCCCCGCGGACGGCACCACGCTGGCCGCCGTGGAAGAGCTCGCCCGCGAACTGCTCGCCAACCCGGTGATCGAGGAGTTCGCCCTCCACCAGGGGGAGTAACCGCCCGCGCCGCAAAGATGTGGGATAGAAAACCACCAGAAAAGGTGGTTTTCTATCCCACATCATGCCGGGTCGCCGTCCGTCGCCACGTTTCGCTGGCCTGGGGCGCCGCCGGGTAGGCTGCGGACGTGCGGATAGGCGTTGTCACGTTCCCCGGGTCGCTTGACGACACCGACGCGGCCCGCGCGGTGCGCTACGCGGGGGCCGAGCCCGTCCCGTTGTGGCACGCCGACCGGCACCTGCGCGGCGTCGACGCGGTCATCCTGCCCGGCGGCTTCTCCTACGGCGACTACCTGCGCTGCGGCGCGATCGCCCGGTTCTCGCCCGTGATGGCGGAGCTCGTCCCTGCCGCCAGGGCCGGGCTGCCTGTGCTCGGCATCTGCAACGGGTTCCAGATCCTGTGCGAGGCCCACCTGCTGCCCGGCGCGCTGACCCGCAACGCCGGCCTGCGCTTCATCACCCGCGACGTGGGGCTGACGGTCGAGAACACGCGGACGCCGTGGACCAGCGGCTACCGAGCAGGCCAGCTGGTGCGGATACCGCTGAAGAGCGGCGAGGGCGCCTACACCGCTGACCAGGCCACGCTCGACGAGTTCGAGGCGGCCGGGCGCGTGGTCGTCCGCTACGTGGGCAACGCCCCGAACGGGGCCGCCCGCGCCATCGCGGGCATCTGCAGCGCCGAAGGCAACGTGGTCGGCCTGATGCCGCATCCCGAGCACGCCATCGACCCGCTGACCGGCCCGTCCGCCGACGGGCTCGGGTTCTTTACGTCCGTGGTCCGGGCCTTCGCGGGGGCACTGCGGTGAGCGGCAAGGACACCATCGAGGTCGCCGCCGGCACCCCGGGGCTGGCCCAGCCGTTCGCCGAACTCGGCCTCACCGGCGATGAGTACGCGAAGATCCGCGAGCTCCTGCGCCGTCGGCCCACCGCCGCCGAGCTGGCCCTGTACTCGGTCATGTGGAGCGAGCACTGCTCGTACAAGTCCTCCAAGGTGCACCTGCGCACGCTCGCCCCCGACGAGAGCCAGTCCGGGGCGCTGCTCGCCGGCATCGGCGCCAACGCCGGCGTGGTGGACATCGGGCAGGGCTACGCGGTCACCTTCAAGATCGAAAGCCACAACCACCCGTCGTTCGTCGAGCCGCACCAGGGCGCGGCCACCGGCGTCGGCGGCATCGTCAGGGACATCCTCGCGATGGGCGCACGGCCGGTGGCGGTCATGGACGCGCTGCGGTTCGGCCCGGCGGACGCCCACGACACCGCCCGCGTGCTGCCTGGGGTGGTCAGCGGCATCTCGTCCTACGGCAACTGCCTCGGCCTGCCGAACATCGGCGGCGAGCTCGCCTTCGACCCCTGCTACGCCGGGAACCCGCTGGTCAACGCGCTGTGCGTGGGCGTCATGCGGCATCGCGACCTCAAGGCCGCGGTCGCGAGCGGACCGGGCAACAAGGTCATCCTGTTCGGCTCGCGGACCGGCCCGGACGGCGTCGGCGGCGCTTCTGTGCTGGCCAGTGCAACGTTCGGCGGCGACGGGAGCTCCTCGGCCAAGCGCCCCAGCGTCCAGGTGGGCGACCCGTTCATGGAGAAGCTCCTCGTCGAGTGCTGCCTTGAGCTGTACGCCGCCGGGCTGATCGAGGGAATCCAGGACCTTGGCGCGGCCGGCGTCGCCTGCGCGACCACCGAGCTGTCCGCGGGCGGCGACGGCGGGATGCGGGTGAGGCTGGACGACATCCCGCTGCGCGACCCGACGCTCAGCCCGGCCGAGATCCTGATGAGCGAGTCGCAGGAGCGGATGATGGCGGTGGTCACGCCCGCCAACGTCAAAGCGTTCCTCGGGGTCTGCGAGAAGTGGGACGTCGAGGCCACCGTGATCGGCGAGGTGACCGGCGACGGCATGCTCACGATGACCTGGCGCGGCGGCACGGTCGTCCAGATCCCGCCGCGAACGGCCGCCGACGGCCCGGTCTACCACCGCCCGATGGCCCGCCCCGCCGACCTGGACGCGCTGCAGGCGGCCGGTCCCGAACAGCTGGACCGTCCCGAAGACGGCCCGGCGCTGCGCGCGGCGCTGCTCGCCCTGCTCGGCTCGGCGGACCTGGCGGACAAGACGTGGGCGACCGCGCAGTACGACCGGTACGTGCGCGGCAACACCGTGCTGGCGATGTCAGCCGACGGCGGCCTGCTCCGGGTCGACGAGCAGGGCCACCTCGGGATCGCGCTCGCCACCGACGGCAACGGCCGGTACTGCCGTCTCGACCCCTACCAGGGCACCCAGCTCGCGCTCGGCGAGGCGTACCGCAACGTCGCGATGACCGGGGCGCGGCCGGTGGCGGTGACCAACTGCCTGAACTTCGGTTCCCCCGAGGATCCCGCGGTCATGTGGCAGTTCGCCGAGGCGGTGCGCGGTCTCGCCGACGGCTGCAAGACCCTCGCCATCCCGGTCACCGGCGGCAACGTCAGCCTGTACAACCAGACCGGCGGCAACGCCATCCACCCCACCCCGGTGATCGGCGTGCTTGGCGTGCACGAGGACGTCCGGCGCAGGCTCCCCGCGGGCTTCACCGCCGACGGCGCCCGGCTCGTGCTGCTCGGCAGCACGAAGGAAGAATTCGGCGGGTCCGCATGGGCACATGTCCTGCACGCCCACCTGGGCGGCCGCCCCCCCGCTCCCGATCTAGCTTCCGAACGAGCCCTGGCGACTCTCATCGCCACCGCCGCTGCGGCAGGCGTGCTAGCCTCCGCCCACGACCTGTCCGACGGCGGCCTGGCCATAGCCCTGGCAGAGTCCTGCCTCCGCGGCAACATCGGCTGCCAGGTAGGCCTGAACGGCGACCCGTTCACCGAGCTGTTCAGCGAGTCCCCAGCGCGGGCGATCGTCTCCGTCTGCCAGGGGGCCGAGGAGGAGTTCGCCAACCTGTGCGCTGAGCATGGCGTTCCCGCGAGCGTGCTCGGTATCACAGGCGGCGACACCCTGGCAGTCGAGGGCGTGTTCGCCGTCCCGACCGCAGAGCTGCGTTCGGTCTGGGAAGCCACGCTCCCGGCCCTCTTCGACTGACAGCAGCGGTACGGTCACTCTCGTGCCAGCACGCAAGCCCGACCCCGACGGCCCGGCCGCGGTAGCGGCGGCAGGCGCCGCGCTCGACGCCGGAGAGAACCCGCCGCAGGCGGCGCTCAGGTCCGCCGCCCGGCACCTGCTGCAGCTGCTCGAGGCAGCCGCCCCCGGCCGTTCGGTGGAAATGAGGGTGCCACCGGTCGCGGCGGTGCAGTGCGTCGCGGGCCCCAGGCACACGCGGGGCACCCCGCCGAACGTCATCGAGACCGATCCGCTGACCTGGTTCCGGCTGGCGACCGGGCGGCTCGGCTGGGCGGAGGCGGTAGATTCCGGGGCACTTCGGGCGAGCGGCACGCGGGCTGATCTATCCGCGTATCTTCCGCTGGCCTTAGCAAATACACTGGCTTAGTGGCCAAGCCAGACGGGCGTCTTACCGATGATCTTGATCCCGATGACCGCCCGCCCAAGGACGCCTGCGGCGTGTTCGGCGTCTGGTCGCCCGGCGAAGACGTCGCCAAGCTCGCCTACTACGGACTGCACGCCCTGCAGCACCGCGGCCAGGAGTCGGCCGGGATAGCCGTCAGCGACGGCAGCCGGATCGTCGTGCACAAGGAGATGGGCCTGGTTGCCCAGGTGTTCGACGAGCCATCGCTGCGGGCGCTGCGCGGCGACATCGCGGTGGCGCACTGCCGGTACTCGACCACTGGCTCTTCGGTGTGGGCGAACGCCCAGCCGACCTTCCGGTCCACCCCGACGGTTTCCATCGCCCTCGGGCACAACGGGAACCTGACCAACACCCGCGAGCTCGCCGCGATGCTCGCCCCCGGCAACGGGCACGGCACGCTCGCGGCCACCTCGGACACCGACGTGCTCACCGAGCTGTTCGTGCAGGGACCGGCGGGGGGGCCCGGGCCTGGTGGCATCGCGGAGGCGGCGGCACGCATCCTTCCGCTTGTCAAGGGCGCCTACTCGCTGGTCTTCATGGACGAGAAGACCCTGTACGCGGCGCGCGACCCGCAGGGATTCCGGCCGCTCGTGCTCGGCCGGCTGGGGGCCGCGGGCTGGGTCGTGGCGAGCGAGACCGCGGCGCTGGACATCGTGGGCGCCTCCTTCGTGCGCGAGGTCCGGCCCGGCGAGCTCATCTCGCTCGACGAGCGGGGCGTCCGGTCGCGGATCTTCGCGGCGGCCGCGCCGAAGGTCTGCCTGTTCGAGTACGTCTACCTGGCCAGGCCGGACACCACGATCGGCGGGCGCGGCCTGCACGCCACCCGGGTGCAGATCGGCCGGACGCTGGCACGCGAGCACCCGGCCGACGCCGACCTGGTGATCCCGGTGCCCGAGTCGGGCACCCCCGCCGCGATCGGGTACGCGGAGGCCAGCGGCATCCCGTACGGGCAGGGCCTGGTGAAGAACTCCTATGTCGGCAGGACCTTCATCCAGCCGAGCCAGACGATCAGGCAGCTCGGCATCAGGCTGAAGCTCAATCCCTTGCGCGACGTGATCGCCGGCCAGCGGATCGTCGTTGTCGACGACTCGATCGTGCGCGGGAACACGCAGCGGGCGATCGTGGCCATGCTGCGCGAGGCGGGGGCGCTCCAGGTGCACATCCGGATCGCCTCGCCGCCGGTGAAGTGGCCGTGTTTCTACGGGATCGATTTCGCGACGCGGGCTGAGCTCATCGCCGGCAGCTGCTCGGTTCCCGAGATCTGCCGTT
>NZ_JASIAL010000062.1:0-7530 GCF_030042015.1 Trebonia sp. | reverse complement strand
TGAGCGGCAGCCGGGCCAGGACCAGGCGTGGCAGACCGGCCCGCGCGCGGCGGCGCGGGCGGCTGACCCGGTGCGCGCCGCGCCGCCGGAGCGGCATTCACACCGGGCAGGCAGGCACGGGCGTCCCCGCAGGCGCGGGCCCACCTCTGACGGAGAGTCCTGATGCGCCGCCTTGGCCTGCTCGGCGCGGTTCTCCTCGTGCTCGCCGCCGTCTACGTGGCGGCCTGGCGCACCGAGCCTGGCCCTGCCCGGACATCCGCCCAGTCGGCGGCACGGAGTGTCGCCGTGACCGCCATCACCCGGTCCTGCCCCCCGCCAGGCCCGGACACCGGCACCGCGCACATCGCGACGATCTCCGTGCCGTCACAGGCCCAGGCGGCCAAGGCCAGCCCGGCCTCCACCGGGTCGGTCACGCTGACCGCCGTCCCGGCCACGCCGACCGTGACCAAGCGCCAGCCCGCCGCGAAGTCCACGCCGACCGCGACCTCGACGCCGACGGCCGCCGCGACCACCTCGCATTCCGCACGCCAGGCGCACGCCGCCGCGGCGGCACAGTCCGTGACGATGTCCGCACCGGGCACGCAGGCGACGGTGGCGGCGCCGGCGGCGGACCTCTTCGGCGGCACCGCGGTCACGGCGACCGGCCAGATGGCGGAGGGCTTTGCGGCGGAGCAGGCCACGGCCTCGGGCATGGGCACGGTGAGCTGCGCGTACCCGAGTTCGGACATGTGGTTCGTCGGCACAGGGGCGGCGGCCGGGGCCCCGGACATCCGGCTGTACCTGACGAACACAGGCGACATGGCGGCCAGCGTTGACGTGACCATCCTCACCGACGCTGGCCTGCAGAACGTGCTGAACAACGGGATCACCGTCGCCCCGCACCAGTTCGTCGTGGAGAAGATAGCCCCGCTCGTGACCGGCTCGGTCGCGCTCGCGCTGCACGTCCAGACCAGTTCGGGACAGGTAGCGGCCGCGGTCTGGGAGGGCGGCGGCTCAGGCGGCAGCTGGCTGCCCCAGGCGGCCGCCCCGTCGACCCAGCTGGTGATACCCGGCCTGACGGTGGCCAGCAGCGCCGCGCGGCTGTTCGTGACGGTGCCCGGCGCGACCGACGCCCAGGTGAAGGTCCTCGCGTTCACCGTTCAGGGCAAGTTCCCGCAGTTCGGTTCGACCCCGGTCGACGCCCCGGCAGGCGCGACGGTCTCGTTCCCGCTCACGTCGCTTGGCGCGTCGGCCGCGGGGCTCGAGCTGACCTCCAACGTGCCGATCACGGCGGCCGTGCTGGTTCCCGGCGAGGGCATCGGCTCGTTCACCACCGCGGTCGCGCCGGTTACCGAGCAGGGCGTGGTGGCCGGGAACCCGGCCACGGCCGGCCTCACGGTGGGCTTGCTGCTCACCGCTCCCGCCGCCGCCGTGCGCGCGAACATCGCCGTCATCCCGTCCGTTGGTGCCGGGTCAGCGGGTGCCGTCGGCACGCAGCAGCTGGCGACGGTACAGGCCGGCCACACTGCCGCGGTGACCGTGTCGGGGCCGAAGGGCAGCCGGCAGCCGTTCGCGATCGTGATCACGCCGCTTGCTGGTTCCGGCCCGCTCTACGCCGCGCGCGTGGTCACCGCTGGCACGGGCGGGCTGTCCGCGACCGTCGTCTCGCTGCTGCCGGTGCCGAGCGCGCTCACCGTGATCACCCTGCCGCCGGCCGAGGACTCGTACTCGGCCATCTTGCCGTAGCCGGCCAGCCGGCGCGGCTCAGTCGAAGCCCTCGCGGTAGCCCGGGTCGATCGACTCCGGGTCCAGCCCGAGAACCTGGGCAAACTCCTCGACCACGACGTCGAAGATGAGGTCGCTGAGCTCGTCGTCGTCCTCGGCCCTGGCGAGCAGCGGGCGGCGGTACACCACGATGCGGGCAGCCGTGGCCGGGCGGGCAGGGTCTTGCGGGTCAGCCGAACCGGGCACCATCCGCGCCAGCGGCAGCGGGCCGCTGTCGTCGGCCAGTTCGTCCGGCTCGGGGACTTCCTGGACGGCGAACTCGACGCCCGCGAGCTCGGTCTCCCAGCGCGGCTCGAGCCGGGCGACCGCGTCCAGCACCATGTCGTCGAACTGCTGTGACCGGGTGCGGTACAGCGGCACGTCCGGCGGTACAAGGCGCCCGCGCAGGCCGCGCCCCCTGCGGTCTCGCCGCCGGATACTCCGTCCGCGAACCGAGCCGTCCTCACCGCCGTACACAGTCACTGAGCGTATCGCCGATGGGCAGCCAGCGGGTACCGTCAGGCCAGACAAAACGACACGATCGTGAACGGGGCCGGGTGATGGCGTAACCGGCTCCGGATAGGTACCGTCAGCCGATGTGAGCGACGAAAAATCCGCACCCGCGGCCTGGGGGGCGGCCCTGGCGGGGCACGCCGACGACGCTCACCCGGCCATGGCTTTTGCGCGTGCTCGCGAAGATCGCGCTGCTATCGTGGCCAATAACGATCTGGTGAGCGAGGTGGGCTGGTGAATTCCCGTTGCTGCTCACGCACCGCGTGCAAACAGCCTCCGGTCTACACGCTCACATACGTGTACCGCGACTCCACGGCCGTGCTCGGTCCGCTGGCGGCCTATGTAGAGCCGCACTGTTACGACCTGTGCGAGAAGCACGCCGACAGGCTGGTCGTGCCGCGCGGCTGGGATGTCGTCCATCTGCCGGCGGACCCAGCCCGGGAGCGGGCCAACGACCTCGAGGCGCTGGCGAACGTCGTCCGCGAGGCGGACCGCCTCGGGTCGGCCGGCCGTCCCGAGCCCGCCCGCGCCGAGCTGCCCACCGCCGCGCCGCACTCGCCGTCGCCTGCCGGTTCCCCGCGCCCCGCCCTCGCCGAGCCGGTAGGCCAGGGCGTCGAGGTAGGCCGCCGCGGGCACCTGCGCGTGCTGCGCTCCGCTCCGAGCGCCCCCGAGGCCTAGCCCGCGCGTCAGCGGCGAAACCGGGCACCGCGTCATCCCGGCCGGCCGCCGCGGCCATGCCCATGCGGCGTGACCGATAGGTTGATCCTGGGAAAGTTCCTAGCCGACGGGATCAGGAAGCGAGCCGACGTGAGCGATCTTGACAAGATCTTCAAGGCGTACGACATCAGGGGGGTAGTACCTGACGAGCTGGACGAGAGCGTGGCCGAGGCGGTCGGCGGGGCGTTCGTAAGGCTCACCGGCGCCAAGACACTCGTCACGCTGCACGACATGCGGACCACCTCGCAGCCGCTCGCCGAGGCGCTCGGCCGGGGCGCCGCGGCGCAGGGTGCGGACGTGATCCACGGCGGCCTCGGCTCCACTGACATGGTGTACTACGCCAGCGGGTCGCTGGAGACACCGGGGGCGATGATCACCGCGAGTCACAATCCCGCCAGGTACAACGGAATCAAGCTCTGCCGGGCTGGCGCGAAGCCTGTCGGCATCGAGACGGGCCTGGTGCAGCTGAAGGAGACGGTCGCCAGCGGCGTCCCTGCCTATGACGGCGACCCCGGCACGATCAGCAGCACGGACCTGCTGCCCGGTTACGCCGAGTACCTGAAGAAGCTGGTCGACCTTTCCGGGATCCGCCCGCTGAAGGTCGTCGTTGACGCGGGCAACGGGATGGCGGGCCACACGGTGCCGCAGGTCTTCGAGGGGCTGCCGATCACGCTGGTCCCGCTCTACTTCGAGCTCGACGGCACGTTCCCCAACCACGAGGCCAACCCGATCGACCCCAAGAACCTGTGGGACCTGCAGAATGCCGTCACCGAGAACCAGGCGGACATCGGCCTGGCCTTCGACGGCGACGCCGACCGGTGCTTCGTGGTGGACGAGCGCGGCCAGATCGTCAGCCCGTCGGTGCTGACCGCGCTGATCGCCGCCCGCGAGCTCGCCCGCGAGCCGGGAGCGACGGTCATCCACAACCTCATCACCTCCCGCGCGGTGCCCGAACTCATCGTGGAGCACGGCGGCACGCCCGTGCGGACCCGCGTCGGCCACTCGTTCATCAAGGCGACGATGGCGGAGACGAACGCGGTGTTCGGCGGTGAGCACTCGGGCCACTTCTATTTCAGGGACTTCTGGTTCGCCGACTCCGGCATGCTCGCGGCACTGCACGTGCTTGCCGCGCTCGGCCACGACGAGCGCCCGCTGTCGGCCCTGCTCAGCGAGTTCTCGCGGTACTGCGCGAGCGGCGAGATCAACAGCGAGGTGCATGATCAGGCCGCCGCGACCGCCAAGGTCCGCGACGTTTACTCAGCACGAGCCGGGGTGCGGTTCGACGAGCTAGACGGACTGACGGTCGCGGGCAGCGACTGGTGGTTCAACCTCCGGCCCTCCAACACCGAGCCGCTGCTGCGGCTCAACGTCGAGGCGAGCAGCGAGGCGGGCATGGCCGGCCTTCGCGACGAAGTGCTCGGCCTGGTCAGAGGACATGATTAGTCTCGGGGGGGCGACCCCCCGCACCCCCCGGCTGTTTCCTCCCTGGGGGACCATCCCCCCGGACCCCCCTGGTCTTGACGGCGCACTTGACTCTCGGGTCCCTGCGGCCCCAATTCCACCAGGCCCCGGCTGCCGGGCTCCGCACGGCACGTAGGAGTGTGTACCCATGGAACTTGATGACTGGCTGCTGGAAATCATCGTCTGCCCGAAGTGCCGTGCCGGGCTGCTGGTCGACGACGCGGCGAGCGAGCTGGTGTGCACCGGATGCGGGCTGGCCTATCCGGTCCGTGACAATATCCCGGTGCTGCTGATCGACGAGGCGCGGCAGGCGGAGAGCCAGCCGGGCGGCGCGGGGTGAACACCCCGCACGCGGGCGTCGCGCTTGCCGCGTTCCGGCTTGACGACCCCGAGCTTGTCGAGTCGGGCGACCCGGGCGGGATGCTGCGGCAGGTCGCGTCGTCCGCGGCCCAGGTCCGAACCGCGCTGCGCGCCTGCGAAGAAGCCGACCTTTCCGCGCTGCTGCAGGGCAGGCGGCCGCGGGCGATCGTCACGGCCGGGGCGGGCGGTTCCGTGTTCGCCGGCGACGTGCTCGCCGCGATCAGCGGGCCTGGCTCACCGGTACAGGTCACCGGCGTGTCCGGGTACCAGCTGCCGGGCTGGGTAGGCGCCGCCGACCTCGTGATCGCGGTGTCCCGCTCCGGGCACACCGCCGAGGTGCTCGCACTCGCCGCCGACGCCGCGCGGCGCGGCTGCGAGCTGGCCGCGGTCGGCGCGCCCGGTTCGCCGCTGCAGCAGCTGGCCCTGGCCGCGCGGGGTGCCTTCGTTCCGGTGACCTCCGGCGGCCCGGCCAGGTGCACGCCGTGGGCGCTGGCCATCCCGCTGCTGGTGATCGCGTCGCGGCTCGGCGTCGCCCGGGTCGAGCCGGACGTCTACGAGTCAGCCGCGGCGGCGATGGAGGACATCTCGCATCAGTGCCGACCGTCCAGCGAGTCGTTCGTGAACCCAGGGAAATCGCTCGCGCTGGACCTGGTCGGGACGCTGCCGCTGATCTGGGGCGGGTCGCCGCTTGCGACGGTCGCGGCGCGCCGGTTCGCCTCCCAGCTGGCCGCGAACGCGAAGTACCCGTCGCTCCCCGGTGTGCTTCCTGACGCGGGCCACGACCAGGTGGCCGCCTTCGACGGGCCGTTCGCGCCCGCGCCCGAGCCGGATTTCCCCGCGGCGGAGAACTTCGACGACGCGTCCTTCGGCGAGCTTTCCCCCGCGGACGTCGGCGAGCTCGCCGACGGGCAGGAAAACCCGGCGTTGCTGCGGCTCGTGCTGCTTGCCGACCAGGGCGGGGAGCACTCCGCGGTGACGCGGGCGCGACAGGGAGCGGCGGCACTGGCCGCGGCGCGGGGCATCGAGGTGTCCGAGATCGCGATGGAGGGCACCGAGCCGCTGCTGCGCCTGGCCGGGATCGTTCAGCTCCTTGACTACGCGTCGGTTTACCTGGGGATCGCCTGCGGGATCGACCCGCTGGCGATCGCGGCGATTAAGGATCTGCGGGATCTCACGGAACCCCCGGTGTAGTTCGCCGATGAAGGCTGTCATCGCCGCGCTCGCCGCCAACTTGGGTATCGCCATCGCGAAGTTCATCGCGTTCCTGCTCACGGGGTCCGCGTCGCTGCTCGCGGAGTCCGTGCACTCGGTCGCTGACACGGGCAACGAGGTGCTGCTGCTGATCGGCAGCGGCAGGTCGCGACGCGCCAGGACGGAGTTGCACCCGTTCGGGTTCGGCCGGGAGCGCTACTTCTACGCGTTCGTGGTGGCGGTCCTGCTGTTCACCGTCGGCGCGGTCTTCTCTATCTACGACGGGGTGCACAAGATCCTCAGCCCCGAGGCCGTGCGCTCGCCGGCGGTCGCGTTCGTGGTGCTCGCCCTCTGCGCCGTGTTCGAGTCGTTCTCGCTGCGGACGGCGATTCGCGAGGCGAACAGGGAACGCTCGGGGCGCAGCTGGCGGTCGTTCGTGCACCGGACCAAGGCGCCGGAGCTTCCCGTCGTGCTCATGGAGGACCTGGCCGCGCTGCTCGGTCTGACGTTCGCCTTCCTTGGCGTGCTGCTGGCCGTGCTGACCGGCTCCGGGGTGTGGGACGGCGCCGGCTCGGTCGCGGTCGGGGTGCTGCTGGCGTGCGCCGCGTTCGTCGTCGGGTACGAGACGAAGAGCCTGCTGATCGGGGAGTCGGCGAACGCCGAGGTGTCCTCGTCGATCGTGGCCGCGCTCGAGCAGGGACCGGAAGGCTTCCGCGTGATACACCTGCGAACCTCGCACGTCGGCCCCGATTCGCTGCTGGTCGCGGCCAAGGTCGCGGTACCCGCTTCGCTGCCCGCCGGCGCCCTGGCGGCCAGGATCGACGCCGCGGAGCAGCGGGTGCGGGCCGCGGTGCCGATCGCCGAGACCATCTACCTGGAGCCGGACATCTACGTGCCGGCCCGCGAGGACGTCACCGACCCGTCGATCCAGGTCGTCCGGCGCAGCCGCGCCGGCCGCTCACCCCGCCGCGGCAGCGCCGCGGGCGGCGCCACGCCCGCTCCGTCCGGTCCGCCCGTGGCGTCCGCCCCGCCCGGCCCGTCCGCGCCAGGATTCCCCGACGGTGAGCCGCCGGCGGCGGGCAGCCCCCCGACATCGACGTAGGATACGACCGGCTCATTTTCGCGGGCGATTTGTCCCATTCGGGCTGCGTTTCGTATCCTAAGTCACCGTCCTAGCCGAGTGGCCGCCCGAAATGAGTGGCTTGTCCAGTTTCAGGTCGGCAGTTACGACTCCTCCCCGCGCGCAGCCGATCGCGGTCGTTTCCCTAGCGCCACAGGAGTCCCAGAAATGTTACTTTGCACACTTTATGCATGGACATTCCGGACATTTTGCCCGCCAAAGTAGTCACGGAGTGCTTGGTGTCAAGCGGCTAGCGCAACGGGCGGCCGGGCCAGGGAAGACATGCGGCGGCTTCGCCGCCGCTCATTTTCCGGGGTTTGCCGGGGGGTGCCCGGACTTGACAAGGGAACCCTCGCGGCGGCCCTGACCGGGCTATTGCGGGCAGGCCAGAGGGCTTGCCCGGTTCGCGGGCCAGCGTACGGGCC
>NZ_JASIAL010000061.1:0-24598 GCF_030042015.1 Trebonia sp. | reverse complement strand
CGCAGAAACTGCGGGCGAAGCAGGCTGCCGACGTGCTCAACGCGCGCATCCACCACCACACCGCCCAGCGTCCCACACCAACCCCTGCCCATCCGCCGCATGAGGGCAGCCGGCTCGCGTGACGCTGACTGCGACGGCGCGGTCTTTCGCCGCGCCTGGCGCCGTCGGCCGCTGCCCCGGCCTGCCTGACTGGGCCGACTGCGCCAACGGCCCGGCCGTATCGGGCCGGCTGCGCCAACGGCCCGGTCGCCACCGCCGGGCCGCCACCACCGCCGGGGGGAGGCTATGGAACCGGTACCCAGATTTGCCACGCGTTCGGTCACGGCCGTCGCCGCGGCCGCCCTGCTCAGCGCGGCCGGGTGCCTGGCCGCGGCCACCACCGCCTCAGCCGCCTCCGCTTCCGCCTCCGCTTCCGGGGCGGCGTCGTCAAGCGGTACCGGTTTGTCCCTGGCCGGGACCCTGGTGGACGTGACGGCGACGTCGGCGGGCAACGCCTGGGCGGTCGGCTCGACGGCCAAGGGACCGCTGATCCTGCACTGGAACGGCAGCAGCCGGACGTGACGCAGGCCCCGAGTCCCGAAGGCCGAGCCCGACGCGGCGCTAGCTCACCTTGAACGAGCGCTTCGCCAGGCCCATCCAGTAGCCGTCGATGACCGTGTCCACCGGCTTGCCCGGGTCTTCCGCCGCGCCCAGCGTCACGAACAGGGGCAGGAAGTGGTCCGCCGTCGGGTGCGCGTACGGCATCCCCGGCGCCTTCCGGAATCGGGCCAGCGTCTCGACGTCGCCGCGCTCCAGGGCGTCCGCCGCCCACAGGTCGAAGTCCGCCGACCAGCACGGCACGTGCCCGGCGGTAAAGTCATCCCTGGTCAGGAACGGCAGGCCGTGCGTGAGGAACCCGGACCCGATGATCAGCACGCCCGACTCCCGCAGCGGCCGCAGCCGCTCGCCAAGCGACAGCAGCCGCGCCGGGTTCTGGGTGGGGATGGACAGCTGCAGGACCGGCACGTCGGCAAGCGGGTACATGACCTTGAGCGGCACCCAGGCGCCGTGATCGAGGCCGCGGCTCGGGTGCTGGTGGGCGGGCTGGGTGTCCGCCATCAGCTTGTGCACCTGCGCGGCCAGCGCGCTCGCGTCCGGCGTCGGGTAGGTCAGCGTGTAATACCGCGGCTGGAACCCGGCGAAGTCGTAGACGAGGGGGGTTCCCGCGGCGGGGGCCGAGAGCATGAGCGGCGCGGCCTCCCAGTGCGCGGAGACGATCAGCACGCTCTTCGGCTTCGGGAGCTGGTGCGTCCACGCCGCGAGCTGGATCATCCACTCGGGGTCGTCGAGCAGCGGGGGAGCGCCGTGCCCGATGAACAGGGCGGGCAGCGGCCCGTCGTCCTCCGTCCAGGCGCGGTGATCCGCGCTCGCCGGCCCCGCCGACTTGACGAACTCGTCGTAAGCGCCGGCCGGCACCAGCGGGTCGAAGATCGAGTGCATGGCGTGTTCCCCTCAGTTGTCCCCGGCTGTCCCCCGACACGAGGTTGAAGCTTCAAGCTATCGAGCATTACTTGAGACGTCAAGCGCTGCGCCCTCTGCAGACACTCTGCAGACACGCCTGATGACATAACCGAAGACACACCTGATGACCAGATCCTCATCTGCTGGCTCAACCGTTGTGTGACGGAACACTTCCGTGTCGCGGCGTCAGGATTGAGAATCAGAAGGTGCCGCAGTTTCGTTAACGGTAATAAGGGTTGAGACGTCAACGAGGCTTGGCGGCTCCGCCGCACGTCTTGCTCCCGACGGCGAAGGCTCGCCAGCCGGGAGGGAGGGAGATCCGGATAGCTATGACCCTTCGCGACGCACTGGCCGCGGGCACCTTCTCGGTCACCGCGGAACTCAACCCGCCCGCGGATCCGGTCGCCGAGCCCGTACGCCGCACGGCCGCGCAGCTCAAAGGCCTGGTCGCGGCCGCCAACGTGACCGACAACGCGGCGGCGACGGTCAAGGTCGCCCCGCTGGCCGCCGCGACCTGGATGATCGAGGAGGGCCTCGAGCCGATCATGCAGGTCACCACCCGCGACAGGAACATCATGGCGCTGCAGTCCGAGCTGCTGGCCGCCTGGGCGCTCGGCGTGCGGAACATCCTCGCGCTCTCCGGCGACCCGCTGAAGGTCGGCAAGTACGCCGACCTGGCGACGAAGGTGTCGGACCTGGACTCCCTGGGCCTGGTCAGGCTCATCAGGCAGCTCAACGACGGCCGGCTCGCCGCCGGGGAGACCCTCGGCACGCCGACCGGCTTCTACGTCGCGAGCGCCATGAACCCGCTGGTCGACACCGGGGAGAAGATCGAGGCGAAGATCGTCGCGGGCACCCAGTTCTTCCAGTCCAACATCGTCTACGACGTGCCCCGCTTCGCCAGCTGGTTCGCGCCGCTCGTGGAAGGCGGCACGGTGGCCGGCATCCCCGTCCTCGTCGGCGTCATGCCGCCGCGCAGCAGCAGGGCCCTGGAGCACATGCACAAGAACATCCCCGGCGTCGAGGTCGACGACGCGACCTTCGCCCGGCTCGCCGGCCTGACCGGCGACGAAGCGAAGGAAGCGGGCGTGGCGGTCGCCGCCGACGTGATCACGGCGCTGCGTGAGGTGCCCGGTGTCAGCGGCGTGCATATCATGGCCCCCGGGTGGGAGGCCGAAGCCGTCACCCGGGTCGTGCACGCGACGGGGCTTGAAGCGTCAACTATATGATGTGACTGATGAGTAATGAGCCGAACTGGCTGACCCCGGAGCAGCAGGTGGCCTGGCGCCCGTTCATCGCGCTGCTCTTCCGGCTTCCTGCCGCGATCGAGGCGCAACTGCAAAAAGACGCGGGCATCAGCCACTTCGAGTACCTCGTGCTGGCGAACCTGTCAGAAGCCCCGGGCTGGACCCTGCGGATGAGCGATCTTGCCGCGCTGGCGAGCGGCTCGCTGTCGCGGCTCTCGCACGTGGTCAGCCGGCTGGAAACCCGCGGCCTGGTCCGCCGCGAGACCTGCCCGGGCGACGGGCGCTACATCAACGCCGTGCTCACCCAGGACGGCTGGGCGAAGGTGGTCGCCGCCGCGCCCGGCCACGTCGCCGCGGTCCGCAGCCTGCTCGTCGACGTGCTCACACCGGAGGAGTTCCGCGCCCTCGGCGCGATCAGCGAACACATCCTCCGTGAGCAGGGAGTAATGACTTTTATCCCGAACGATCCGTCGCGCCTGCCGCAGACCTCCGCTTAACCCGGTTAACTGGCCGCCGCGAGGAGGTGTGATGGCTTACCCGCAGTACGACTTCATCATCGTCGGCGGCGGCTCGGCCGGCAGTGCGCTGGCGAACCGGCTGTCCGCCGACCCGGCGAACCAGGTGCTTGTGCTCGAAGCCGGCCGGCCCGACTACCCGTGGGATGTCTACATCCACATGCCGGCGGCACTGACGTTCCCGATCGGCAACCGGTTCTATGACTGGGGGTATGAGTCCGAGCCCGAGCCGCACCTGAACGGGCGCCGCATCTACCACGCGCGGGGCAAGGTGCTCGGCGGATCGAGCAGCATCAACGGGATGATCTTCCAGCGCGGCAACCCGCTGGACTACGAGCGGTGGGCCGCCGACCCGGGGATGGCGGACTGGGACTACGCGCACTGCCTGCCCTACTTCAAGAAGATGGAGACCTGCCTCGCCGGGGCCGATGAGTTCCGCGGCGGGGACGGGCCGCTTGTGCTTGAGCGCGGTCCGGCCACCAGCCCGCTGTTCCAGGCCTTCTTCGAAGCGGTCAGGCAGGCCGGCTACCCGCTGACCAAGGACGTCAACGGGTACCAGCAGGAAGGCTTCGCGCCGTTCGACCGCAACATCCATCGCGGGCGCCGGCTGAGCGCGGCCCGGGCGTACCTGCACCCGGTCATGTCGAGAAAAAACCTGACGGTGATCTGCCGCGCGTTCGTGACACAGATCCTCTTCGAGGGAAAGCGGGCGGTGGGCGTGGAGTTCCGGCAGGGCGCCCGGGGCGCCCGGGGCGCCCGGGGCGCCCGCAGCGGCGGGCTGTCCCGCCTGGTCCGGGGCGGGGAGATCATCTGCTGCGGCGGCGCGATCAACACCCCGCAGCTGCTGCAGCTGTCCGGGGTCGGCCCGGCGGACCTGCTCGGCCCGCTGGGCGTGCACGTCACCGCCGACCTGCCCGGCGTGGGCGAGAACCTGCAGGACCACCTCGAGGTCTACGTGCAGTACGGGTCGAAGCAGCCGGTGTCCGTGGCGCCGGCGCTGAAATTGCGCAACCGTCCCATCGTGGGCGCTAAGTGGCTCTTCCTGCGCAGCGGGCCGGGCGCCACCAACCACTTCGAGGGCGGCGGATTCATCCGCAGCAACGACGTCGTCGCGTACCCGAACCTGATGTACCACTTCCTGCCGATCGCGATCCGCTACGACGGCTCCCAGCCGGCCAGCGGGCACGGCTACCAGGTGCACATCGGGCCGATGTACTCCGACTCCCGCGGCTCGGTGCGGATCACCTCCCGCGACCCGCAGGTCCATCCGGCACTGCGGTTCAACTACCTGTCCACCCCCACCGACCAGCGGGAATGGGGCGAGGCCATCCGGATCACCAGGCACATCCTGAACCAGCCCGCGTTCGACGAGTTCAACGCGGGCGAGCTCTCCCCCGGCAAGGACGTCGCAACCGATGAGGAAGTGCTCGACTGGGTGCGCCGCGACGCGGAGACCGCGCTGCACCCGTCCTGCACGGCCAAGATGGGCACCGGCCCGGACGCGGTCACCGACCCGGCCACGCTGCGGGTCCACGGCCTGGACGGGCTGCGCGTCGTGGACGCCTCCGTGATGCCGTACATCACCAACGGCAACATCTACGCCCCGGTGATGATGGTGGCCGAGAAGTCGGCCGACCTGATCCTCGGCAACACCCCGCTCCCGCCGGAGCACGCCGAGTTCTACCGGCACGGCGCACGGCCGGCGCCAGCGGACGGCTGACCAGAGCTGCCCGGCCGCCTCCGGCTAACCCCCTGCCACCTCCCAGCTCCGGCTAGCCACCCCCCTTACCCAGCTCCGGCGCCGGGTACAGGATCGTCTTGGGCTCGGTGAAGGTCTCCATCGCGAACCGGCCGCCAACCCGCCCGCGCCCGCTCACCGACCCGCTTCGTCCGCCGAACGGCAGGTGCGACTCCCACACGTTCGTCGACGCGTTGATGTTCACCCACCCGGCCCTGGCCTGCTCGGCGAAGGCCAGGCCGCGCTCCAGGTCGGCGGTGAACACCGCCATGGTCAGCCCGAACGGCGCGGCGTTGGCCAGCTCGAGCGCCTGCGCCGCGGACGCGACCTCGATGACGGGCACCACAGGCCCGAACGTTTCCTCGGCCGCGATCTCCATGTCCGGCGTCACCCCGTCGAGCACGGTGGGCTCGGCGTACAGCTCGGTCGGGAAGCCCGCCGCCGCGCCCCGCCTGCCGCCGCAGCACAGCGTCGCACCGCGGGCCACCGCGTCCGCTACGTGCCGGTCGAACTTCGCCGCGGTCGCCTCGTTGTTCAGCGGCCCCATCGTGGTCCGCGGATCGAACGGGTCGCCAAGCCGCACCCGGCCGGCGGTGGCGGCGACCACCCGCTCGGTGAATTCGGCCCGCACCGCCGCGTGCACGAGGAAGCGCTCGCCGGCCGTGCAGCTCTGCCCGGCGCACAAGTAGGCGGCCTCGAGCGCCGCCTCGGTGGCCAGCTCGAGGTCGGCGTCGTCCAGGATCACCAGCGGGCCGTTGCCGCCCAGCTCAAGCAGCTGGGTCTTGCCCGCGGACCGCGCGGCGACCAGCCCGCCGGTGGCCACCGAGCCGATGAACCCCACCGCCTGCACGCCTGGGTGGGCGGCCAGCGCGTCCCCCGCCACAGGCCCCGGGCCAGGCACGAAGCTGAACACGCCGTCTGGGGGGCCCGTCCCCGTGATGATCTCGGCGAGCAGCGCGCAGCAGGCCGTCGTCGTCGGGGCCGGCACCCACACGACCGCGTTCCCGGCGGCGAGCGCGGGGGCGAACAGCTCGGCGCCCATCGTGTACGGCCAGTTCCACGGGCTGATCACGCCGACCACGCCGAGCGGAACCCTGGCGGTGATCACCCGGCGGCGGGCGGAGGCGGACGGCGGGAAGGCGCCGTCAAGCCGGCGGGCGTCCGCGGCCGCCATCGCGAAGTACTCGGCGAGTTCGCCCACCTCGTCGTAGGCCTCCGCGGCCAGCGGCTTGCCCTGGTCCAGGGTCAGCAGCCGGGCAAGCTCGTCGCGCCGCGCGGTGATCCGCGCCGCCACCTGCTCGCACCAGGCGGCACGCTCGAACGGCGAGCGGGCCGCCCAGGCCGGCCAGGCCCGCGCGGCCGCCTGCACGGCGTCGTCCACGTCGGCCCGGTCGGCGGTCGCCACGATGGCGAACGTCTCGCCCGAGCCCGGGCTGACCGCGGGGACCGCGGGGGAGCGGCCGGGCCGCCACTGCCCGCCCACGCACAGCAGGTACTCATCCATGTCAGCGGCGCCCGCCGTCAGCAGCTGGCACAGAGGCGTCCCAGCTCGTCCAGGCTCGCCGGCGGCATCCGGTAGGCCGGGCCGGAGATCGACAGCGCGGCCACGCACCCGCCGTCGGCCCCGAACACCGGGGCGGCGACCGCGACAAGCCCGTCCTCGAGCTCGGCGACCGCCTTGGCGTACCCGTCGCGGCGCACCGTCGCGAGCTCGGCCTCCAGTGCCGCCAGGTCGGTGATCGTGTGCTCGGTGTACCGCTCCAGGTGCGCTGGCACGGGGATGGCGCCGAAGGCAAGCAGCACCTTGCCGTTGGCGACGGCATGCGGCTTGGTGCGGCGCCCGATCCAGCCGCCGGAGCAGCTGAGGATGTAGGTGCTCGGCACCTCCGCGATGTTCAGGACGTCGGGGCGGGCCGGCACGGCCAGGTTGATCGTCTCCCCGGTCAGCTGGGAGAGCTTTTCCATGGCCGGCCGCATCGCGCCGACGATGTCGGCGCTGCGCAGGGCGAGCGTGCCCAGCCGGATGATCTCCACGCCGAGCCGGTAGCGCCTGCCCGAGCGGGCCAGGAATCCGGCCCGCTCCAGGGTTGCCGCCAGCCGGGAGGCGGTTGACTTGTGCACCCCAAGCGACGCGGCTATGTCCGTGACGGACAGTTCCGGGCGGCCGTCCTCAAAGCTTGCCAGCAGGGCGAGCACCCGCTCCGCGGACGGGTAGGTTGCGCCGGTCGCAACCAAGGTCGTGGCCATGCGATCAGAATGACCAGATTGCCGGTTCCGCGTCAACGGTCCGCGATCGCTGTCGCGTGGCATACTCAGGCCATGGCCGAAGCCACTGATCAGGTGACCGTAGGATCGCCGCACGACCCCCTTCCCGAGGCCCTCGGGCTGGCCCGCGCCGCCGCGGAGGCGGGCCTTGGCCTCAAGCTGCTCGGCGGTCTCGGGGTGCGGGTGCTCTGCCCGGACTTCCCGCCGCGGCTGCGCCGCGACCAGGACATCGACTTCGCCTGCCTGTCCAAGGAGCGCAAGAAGGTCGCCGACTGGCTGGCCAAGAACGGGTGCGAGCCGGACCGGCGGTTCAACAACCTCAACGGCGACAGGCAGATGTACTTCACCGCGCCGTCAGGGCGCCCGGTCGACGTGATGGTGGACCGGCTGACCATGTGCCACACGCTCGACTTCCGCCCCTCCTTCGGCCGGCTGCCGTACACCGTGGACGCGGTGGACCTGCTGCTGTCCAAGCTGCAGATCGTCGAACTGAACGAGAAGGACGCCAGGGACATCGTGCACCTGCTGTCCGCGCTGCCGCTTGGGACCGGTGAGGCCGACCCGCCGGTGATCGACACCGTGCGGTTCGGGCAGGTGCTCGGCGCGGACTGGGGCTGGTGGCGGACGGTCACAGGGAACCTGACCAAGCTGCCCGCCGTGATCGAGGCCAATCCTGGGCTAGTCCCGTCCGCGCCGCGCCACGATCCGCTCGCCCAGGCGCGGCTGTTGCTCGACGTCGCGAACTCCGCGCCGAAGAGCGTCAAGTGGAAGCTCCGCTCGAATGTCGGTGACCGGGTCCGCTGGTACGAGCTTCCCGAGGAAGTGGCGCACTAACAGGACTTATCCGGTCCGCGGGGCTTGACGGGGTTTTGGCCGGGTGTTACACCGTTGCACAGGACGCATGCGAGTTGCGTGTGCCACGGGCGCCAAGGAAGGCGTTGGGTGGTCAGATGAAGGTCTTCTTCGCTACCGACATCCACGGCTCCGAAGTGTGCTGGCGCAAATTCCTGAACTCGGCCGCCTTCTACAAGGCCGACCTCGTCGTGCTCGGCGGGGACGTCACAGGCAAGGCCATGGTCCCGATCGTCGCGCGGGGCGGCTACTGGCAGGCCGTGGTCCGCGGCGAGACGATCCGGATGGACACCCGGGCGGAACTTGAGAACGTCGAGAAGCGGATCCGCAACAGCGGTTTCTACCCGGCCGTGGTCACCCCGGATGAACTGCAGGTGCTCAGCGCGGAGGAGGGCGCGGTGGACCGCCGGTTCTCCGCCGAGATGCTCCATTCGCTTGACCGGTGGCTGGACATGGCCGACACCAAGCTCGGCGGCGGGAAGATCCCGTGCGTCCTCAACGGCGGCAACGACGACTTCTTCGAGATCGATGACCTCATCGAGGCGTCGCCGTGCGTCGACTTCGGCGAGGGCAAGGCACTGGACCTGGACGGCTTCCACCTGGTGTCGATGGGGTGGACCAACCCGACGCCGTGGAACACGTTCCGCGAGGCCCCGGAAGCCGAGCTGAAGGCGAAGATCGACGCGGCGGTCAGCCAGCTCCCTGACCTGGGGCGGGCCATCTTCAACTTCCACGCGCCGCCCTACGGCACCGGCCTTGACGAGGCCCCGGCGCTCGACGAGACGCTGCGCCCGATACACGGCGGCGCGGTGATGAAGGCGGTCGGCTCGACCGCGGTCAGGGACGCCATCAACAGCTACCAGCCGATGCTGTCGGTGCACGGGCACATCCATGAGAGCCGCGCCGTCAAGCGAATGGGCCGCACCCTGGCCATCAACCCCGGCAGCGTCTACGGGGACGGCGTGCTGCAGGGCGCCGTGCTGGAACTGGACGCCAGGAAAGGCAAAGTCAGCAAGTACCTGCTGGTGAACGGTTAGTCCCAACACGCCCCTCCCCACCCCCGGAGATGAGCATGGCAACTGACGCGGTTGGCAGCGAGACCCCGACCCTCTTCCTGCGCAAGGCCACCGGCCTTGTTCGCGGCTGGTCGGTGCGGGACACCATCATCTACGCGTGCCTGTCGACCAACTTCGTCACGCTCGGGCTGTACGAGTTCACCTTCGCCGGGCCGGCGTTCCCCAAGGGCCAGATGCTGACCGCGGTCCTGATCTCCGCCGTCTGGGTCTCGTTCCTGGTGATCGCCTACTCCGGCCTGATCGTCACGATCCCGCGGGCGGGCGGTGACTACGTCTGGCAGAGCCGGATCCTCGGCAGCGGCATCGGCTTCGTGATGGCGGCCACCGGGTGGTGGTTCATCCTGTGGCTATGGGCGCCGATCTACGGGAACATCCTGTCGGTCCAGCTGTTCGAGCCGATCTGGGCGACGCTCAAGTGGACCTGGCCGGCGGGCGGCGCGGCGTGGTTCGGGACGGACACCGGGATCTTCGTGGTGACGCTGATCACCGTGGTGATCGCCGGCCTGCTCGTTTCCCTGGGCATGGGAGGCTACGCCAAGGTCCAGAAGTGGTGCTTCTTCGGCGGCATGATCGGGTTCGCGGTCATCGTGATCCTGCTCCTGGTCAGCAGCCACACGGACTTCGTCAACTCGTTCAACCTGTACGGCAAGCAGCTGTTCGGGGTGAACAACGCGTACAACGCGACCAACACCGCGGCCGCGAAGGCCGGGTACACCACCTCGCCGTTCAGCTTCGGCCCGCTCGGCCCGACGATGCTGCTCGTGCCCGCGATGATGTTCTTCATCCTGTGGCCTAACTGGGGCGCGACCCTCTACGGCGAGATCCGCGGCGCCAGCGACTTCCGCCGCGTCTTCACCGGCATGTTCGTGGGCCTGTGGATCACGGTGCTGTGCACGGTCATCTTCTTCCTGCTGGTCGACAAGACCATCGGCTGGGGCTTCTACCAGAACCTCAACTCCCTGGACTACAACGTCACGCCGCAGTTCGGCATCTGGCCGTACCCGTTCATGTTCGCCGCCTGGCTGGTGCACAACACGGCTTTCCAGGTCATCTTGATCCTCGTGCTGAGCCTGTGGTTCTTCGCCTGGGTCGGCACCCTGTTCCTGTCCTCGACGCGGGTCATCTTCGCGGCCGCCTTCGACCGGGTGCTTCCCGACCGGGCCGCGGAGGTCTCGGAGAAGCGCAAGGTCCCGGTCTACTCGCTGATCCTGATGCTGCTCCCGGCGGCCGGGCTGGGCGCCGTGTACGCGTACTCGACCACGTTCCGGTCCTACACGCTTGACGCGACCCTGGTCATCGCGGTGACGTACCTGTTCAGCGCGATCGCCGTGGTCCTGCTGCCGTTCGTGAAGCCCGACCTGTGGCGGGCCTCGCCGGCCAGCCGGGTCAAGCTGCTCGGCGTGCCGATCGTCCCGCTCGCCGGCCTGATCACGATCGGCCTGCTCGTCTTCAACCTCTACGAGTGGCTCAGCAACGACCTCTACTTCGTGAACAGCCACGACTCGCTGTATTACATGGCCGGCATGTACGTGCTCGCGATCGTGATCTACGTGGGCGCGAGGGTCATCCGCAAGAGGCAGGGCATCGACCTTGGCCTGATCAACAAGGAGATCCCGGTCGAGTAGCGGATCGCCTGCGCCGGGCACGCGCTCGCGTGCCGCCAGGCCGGCAAGAACCCGGCGGCTATTAGCGCGGGGGGCACCGCCACCAATAGGCTTGGCGCTGTGCGCCCCACCGCCAGTGCGCGCGGCGGGCGGGCCCGCCGGGACCCGGACGCGCACCGGCGGCTGCCGTCCTAGATGACTGCCCGGATCGCCTTGTCGAACTCGATGACGTGCCGTCGCGCGATCTCGGCGGCTCGGCCGGCCTCGCCGTCGGTCAGCGCAGCGAGAAGCTCGGCGTGCTCGTTGACGTGGGCCGCCATGCCTTCCAGCCGGTCAAGGAACAGGCACCAGATCCGGGTGGCCAGGTTGCCGTAGCGGATCAGGGTGTCCTCGAGATAGGGATTGCGGGTCGCGGCGTAGACGGTCCGGTGGATCCGCATGTCCAGGGTCATCAGCTCGTCCGGCCGCTCGCCCAGCGCCGTCTCGGCCGCCAGCTCGCCGGCGAGCGCGCGGAAGGCGGCCCGGTCGGCGGCCGTCGAGTGCCTGGCGGCACTGGCCGCGGCCGCGGGCTCAAGCACCTCGCGGATCTCGAGGATGTAGGTCAGGTCGGTGACGTTGATCTCGGTCGCGAACGTTCCCCGGCGCGGGTAGACGACGACCAGCCGTTCGTGCTCGAGCCGCTTGACCGCCTCCCTGACGGGGGTCCGGCTCAGCCCCAGGCGCTGGCACAGCTCCTCTTCGTTGATCGGCGCGCCCGGCCGGATGTCCAGCCTGATCAGCCGGTCCTGGATCGCCCGGTACGCCGCTTCCGCCATGGACAGCGGCTCACCGGGGCGGTCAAGCACACTCGCGGAAGGCCCGGCTTCCGAATTCATCGCTTGACCCCCCAATCCACGCAATCTAGTGTACCAACTGATATATCAGTCGGATATCAGATCGGTCTAGCAGCGAGGATCAGCGGATGACCGAGTTCCAGAGCACGATCGGCGCCAGCGCGGTCATCGTGGGCGCCGGAATAGTCGGCAACAGCGTCGCCTGTCACCTGGCCCGGCTGGGCTGGCGGGACCTCGTCCTCGTGGACAAGGGGCCGATGCCGAACCCTGGCGGTTCCACCGGGCACGCGTCGAACTTCATCTTCCCGATCGAGTACTCGAAGATGATGATGGAGCTGACCCGCGACAGCACCGAGCAGTACCAGGCGCTCGGGGTGTTCACCCGAAGCGGCGGCATCGAGGTGGCGCGCGCCCAGGCGCGGATGGCCGAGCTGCGGCGGCGCTGCTCGCAGGCCAAGGCCTGGGGCATCCCGGCGCAGGTGATCTCGCCCGCTGAGGTGGCCAAGCTGGTGCCCTACCTGGACGAGTCGGTGATCCTCGGCGGCGCGCACTACCCCACGGTCGGCGTGGTCGACTCCCTCCGGGCGGGCACGCTGATGCGTGAGGAGGCCGAGCTGGCCGGCGCGCTGACCGTGCTGGCCGGGGCCGAGGTGGTTGCCATCGACACCGCCGCGACCGGGCAGGCCGGGCGTCCCCGGATCACGGCGGTGCGCACCAGCGCCGGGGAGATCGAGACGGACACCGTGGTGGTCTGCTGCGGGGTGTGGAGCCCGCGGATCGCACGGCTGGCCGGCGCCCGGTTCCCGCTCACCCCGATCGTGCATCAGATGATCAGCGTCGGGCCGATCGCGCTGTTCGCAGGCACGCCGGGGGAGATCAGCTACCCGATCGTGCGGGACGTGGACACGAACATGTACGAGCGGCAGCACGGCGGCGACATGGAGGTCGGCTCGTATGCGCACCGCCCGATCATCGTCAGCCCCGACGACATCCCGTCCATCGGGGAATCGGCCCTGTCGCCCACCGAGCTGCCGTTCACCGCGGACGACTTCGACCCGCAGCTGGCCCAGGCGCTCGAGCTCATGCCTGAGCTGCTCGGCGACGAGAGCGCCGGCGTCCGGTACGCCATCAACGGCCTGATCTCGATGACCCCGGACGGCCATCCGCTGCTCGGCCCGGCGCCCGAGGTGGACGGGCTGTGGGCCGCCGCGGCGAGCTGGGTCAAGGAAGGCCCGGGCGTGGGCCGGGCCGTGGCCGAGTGGATGAGCGGCCGGGTCCCCGCCGTGGACGTCGACGAGGCGAACATCGCCCGGTTCTACCCCTGCCAGCGGACGGTCGCCCACGTCGAGGCGCGGGCCCGCGAGGGCTTCAACAAGATGTACGGCATCGTGCACCCGGCCGAGCAGTGGCAGTCCGGCCGGCCGGTCCGGGTCAGCCCGGCATACGAGCGAGAGCGCGAGCTCGGCGCGGTGTTCCACGAGACGGCCGGCTGGGAGCGCCCGCACTGGTACGCCGCGAACGAGCCGCTGCTCGAGCGGTACGCCGGGCGCCTCATGCCGCGGGACAACGAGTGGGACGCCCGGTGGTGGTCGCCGGTGATCAACGCCGAGCACCTGGCCATGCGGGAGGCCTGCGGGCTTGTGGACCTGTCCGCCTTCGCCATCATCGATGTGACCGGCCCGGCGGCGCTCGACCTGGTGCAGTCGCTCACGGTCGCGCAGCTCGACGTGCCGCCAGGCCGGGTCGTCTACACCTCGCTGCTGGACAGCCAGGGCGGCTTCAAGGCCGACCTGACGGTGATGCGGCTTGGAGCGCAGCGGTTCCGTGCGGTGACCGGCGGCGCCACCGGGATGGCGGACCTGGCCTGGTTCGCCGAGCACCTGCCAGCCGACGGCCGCGCGGCGCTGGCCGATCTGACCTCGGCACTGGCCACCTTGGGGCTGTGGGGGCCGCGGGCCAGGCAGATCCTGGCGTCGGTTACCGCGGATAACGTGACCGGCCAGGGGTTCCCGTTCGGCAGCTGCCGGGAGATCGAGATAGCCGGCCTGACCGTGCTGGCCTCGCGCATCTCCTACGTGGGCGAGCTCGGCTGGGAGCTGTACGTGCCGATGGAGCAGGGCGGACGGCTGTGGGACGCGCTGTGGGCGGCGGGCGTCCCGCACGGGCTGGTACCCGTCGGCATCGGCGTGTACGGCACCACCGGGCGGCTTGAGAAGGGATACCGGGCCTTCGGCAACGAGCTCACCGCGGAATACACCCTGGTGGAGGCGGGGATGACGCGACCGCGGGTGAAGCCGCAGGACTTCATCGGCAAGCAGGCCTACCTCGCGCAGCGCGCGGCGCCGCCCGCCGCCGTGCTGTGCACCCTCACCGTGGACAACCACGCAAGCGCCGGCGGCGAGCCGCGCTACATGCTGGGCGGGGAGCCCATCGTGACCCCGGACGGCGAGCGGATCACCGACGCCAAGGGCCGGCCCTCGTACGTGACGAGCGCCGGGTCCGGCCCGTCGGTGGGCCGCCACCTGCTGATGGCCTATCTGCCGCCTGACCACGCCCGGGCAGGCACCCGGCTGGGCGTCGAGTGCTTCGGCGAGCAGTACCCGGTTACGGTCGCGGTGGCCGGCGCCACGCCGCTGTTCGACCCGGAGAACGCCAGGATCCGGGGCTGACCGAATGGAGATCCTGGTCTGCGTGAAGCGGGTGCCGCAGGTGGGCGGCCGGATCGTGATCACGCCGGACGGGCAGGACGTGGAGACCCGGATGTCGGGGTTCGCGATCAGCCCGCATGAGGAGTGCGCGGTGGAGGAAGCGGTGCGGCTCACCCAGCGGCTCGGCGGGACCGCGACCGTGCTGACGCTCGGCCCGCCCGCCGCCGCCGAGCAGTTGCGCGAGGCGCTCGCCATCGGCGCCGGTCACGGCATCTTGCTGGAGACCGACGGCCGGGAGTGGGGGCCGATCGCGACCGCCGCGGCCATCACCGACGTGGTGCGCGGGAAGGCGGGTGAGGGATCCGGCTACGACCTGCTGCTGTTCGGCAACGAGGCGGCCGACACCGGCGGCTACCAGGTGGGCGTGCGGGTCGCGCAGTCGCTCGGCTGGCCGTGCGCGACCGGCATCAAGCACCTGGAGATCGACGGCGCCACGGTCCGCGCCCGCCGGGAGTACCGGGGCATGGGGGAGACGTTCGAGTTCGGCCTGCCCGCCGTGGTCACGGTCAAGGAGGGCATCAACCTGCCGCGCTACCCGTCACTGCCGGGGCGGCTGCGGGCCAAGCGGGCGGCTCTTGAGCAGCACCAGCCGCAGTGGTCCGCCGACGGGCTGCGCAAGACCGGGCTGCGGGTCCCGGCCGAGCGGCGCCAGCAGGCCACGGTGCTCGGCTCCGGCCCAGACGCGGTGCCGGATCTGGTCCGGCTGCTCGAGGAGCTGGGGGTGCTGCGATGACCGTGCTCTGCCTGGTCGAGCCGGACGCGGCGGGGGTGGCCGGCGCCTCGCAGCGGGCGCTTGCCCTGGCCCGCGGCCTCGCCGCCCACGGAACCGGGCAGCTAGCCGCGGTCGTCTTCGGCGCGGTGGACCAGGTGCCGGTTGCCACGCTGGGCGGCGCCGGGGTCACCGACGTGCACGCCGTGCCACCGGACTACCTGGACGGGTACGCGCCGCGAGCCTGGGCCACAGCGCTCGCGGAATTGGCGGACCGGACCGGCGCGGCCGCCGTCGTCGCCGCGGCCACCGACCGGGGCAGCGAGGTCATGGCCTGGCTCGGCGCGATCACCGGCAAGCCGGTGGCCGCGAACTGCCTGTCCGCGCAGCCGACCGGAGACGGGACGTACCAGCTGGTCCGGCAGCGCTGGGCCGGGCTGCTGCTCGAGGACGCGATCCTGGAGGCGTCGCCCGCGCTGCTGACCGTGGCCACGGACGCGGACGTGGGCGAGCCGGCCGCAGCACTCCCGCCCGCGGCCGAGCCCCCGGTTCACCTGCTCAGGCCCGGGCTGACCGAGGCCGACCTGGTGGTCCGCGCCACCGAGACCGCCGACCAGGGCGGCGGCGTGTCGCTGGCCACCGCACGGGTGGTGGTCGGCGGCGGCCGCGGGGTCGGCGGCCCGGACGGGTTCGCTCCGCTTGAAGAGCTGGCCGGCCTGCTCGGCGGGGTCGTCGGCGTGTCCCGCGTGGTCACCAGCCAGGGCTGGCGCCCGCACACCCAGCAGGTCGGCCAGACCGGCACCAAGATCACCCCGGAGCTTTACGTCGCCTGCGGGATCAGCGGCGCCATCCAGCACATGGCGGGCTGTGCCAGCGCCAAGCACATCGTGGCGGTCAACACCGACCCGGCCGCCCCGATCATGTCCCGCGCCGACTACGCGGTCATCGGCGACCTCGCCGAGATCATCCCGGCCCTGGTCGCCGCCCTGAAGGAGCGCGGCTAAGCCCAAGCCGCATGGCTTCGAGTCGCTATGTGAATACGAAGAGTAACATCGGTCGCAGGCCCCGTCGTGAGCGGGGTGAGACCCAACCAGTGGAGGTGCCAGATGGCCGAGCTCCCACCGCCCCCAGAGGGAATTGTGCTTGCCCACTTCATCGTCTCGGACGATGTGGAGCGCTCCCGGCGCTTCTACACCGAAGTACTCGGCGGCAGGGTCGCCTTCTCCGGTCCCGGCGGGCTGACCTATGTGGCGCTGGCCAACAGCTGGATCATCATCAATGTCGGCGGCGGCCCCACCGATGACAAGCCGGCGGTCACCCTGCAGACGCCACGCGACCCCGACCGGGTGAGCAGCTTCCTCAACATCCGGGTCGCGGACATCCACGCCGTGTACGCCGAATGGAGCGCCAGGGGTGCTGAATTCCTGACGCCACCGAAACAGCACCAGTACGAGATCCGTTGCTACATCCGCGATCCCGACGGTCATCTGATCGAGGTGGGGCAAACCACGGACCCGGAGGGGGACTGGTCGCCCGCTCACTGGCCGGCGAGTACGCCCGCCGGGGAGTCTGAGTAAGTGCCGAGATCACCGGCGACATCCCGCACACCGGCGGCGCGGCAGCGCCCGCGGCCCCGCAGCAGCTGCACCGGCCCCTACCGCAAGGGGGCAGGCAGGTACCGGGCGCCCGGCCCGTCGGCGCGGGCGGCGTCGCCTGGGTTAGATATCGCGCATCGCTTCAGGGACAGGCAGCCGCAGCCGATGCACGAATCCAGGCCGTCGCGCAGTTTTTCCAGTGCGGCGATCTGCCCGTCCAGGCGGGCGCGCCAGGCGCGGGACAGCCGGGTCCAGTCAGCCCTGGTCGGAGTGCGCGAGTCGGGGAGCGTGGCGAGCGCGCCGGCGACCTCGTCGAGGGACAGGCCGACGTTGCGGGCCGCGCGAATGAACGCCAGGCGCCGCAGCACGCTGCGTTCGTAGCGGCGCTGGTTTCCCGGCGTCCGTGCCGCCTGGATGAGTCCCTCGCGCTCGTAAAAGCGCAGCGCCGACGGGGCGAAGCCACTGCGGGCGGCCACGTCGCTCACGGTGAGCTGGCCGGTGCTCTGCGCCATTACCGAATGTTCCTTGATTTAAAGTTAACTTCAACTACCACAGTAGGCGGCGTGACCAGCGCATCGCAACCGAACTGTCCTCGGCACAGGTGCAAGGGAAGCGGCCCGGCGGCGCCCACCGAGCAGACCGCCTAGTCAGCTGCCGGCATTGCCTGCCTGTCTCTGGTGTCCGCCGGGACGTAACCGGGAATGCCTGCTTGCGAGGTGATGCCCGGCCGGTCGCAGGCTGGAACCGCTGGGCTGGTGCATGGACTTGCTCGTCCCTGATGTGCCGAGCGTTGACCCGGCTGCGAACCTGGCGCTGGAGGAAGCCCTGGTCAGGGCTGTTCCCCCGGGACCCCTGCTGCGGATCTGGCAGAACGAGGCGTGCGTGGTGCTCGGGCGCGGCCAACGGCCGGAGCGGGAAGCGAACATCGCGGGCTGCGCCGCCGCGGGAGTGCCGGTGCTGCGGCGTGCGAGCGGGGGTGGCACCGTCTACCACGATCTGGGCAACCTCAACATCACCATAGCCGTCCCCGGGTGGGCGCCGGCGCTTGCCGGTGACCTGGCGGTGCTGGTGGCCGGGGCCCTGCGGCAATGGGGACTGGCGCCCGCGGTAACTGAGCGGGGAGTTCTGGTCGGCACCGTGAAGGTGTCGGGGCTGGCCAGCCAGCTCACCCGCACTGCCACGCTGGCGCACGCAACGCTGCTGGTCACTACCCCGGCGGCGCGGGTGCGGGCATTCCTCGCGCCCACCCCGCCGGACAGTCATCCGCTGGATTCCAGGCGCAGCCCGGTGCTCCCGTTGTGCGAGATGGCCCGCGGCGTGTCAGTGCCAGCCGCCCGGAGCCTTGTGCTGGCACAAGCGGTGCGGCGATATGGGCCGTTGGTCCCTAGAGCCGTTAGCGCCGCCGAGATCTGCTGGCAGGAGCGGCTGATAGAGCGACGATACGGAAGCGGCGCATGGCACACGACGGGCCGTGCGCCGACAGAGCGAACCGAGGAGGCGCGATGGACGACAAGACCCGCCGTGACCTGTACCGAGTGATGGTGCTCAGCCGCACCTTCGAGGAGGCGATGCTGCGCGAATACCACGCTGACAAGAAACCTGCCTTCGATATCGGGGCCGGGCTGGTTCCGGGTGAGATGCACCTGTCGGCCGGACAGGAGCCCGTCGCCGCGGGCGTCTGCGCGCACCTGCGCAGGGATGACGCGGTCACCGCCACGCACCGGCCGCACCACATCGCGATTGCGCACGGCGTGGACCTGGACAAGATGACCGCTGAGATCTTCGGCCGGGAGGGCGGCCTCGGCCACGGCCGGGGCGGGCATATGCACCTGTTCGACCCCGCGGTTCACTTCTCCTGCTCGGGGATCGTCGCCGAGGGCCTGCCGCCCGCGCTTGGCCAGGCATTCGCCTTCAAACGCCGCGGTAGCGACGCGATCGCCGTCGCGTTCACCGGGGAGGGCGCGGCCAACCAGGGTGCCTTCCACGAATCGCTCAACCTGGCCGCCCTGTGGACGCTGCCCGTGGTCTTCGTGGTCGAGGACAACGACTGGGCGATCTCGGTGCCGCGGAACGCGTCCACGGCCATCGCGTCGAACGCCGACCGGGCGGTCGCTTACGGCATTCCGGGCCAGCGCGTCGAGGACAACGACGTGGAAACCATCTACACGGCGGCCGGTGACGCGGTGGCCCGGGCCCGGGCAGGCGGGGGACCGACCCTGCTTGAGGTGCACACGCTGCGGCTGTGGGGTCACTTCGAGGGGGACCCGCAAGCCTACCGCCCCGACCTGGCGGACGTGCCAGGGCGGGATCCGATCCCGGCGTACGAGGCGCGGCTGACCGAGGCCGGCGTGCTCGACGCCGCGGCGATCGGCGCGATCCGGGCCGAGGTATCCGCCCGGGTGGAGCAAGCCGTCGCGTTCGCCAAGTCCAGCCCCGTCCCGGCGCCGGAGACGGCGCGCGACTACGTCTTCGCATGAACATGAAGGAGTCGAGCAGATGAGCGTGACTGATTCCGCGGCAAAGCCCGCCAGCGCGCCGGCCAGTCGCCGGCTGACCACAGCCCGCGCCATCGCCGAGGGCATCGCCCAGGAGATGGAGCGGGACTCCGCGGTGGTCGTGCTTGGCGAGGACATCGGCAAGTACGGCGGCATTTTCGGTGCCACCGGCGGGCTGCTTGACCAGTTCGGCCCGGAACGGGTGATGGACACGCCGATCTCAGAAACCGCCTTCATCGGCCTGGGCGCCGGCGCCGCGGTCGAGGGCATGCGGCCGGTCGTCGAGCTGATGTTCGCGGACTTCTTCGGCGTCGCCATGGACCAGATCTACAACCACATGGCCAAGATCCACTTCGAGTCCGGCGGGAACGTCCGGGTACCGATGGTGCTGATGATGGCGGCGGGCGGCGGGTACTCGGACGCCGAGCAGCACTCCCAGTGCCTGTGGGGGACATTCGCGCACCTGCCCGGGATGAAGGTCGTGGTGCCAAGCAACCCGGCCGACGCCAAGGGGCTGATGATCTCGGCGATCCGCGACGACAACCCGGTGATCTACGTCTTTCACAAGGGGGTCATGGGCCTGCCGTGGATGGCGAGGAACCCGCGGTCAGTCGGCCCAGTGCCAGCGGAGCCGTACGAGACCCCGATCGGCAAGGCCGCCGTCGCGCGGGAAGGCCGGGACGCGACCGTGGTCACCGTCTCTCTGTCGGTGCACCATGCCCTGGACGTGGCGCAGCAGATGTCCGCGGAACACGGCGTGGAACTGGAAGTCATCGACCTGCGCAGCCTGGTCCCGCTGGACCGCGAGGCCATCCTCGGCTCGGTGGCGAAGACCGGCCACCTGCTCATCGTTGATGAGGACTACCAGTCGTTCGGCATGTCGGGCGAGATCGCCGCGATCGTCGCCGAGACCGACCCCGGGATGCTGCGCGCCCCGGTGCGGCGGGTCGCGGTGCCCGATGTCCCGATCCCCTACGCCCGGGCGCTTGAGCAGGCGGTGCTCCCCGTACCGGACCGCATCCTCAAGGCGGCCCGGGAGCTAGTCGGGGCATGAGCGGTGGCTGATGTGCGCTTTCCGAGGCTGTCGGAGGAGGAGCCCAACGCCGAAGGTGTGCTCGCCACCTGGTTCGTCAGCGACGGTGACCAGGTGGCGAGCGGGCAGCTGCTCGGCGAGGTGATGGTGGAGAAGGTGTCCGGCGAGGTAAACGCGCCCACATCGGGACGAGTCCGCCTCCTGGTCAGCGAGGATCAGACCGTCCGGCAGGGCGAGGTGATCGCCCAGGTAGTCTGAGCCACAGGCCTCGGTCAGGCACCCACAACCTCGTCTACGCGGAGCAGCGCTTCCAGCTCGCGTTCGAGCCGGGCGGTGCCCGTCTCGACCACGGTCAGCGGCAGGCCGAACAGCGCCGCGACCTCCCGGGCCTCGGCCTCAAGCGCCGGGTCGCGGGACTGGGCCAGCCATACCAGCCGGCGGTAGTGGCCGAAGTAGTCCGGCCACAGCTGCGGATACCGGTCCAGGCCGAGTTCGGCCAGCACCGTCCGGCGGAAGCCGCGCACCAGGAAGTCGGTCAGCAGGTACGTCCCCGGCTCGGCCGCGAACAGCGCGGCCACGGCGGACGGCCCGGCGAGCAGGTCATAGCAGTGCAGCCCGGGCAGCCGGCGGAGCCCGAGCCGGGCGCACACCTGGTCGAGCGCGCCGTAGGTCCCGCAGTCGGCGTAGCCGACCGCCACCGGCAGCCCGCGGGCCTGTGCCGCCAGGGCCAGCCGCTCCACCTCCTTAGCGATCCCGGACGGGCGGTTGTGCAGCAGTGCGGGCAGCGCGTGCAGCGCAACCGGCCAGCCACGGCGCCGGACGACCTCCCGCACGTGCCCCGCGAGCGCCCCGCAGGCGATCACCGCCGCCAGCGGCCCGGGAACCTCAGTCAGGGAAGGAAGGGAAGGCGAGCTGGTCGATGAAGCGGTCGTTGAAGCCGGCGCGGTCGGAGAGCTCGACATACCTCACCTCCTCAAGCAGCGCGAGGCCCGCGGCCCGCTCCCTGACGGACAGCAGCGCCATCTTCGCCCCTTCGCCCGCCACGTTCCCGGCGCTGACAACCCGCAGCACCGGCACGTCCGGCACCAGCCCGAGCCGGATCGCGTTGCCCGGGGACAGGTAGCTGCCGAACGAACCGGCCAGCAGCACCTGCTGGATGTCGCCGACCGCCAGGCCCGCCTCCTCCAACAGGATGCGCCAGCCGGTCGCGATGGCGGCCTTGGCGAACTGCAGCTCCCGCACGTCCCGCTGGGTCAGGTACACCGACCGGGACACGTCGCCCTCCTCGCCGAGCCAGTGCAGCACGAACACGCGCTCCGCGCCCAGCGTCGTCAGCCGGCTAGCCAGGCCGGGGGCCAGAGCGGCGGCCGCGGACTCCGCCACGAACCGGCCAGAGGAGTCGAGCAGCCCGAGCCGGAGCAGCCCGGTCACCGCGTCCACGAGCCCGGACCCGCAAAGGCCCGCGGGCGGAGCCTCCCCGATGACCGACAGCGAAAGCCCGTCCGGCGCCATCGTGACACCCTCGATCGCGCCGGACGCGGCGCGCATCCCGCAGCGGATCGCCGCGCCCTCGAAGGCGGGGCCGGCCGGCGCCGCGGTGGCAAGCAGCCAGTCCCGGTTGCCGAGCACGATCTCGCAGTTGGTGCCGATGTCGATGAACAGCCGGGTCCGCGCGTCCCGGTCCATGCCCGAGGCGAGCAGGCCCGCGGTGATGTCACCGCCCACGTACGCGCCGAACGCGGGGAACACGACCGCCCGGGCCCGCGGGTGCACGGCCAGCCCCAGGTCGGCGGCGAGCACCTCGGGCAGCAGCCGGGCGGCCAGGATGAACGGCGCCACCCCGAGCGGCTCAGGGTCGATGCCGAGCGCGATGTGCGTCATGGTGGCGTTGCCGGCCAGCGCGATCTCGTACACGTGGGCCGGATCGACTTCGGCAGAAGCGCACACCTCGGCGGTCAGCCCGGCCAGCGTCTGCTCGGCGAGTGCGCGAAGCCGGCCGAGCGCCGACGGGTCCAGCATCGCCGCGCTGATCCGGGTGATCACGTCCGCGCCGAACGGCTGCTGGGCGTTCAGCGCCGAGGCCACGGCGACGGGCGTCCCCGTGGACAGGTCAAGCAGGGTGGCCACCACGGTCGTGGTGCCCAGGTCGAACGCGATCCCGTAGGCCAGCGCGGTCGTGTCCCCGGGCTGCACGTCGATCAGGACGTCGTCCACGACCACCGCGGTAACCTTGCAGTCCGCGGCGCGCAGCACGCGCCGTGCCGCCAGGACCGCGTGCAGGTCGGCCCGCAGTTCCAGGTCATCGAGCGCGTCCAGGACCCGTTCCAGGTCGCTGCGCTGGTCGGCCAGGGACGGCTCGCGCAGTTCCAGGTACCGCTTTTGCACCGCGGGCCGCAAGATGACGCGGCGGCCCACCCCGACGGTGGCCGCCTTCGGCCGGGTGACCAGCGGTGGCACCTCGACAGCGGCATCCGATGACGCCAAGGCCCGGCAGGCCAGCCGCCACCCAAGACGCAGCTCGTCCGGGGAGAACGCGCGGCTGTCCACCGCTGACGGCGCGGGAGCGCCCTCGGCAATCCGCACGCGACACTTCTTGCAGGTGCCGTGCCCGCCGCAGGTGGAGTCGATGGCGATGCCGTTCCAGCTCGCCGCGTCGAACACGGTGACCCCGGCGGGCACCCGGACCCGCCGCCCGCCCGGCTCGAAGAGCAGGTCCACCCGGGGCGGCCCCGCGCCGCCAGCCAGCTGAGCGTCCGGCGCCTGGGCTGTCGTCACGGCATGGCCCGAGTGGCCGCGGTGGCCGCGGTCGCCTGCGAAGCGCGATGGGCGGCGATCCAGGCCGCGCCCCACGGGTCGCGGTCGAGCAGCAGGTCGGCCGCCTGCACCGAGCGGACGATCCGCGGCGCCCGGGCGTCCATGATCGCGCTGGTCAGCCCGCAGCGGATGGCCATCGGCAAGAACGCCGCCCCGAGCGCCTCCCGTTCCGGCATGCCGAACGAGACGTTGGACGCCCCCAAAGTCGTGTTCACCCCGAACTCGGCGCGCAGCAGTTCCAGCGTGTCCAGCGTCCGGGCGACCAGCGAGGTGTCCGCGCCGACCGGCATGGCCAGCGGGTCGATCACGATGTCCTCGATCGGGATGCCGTACCGCCCGGTGGCGACGGAGATGACCTTGCGGGCGAGCTCGAGACGGCGCACAGGGTCCGCCGGGATCTCCTCCTCGTCGTTGGGCAGCGCGATGACCGCCGCGCCGTGCCGCTTGACCAGCGGCAGGATGGCCGCCAGCCGGTCGTCTTCGGCGGTGACCGAGTTCACAAGCGCCTTGCCCTGGTAGGCGGCCAGCCCCGCCTCAAGGACCGAGACGATCGAGGAGTCCAGGCACAGCGGCAGGTCGGTCAGGCCCTGAATCAGCGTGACCGCGGCGACCATCAGCTCGGCCTCGTCGGCCAGCGGCGCGCCCATGTTGACGTCGAGCACCATCGCGCCGCCGGCCACCTGCGCAGCAACGTCGGTCGAGATCCGGGACAGGTCCCCGCGGCGCAGTTCCTCTTGAAAGATGCGACGCCCGGTCGGGTTGATCCGCTCCCCGATGATGCAGAACGGCCGTTCAGGACCGATGACGACCTCGCGCGACGCCGACCGCAGCACCGTCTCCATGGACAATGACCCCGTCCTACGCGAGCGCCGCGGCGCGGCGCATGGCGAGCAGTTCCTTGGCCCGGACGACGGCGGCCGAGGCGTCGGCCGCGTAGCCGTCCGCGCCGACCACGTCGGCGTACTCCTGCGTCACCGGGGCACCGCCCACCATCACGATCACCTGGTCGCGCAGCCCGGCCTTGGCCAGCGCGTTGATGTTCGCCTTGAACATCGGCATCGTCGTGGTCAGGAACGCCGAGAAGCCGACGATGTCCGGCCGGTGCTCCTGCACGGCCGCGACGAACTTCTCCGGCGCCACCTGGACGCCGAGGTCGATGACCTGGAACCCGGCCCCCTCGAACATGATGTTGACCAGGTTCTTGCCGATGTCGTGCACGTCGCCCTTGACCGTGCCTATGACGATCTTGCCGATGGTCTGCGCGCCGGTCTCGGCCAGCAGCGGCCGCAGGATCTCCAGCGCGCCCGCCATCGCCTTGCCGGCGATCAGCATCTCCGGCACGAAGAAGTCGCCGCGCTCGAACCGGGCGCCGACCTCCTCCAGGGCCGGGATCAGCGCCTCGTACAGCAGCGTCTCCGGGCCCAGGCCGTCCTGCAGTCCCTGCCGGGTCAGGTCGAGCACCTCCGGCCCGTTCCCGACCAGGGTGTAGTCGTACAGCCGGCGGAGCAGATCGCTAGTGCTGATCGGATCTGGGCTCACGGGACACGTCCTTCCTGCGCAACCGGGGGTGAGTAGCCGAGCAGCCGCGACAGCGCCCGGCCGGCCGATATGCAG
>NZ_JASIAL010000398.1:0-15749 GCF_030042015.1 Trebonia sp. | reverse complement strand
AAGGCCGTGCGCGACCGCGTCCGCGGCGACCGCGGCCGCCTGCCGCGCGGCGGCGGGCAGCGACAGCCCGGCGGCCAGCCCCGCCGCGAGGGCCGCCGAGTGCGTGCAGCCCGCGCCGTGCGTCGCCGCCACCTCGTAGCGCGGCACGGGGATGCGCAGGTGCTCGCGCCCGTCGAAGAGGTGGTCCACCGGCTCGGTGCCGTGCCCGCCGGTGACAAGCGCCGCGCCCGCGCCCATCGCCACCAGCCGCTCGGTCAGCACCCGCCGGTCCTGGGTGTCCAGGCGGGTGAGCGCCTGGGCTTCGGGCAGGTTGGGCGTCACGACCGTGGCCAGCGGGAACAGCCGCTCCACGAGCGCCCCCACCGCGTCAGCCAGCAGCAGCCGGGCGCCAGAACTCGCCACCATCACCGGGTCCACCACGAGCGGCAGCCCGCGTCCGGCCAGCTCGTCCGCGACCGCCTCGATCAGCGGGGTGGAAAACAGCATGCCGGTCTTGGCGGCATCGGCACCGATGTCGTCAAGTACGGCCCTTATTTGCTCCCGAACGAACCCGGGCGACTGCTCAGCGATCGCCGTCACGCCAAGGGTGTTCTGCGCGGTGAGGGCGACGATCGCCGACATCCCGTGCGCTCCGCAGCGCGCGAACGCCTTCAGGTCGGCCTGAATCCCGGCCCCGCCGCCTGAGTCGGACGAGGCGATCGTCAGCACCCGGGGGATGGCGCTCATTCCGGTCATACCGGTCATACCGGCAGTCCCACCGCCGGGCTTGACGCGACGGCGTGCCAGCGGCGCGGGATGCGCCCGGCGCCGTAAGCGGCCCGGCCGGCCTCGATGGCCAGCCGCATCGCCACCGCCATCTGCTCCGGGTCGGCCGCCCGGGTGATCGCCGACGCGATCAGCACGCCGTCGCAGCCGAGCTCCATCGCCAGCGCCGCCTCGCTCGCGGTGCCGATCCCCGCGTCGAGGATCACGGGCACGCCGGCCCGCTCGACGATCATCGCGATGTTGTGCGGGTTCCTGATGCCAAGCCCCGACCCGATCGGCGCGCCGAGCGGCATCACCGCCGCGCAGCCGGCCTGCTCAAGGCGCAGCGCGAGCACCGGGTCGTCGTTGGTGTAGGGCAGCACGGTGAACCCGTCGGCGACGAGCGTGCGCGCCGCGTCGATCAGCTCCTCGGGGTCAGGCAGCAGCGTGATGTCGTCCGCGACGACCTCGAGCTTGACCAGGTCGGTGCCGAGCGCCTCGCGGGCCAGCCGGGCGACGAGGAGGGCCTCGGTCGCGGTGTGGCAGCCTGCCGTGTTCGGCAGGACCTCGACGCCGGCCTGCCGGATCATGCCGAGCAGCGAGCCCTCCCCGGCGGCGGTGACCCGGCGCATGGCGACCGTGGTCAGCTGCGTCCCCGAGGCAGTCAGCACCTTGCGCAGCACGTCGAGGCTCTGCGCTCCCCCGGTGCCGACGATCAGCCGGGAGGTGAGCGTCCGGCCGCCGAGCGTCCACGTCTGGTCCATGTGGGAGGCGGCGTGACCGTTCGGGGGGACCAGCGCTTCGTTCGGGATAATCATCTCTTTAGCCTCCCTGCACGGCGGTCACGACCTCAACCTGGTCGCGGTCCGCGAGCGGCGTGCCGGCCCAGGTGCGGCGGGGCAGCACCTCGCCGTTGAGCGCGGCGGCGACGCCCGTCGGCTGGTCGGTGAGCTGGCTGACCAGCTGCGCGACGGTCGTGCCAGGCGGGACCTCGCGGGGCTCGCCGTTCAGCGTGACGGTCACCCGAACCTCCCCGGCGTGAACGGGAGCCATTCGTCGCGCGGTTGCCTGTGCGTGAGGAGGGCGGTCACCGCGTCGGCCGTGGCCGCGGAGAGCAGGATCCCGTTGCGGAAGTGGCCGGTGGCGACGATGAGGCCAGCCGTGTCCGTGCGGCCGACGATCGGGCCGTTGTCCTGGGTGCCGGGGCGCAGGCCCACGGAGATTTCGGCCAGGATGAGCTCGCTGAGCGCCGGGAGGGCGGTCGTGGCGTCGCGGAGCAGGTCATGCACGGCGCCGACGGTCGCGTCCCTGTCGTCGCGCTCCTCCTGCGTGGCGCCGACGACCACCTCGCCGTCGGCGCGGGGCACGATGTAGACGTCGCGGCCCTGGACGATGGCGCGGATCGTGTGCGTGGCCACGGGCGGCACGGCGCGCGGATGGCGCAGCCGCAGGATCTGGCCCTTCACCGGGCGGACCGCCTTGCGGACCGGGTCGGGGACGCCGGCGATCTTGCTGATCGCCCAGCCGGCGGCGACGACGACCTGCGCGGCCTCCAGCCTGGCGCCCGTGCCCGCTACGGTCACGCCGCGCTCCGCCACCGTCGTCGCGGTGCCCTGGATGGTGCGGACGCCGGCGGCGCGCGCGGCCTCCTTGAGGGCGGCCAGGTAGCGGCGGTTGTCGACGGACAGGTCGCCGGTCGCGAGCACGCCACCGCGGGTGCCGGGCGCGAGGAACGGCTCGAGTTGACGGCACTGCCTGCCGTCGAGCTCTTGCGCCTGCAGGCCGATCGAGTGGCGGAAGGCGGTCAGCCGCTTGAGCGCGGCCAGGTCGCCGCTGTCGTAGGCGACCGCGAGGGTGCCCTCGGTGCGCAGCCCGGTCTGCCAGCCGGTGGCTTGTTCCAGCTCCTCGCTGAAGCCGGGAAACCGGCTGATGGCCAGCAGGTTGAGGTTGAGCAGGTCGCGCTCCCCGAACACGCTTTCCGACACCGGGCCCAGCATCCCCGCGGCGACCAGGCTCGCCTTGTCGCGGTCGTCACCTGGGTCGATCAGCGTCACGGTCAGGCCCTCGCGGGCGGCGCGCCAGGCGATCGCCGTGCCGATCACGCCACCGCCCACGATGACGACATCAGCGTCCACATTCTCTCCCTTCGCCGGCATTACCCGGATCAGGTTCGACGGTCGGAGGCGAGTGCCTCCCTCTCAGCCCTTACAGGCTCCCGTGGTTGTTCACGTCAGTGTAGCTCGTGGTTCCATTGGCTCCATGACGGATCTGCGGGAGCGGCTGGCGGCCTCCCGGCTGTACCTGTGCACCGACGGGCGGCGTGCGTCTGGTGACCTGGTCCCGTTCCTTGACGCGGTGCTGGCTGGCGGGGTGGACATCATCCAGCTGCGGGAGAAGGGCCTTGAGGCGGGCGAGGAGCTTGCCCTGCTCTCGGTGTTCGTCGACGCGTGCCGACGGCACGGCTCGCTGCTGGCGGTGAACGACCGGGCGGACGTCGCCTTGGCCGCCGGGGCGGACGTGCTGCACCTGGGGCAGGACGACCTGCCGGTGCCGGTGGCGCGGCAGATCCTGGGACCGGGGCCGCTGATCGGGCGCAGCAGCCACAGCCCTGCCCAGTCCGCCGCCGCCGCTGTTGAATCCGGCGTCGATTACTTTTGCGCTGGGCCGGTGTGGACGACGCCGACCAAGCCGGGGCGGCCTGCCGCCGGGCTTGACCTATTGTCCTACGTGGCGTCTGCGGGCGTTTCACGGCCGTGGTTCGCGATCGGCGGGATCAGCCTGTCGCGGCTCGATCAGGTGCTCGACGCGGGGGCGACCCGGGTCGTCGTGGTCCGCGCGATCACCGAGGCCGCGGACCCGGGAGCGGCGGCGGCGGCGTTCGCGTCGCGGCTGCGCGGCTGACGCCGCGAGGCGCCGAACGACCTCGGCGCGGTCGGCTATTGCCGCCGGGTCCCGCCAGGCTGTAGCGTCATCGTCGGCCGACGGGGGTAAACCGGCCGATTTCAGGTGCTTTTCCGACGGGAGCGGGGACTCCGGGCGCAGGCGAGGGCCAGGCGTCGCGGCAGCGGAGAACGACGCGGAATGGGTGAACGATATCTCGGAGACCACGGATTGCCATGATCATAGTGCTGGCCGCTGAACAAGCGGTGTGGCGCTAGGCGTCGCGCAAGCGCAGGACCATCGCGCCGAGCAGGAGGGCGCCGGCCGCCCAGAGGGCCACGACGCCGAGGCCCTGCCAGGGGGTGAGCGGCAGCGACTTCACGTTCACCGTGGTCCAGGCGTCGAGGCCGGCGCTCAGCGGGCCAATCTGGTCCAGGCGGCGGGACCAGACCTGGTCTCCGATCAGCGCCGAGGCGAGCGGGAACAGGTACAGCAGGGCGAGGACGGCCCCGATGGCGATGGCTGACTCGCGAATCGCGGTGGCCAGGCCGAGCGCGAACAGCGCGACCAGCGCGAGGTACGCGACCGCGCCGACGGCGGCGCGCAGGTCCGAGCCGTTGGCCAGCGAGAGCAGCTGGTAGCCGTTCGCGACCGTCATGCCGTGGCCGGGCAGGATCAGCCGCCCGGCGAGCACCGAACCCAGGACGGCGACTACCCCGGCCGCGAGCACGCAGCCGGCCAGCACGGCCGCCTTGGCGCCGAGCACCGTCAGCCGGCGCGGCATCGCGGTCAGGGTGACGCGGATCATCCCCGTGCTGTACTCGCCGCCGACCGCCAGCACCGCAAGCACGGCCACCACCGCCTGGCCGACGTCGATCCCGGTGAGGCTGATCCTGGCCGGGTCGGCGCCGGTCTGGGCCAGCGTGCACGCGCCGGGCTGGCACCTGAAGGCCGCCGCCGCGGCCGCGCCCACCGCGATCGTGACCGCGGCCCCGCCGAGCAGCAGCCAGCACGTGCTGGCCAGCGTCCGCAGCTTGGTCCATTCCGCGTGCACCGCGTCCCGCAGGTCCGCGCCCGCCGCGCGCACGGCATGGCCGGGCTTGTCGAGGACCGCGGCGGCGGCCGGGGCCGCCGTCACGCGTCCCTCCGGCGCAGCAGGTAGGCCGCCGCGGCCAGCGCGAGGACGGCCCATGCGCACAGCACCGCGAAGCCGCTCCACTCCGCCAGCGGGAAGTACCCGTCCACTGGCGAGTAGGTGGCAGTGACCTGCGAGTACGCCGGATAGGGCTGCTGGATGGCGAAGCCCGCCGCCGGCGTGATCCGCAGCAGCCACTCCCCCACGGTGGCCGGCGCGATCCGGGTCACCGACGCGACGTACGGGAGGACGATCGCCACGATGACGATGGCGACCGCCCCCACGCCGCGACGCAGCACCGTGCCGACGGCGAGCGTGAGGATGGCGGCCACGGCGAGCAGCAAACCAGTGCCGATGATCACACGCACCTCGGTCGGCGTCGACGCCGGCCACTGGTAGTAGTCGCGGTGGCGGACGATCGCCCCGCCGATGACTACCGCGGCGGTGGCGCCTATCACCCCCGCCACGAACGCGACCGCGCCGATGACGATCGCCTTAGCCGCCAGCACCCGGCCGCGCCGCGGGCTCGCGGCCAGCGTGGTGCGGATCAGGCCGCGCCGGTACTCGCCGGTGATGAACATCGTGGCGACCACGGCGACCGCGATCAGCGCCATGAACGTACCGAGCAGGTAGTCGGTGAGGGTGACGGCGGGACCAAGCTGCGAGGTGCGCTCGTACGGCCGGGGCGCGATGTCGCCGGCCCCGGTCACCGTGAACTGCCCGCCGGCCCGGTGATACTCCCCGATTCCGGCCTGGACCGCCCCGACGTAGTCGCCGCGCCACGGGAGCGAGGACCTGGACAGCGTGACGTGATCGAAGACCGCGGTGACCTCGGTGGGGCCGACGTCTACCATGCTCCCTCCGGCGAACGCCGCCGAGGCCTTGGTCTCGTCAGGGGAGGTGGCGAACAGCCCGGCTTGCACCGTGGCCGGCAGCCCCGGCAGCGTGACGCTCCCGACCTCGGTCCAGTGGGTGCCGTCCGCCGAGTCGTAGCCCGTGACCACGTCGCCGGCCCGGGTCAGTCGCAGCCAGCGCGGGTTCGCCGGGCCGACGGCGCCGGGCTGGCCAGGGGTGTCCCCTGTGTAGTTCCACTGCATGCGCACCCCGTGCCCGGCGGCGACCATCATCGCCGCGTACGCGGACCCCTGGCTGAGGCTGGGCGTGATGAGGATGCCGGCCTTGGCCCACGGCTCGAGGCCGGGCTGCGTCAGGCCCAGGCCAGAACCTGCGCCAGAGCCCGGAGCCGAACTCGGGCCTGGCCCCATCTGGTTGGGCCCGGGGAGAAGGCCGGTCATCGAGGTGAGGCGGACGGTGATGCTGCCGTCGCCTGCCAGCGGCTGGTGCACGAACATATACCTGTCGATCACGAGCTCGCCGCCCGGCCCGGCCGGAGGCAGGGGGGCCATGCAGGCCTCGCCGTACAGCCACTTGCCGTTGTTGACCGCGCAGGAGACCGTGGTGACCGAACCGTAGAGCACCCCGATCCCGCCCGTCACGCCGATCGCGATGATCACGGCGATGAGCCAGCCGCGGACGGTGCGGAACTTGGTCCACTCCGCGTGCACCAGCTGCGCGAACCCGTCCCGGCCAGGTGTCAGCTCCGAACGGTAGGGCGTGACCGTGGTCATGACGCCGACCCCCCAGCACCCCCCGGCCGAAATTCGGCCGAATCCCTGGTCAGCTCCATGTACGCCGCCTCCAGGGTCGCACGGTGGGCGTGCACCTCGGCGAACGGGACGCCGGCCTCGGTGAGCGCCGCGACGATCTTCTCGGCGGGCAGGCCGGAGACCGTGAGCAGGTCTGTCCCGGTGACGGCGACCGTCGCCCCCGCGTGGGCCAGGACGGTCGTCGCCTGCGTCCGTGCGGTGGTGCGCAGCTCCACCCGGTCCCCTGAGGCGGCCTGAATGAGGGCCGCCACGCTGGTGTCCGCGATGACCCGGCCGCGGCCGATCACGACCAGGTGGTCGGCGGCGTCCTCCAGTTCGCTCATCAGGTGGCTGGAGACGAGCACGGCGCGGCCTTGCGCCGCTAGCTGGCGCAGGAACCCGCGCATCCAGACGATGCCCTCTGGGTCCATGCCGTTGAACGGCTCGTCCATCATCAGGATCGGCGGGTCGCCGAGCAGCGCGGCGGCGATGCCGAGCCGCTGCCGCATGCCGAGGGAATATCCGCCCGCCTTGCGCCTGGCGACGGAGGTCAGCCCCGCATCCGCGATCACCCGATCGACCCGGCTCGCGCCCAGGCCCTGGGAATGCGCCAGCCACAGCAGGTGGTTGCGGGCGCGGCGGCTCGGCTGCAGCGCCCCGGCGTCGAGCAGCGCGCCGACCTGGCCGAGCGGGCGCCGCAGCGTGCGGTACGGCCGGCCGCCGATGAGCGCGGTGCCCTCGTCGGCCGCGTCCAGGCCGAGGATGATGCGCATGGTGGTGGACTTGCCGGCGCCGTTGGGCCCGACGAAGCCGGTGACCTGGCCGGGCGCCACGGTGAACGTCGTCCCGTCCAGCGCCTGCGCGGACCCGAACCGCTTGCGCAGCCCGTCGACTTCGATCGTTGCTTCCATAGTCCGCAACGCTAGGGTCCGCGCCGGGTTGCGGTCATCACTCCGGGGAGCGGTCTTCACCAGTACTGTCCCGGTGGCACCGAACGGGCCCGTGGTCCCCCTCAGGAGCTACGTGCTGATGCCAGGTTCGGGTGACGCGGCCGGGCTGTCCAGCGGGGACAATGAATGCATGGGTCCGCGGCGGCTCACGCCGATCATGTCCGCCCGCTACGCGCCAGCGCTGGCCGGCGGGGTGCTCGCGCTGGCCGCCGTCGGGCAGGCGATCGGGCAGGCCATCACGCTCGGCCAGGGCCAGCCCGCCCAGGCTGTCCTGTACGCCATGCTGCTGTGCCTGCTCGCGCTGCTGTGCACGGTCCCGCTGATCTTCCTGCGGCCGGTCGCGGCGGCCGCCGCGATCACCGCGGCCAGCGTGCTCGCGCTGGCCGGGTTCGGCGAGCTGACTGCCGCGGGGGTGATCGCTGAGGTCATCGCGGTCTACCGGCTGGCCGGGGGGACGGACGCGCTGACCCGGTCGGGTGACGTCGAGCGCGCGCAGTACCTGGCCATGACGCTCGCCGCGCCGTTCCTCGTGCTGGCGCTCGCCAGCCACGGGAGCGCGGCCGCCGTGCTGCTCGCGGCGCTCGTTCCGGCGGCGGCGGGGACCGGGATCGCGGTGCGGGCACGGCGTGCGGCCCGCGTGCAGCACGCCGCGGCCGAGGTGCTCGCCGAGACGCTGACCGAGCACACCGCGCGCGGCGAGCGCGCCCGCATCGCCCGCCAGCTGCACGACGTGGTGGCGCACCACATCTCGATGATCGCGGTGCAGGCCGAGACGGCGCGGCTGACCACACCGGGACTGCCTGCCGCGGGCGCGCAGCGGTTCATGCAGATCGGCGACACCGCGCGGGCCGGGCTGACCGAGATGCGGCGGCTGCTCGGCGTGCTGCGCGAGGACGCCGACGCGACGGTCGCCGACCGTCATCCGCAGCCTGGCCTGCCGCAGCTCACCGAGCTGATCGACGGGGCGCGGACGGCGTCGGCGGCCAGCACGCGGCTGATCGTGTCTGGCCCGGTCACGGAGTTCGACCCCGGCGTCGAGCTGGCCGCCTACCGGATCGTGCAGGAGGCGCTCAGCAACGCCCGGCGGCACGCGCCCGGCGCCGCCGTGGACGTGGAGGTGCGCTACGCCGACGACACGCTGCGCCTGAGAATTCGCGACAACGGCCCGGGGCCCGCAGACGCCGGGGACCTTCCGCAGTCAGCCGCCGAAGGCGGCCATGGGCTGCTCGGCATGCGCGAGCGGGTCGCCACCGTCGGCGGGACGCTGCGCACCGGCGCGGCGCCAGGCGGCGGGTTCTTCGTCGAGGCGGTTCTGCCGGCGAAACCGGAGGTCTCATGATCGGCATCGTGGTCGCCGACGACCACGAGGTCGTGCGGGCCGGGTTCGCCGCGCTGCTGGACACCCAGCCGGACTTCACCGTGCTCGGCACCGCGGCCGACGGCGCGGCGGCGGTGCGAGCCTGCCGGGAGGTCCGGCCCGACGTCGTGCTGATGGACGTCCGGATGCCGGGCACCGACGGGATCGAGGCGACCCGCCAGCTCTGCGCCGACGGCGAGACGTCGCCGCGCGTGCTGATCCTGACCACGTTCGACCTCGACGAGTACGTCTTCGACGCGCTGCGGGCGGGCGCCAGCGGGTTCCTGCTCAAGGACGTCACCGCCGAGCGGCTGTTCGAGGCGGTCCGCGTGGTGGCGGCCGGCGACGCGCTGCTCGCCCCGGCGGTCACCCGCCGGCTGATCGCCGAATTCGCCAGGATCCGCCCGGAGGCCGGCGCGCCAGCGCCGCCCGCGGCGCTGTCCGCGCTCACGCCGCGCGAGACCGAGGTGCTCCGGCTGGTCGCGGCGGGCCTATCGAACACGGAGATCGCCGGCCAGCTCGTGGTGACCGAGGAGACGGTCAAGACCCACGTCAGCCGGGTGCTCGCCAAGCTCGGCCTGCGCGACCGAACCCAGGCGGTGGTGCTCGCCTACGAGTCGGGTCTGGTCGTGCCCGCCCGCGAGCGCGGCTGAGCCGGAGCACCGGCACTCGCAGCCGCATCACCTTTCTCAGCGTCGTTCCATGATCACGAAGACATCGGCGGCCTGGGCCGGGGGCAGCTGGCGGGGGTGCCACTTGTGGCGACTCGCAGGGGCCGCCGTATCGCGGGCCTTATGCGGATGCGGACCTGGCGATGTTTTCCAGCTTGTCGTAGTGCCGTTTCCAGGCGGCGGCATCGGCGTGTGGCGGCATGTTGCTGACGCCCTCGCGCAGGCCGACAGCACCGTCGATCGTCTCCCTGATGATGTCCGCATGTCCGGCGTGCCGCGCGGTCTCCTGGATCGTGTGGACGAGCAGGGTGTGCAGCGTCGGGTGCCTGCGGTGTTCCGGCCACCACGGCACGGTGCCGCGCGCATCCAGTGGCAGCTCCTGGATCGTGGCGTCCGAGTGCGCCCACACCCGGCGGTAGAAGTCCGATACCTGCTCGCGTGACTCGGCCTCGGTGGCGTACATGTCGCCGCCAAGCTCAGCGTCGTCGTCCTCGTGCCAGTCCAGGTCGTCCTGGCCGGGGAACGGCCGGTCAAGCACCTGGCCGAAGTACACGCAATCCACCGCCGCGCAGTGCTTGACCAGCCCGAGGAGGTTGGTGCCGGTCGGCGTCACCGGCCGCCGGATGTCGTAGTCGCCAAGCCCGTCGAGCTTCCAGAGCAGCACCCCGCGCACGTTCCGCAGGTAGCGGTGCAACGTCTGCTTTTCATCAGCCTCATCCACGGCTGCCAGTCTTGCCCAGGCACAGCAGCTTGTCCAACGGATTCGGGCGGGCACGCTCTTGGTCCGGAACGTGGCGAGCACATCGGGAGTCGGTGCGTCCGCTGGGACCGTGCCGGTCAGCCTGGGCCAGCGTCGATCACGGCCCGGACTCCGGCCTCGGTAGGCTGCAGGCCGAAGAACGTGACCGCCCAGGTCAGGCCCGCCCGCTCCCACGGCCCGAGGTCGGTGTCCGGGGGAAGCTCCGTTATCAGGTCGAACGGGCCGCTGGCATCCGGGCGGGCCTGGCGGATCTCGGCGGCCAGTTCCGTCAGCGCTCCCGGGCCGGGCAGGCCGATGGGGAAAAGGCCGTCCCAGCGCAGCGCCCGGCGCACCGGCCGCCGGTGCGGCCACTCGCCGGCTATCCACACCGGGGGCCTGGGCCGCTGCACCGGCACCGGCTCGAACTCCCCGGCCCAGTACCTGGCCAGGGCGTCCAGGCCCTGATCGAGCAGGCGGGCACGCTCGCGCGGGTCGGTCACCTCCCCGAACGGCTCAAGCTCGTTGTTCCGCGTGCTGCCGAGCCCGGCCCCGAAAATGAGCCGGCCGGAGCTGAGCAGGTCCAGCGTGGCCGTCTCCCTGGCCACCTTGTGCACCCGGCGCCGGGAAAGCGGGGTGACAAGCGCGCCGATCCGCACCCGGGACGTGGCGCAGGCCACCGCGGCCAGGGCCACCCACGGATCGGCCACGGCCCGCACCGGCGCACGGTAGGCGATGTGATCCCAGACGAAGAAGCCGTCCCAGCCCCGCTCCTCGGCCCGGGCGGCCAGGCGGGCGACCGCTCGCGGGTCGGCCAGCTCACCGAACAGCCCGACATCGATCGCGCGCTTCACGATGCCGATCGTAACCGTCCCCGACGACGAAGGGCGTCTTCAGGTTTCCCAGTGACGCTGGGCAGGCGCCACGGCTCGTTCTGGATAATCGTCTTGATCTTTCTCCGGCAACAGGGGGTCAGTCGCCGAGCTCGGTGCGGCGGCGGGCGACGAAGTCGTCGAGCTCGGCGCGGATCGCGTCGTCGAGCGGGGGCGGCTGGTACTGCGCCAGCGTCTTGGCGCAGATTTCGGTTGCCCGTGCGGTGGCGTCCTTGGCGCCCAGCCTGACCCACCGTTCGTAGTTGGCGGTGGAGGACAGCAGCGGGCGGTAGAAGCAGTCCCTGAACCGCTCCATGGTGTGCGCCGCGCCGAGGAAGTGCCCGCCGTGGCCGACCTCCTGGTGCGCGCCGAAGGCCAGCGACTCCTCGTCGATCTCCAGCGGGGTGAACTCGACCCGCAGCATGCGCAGCAACTCCACGTCGATGATGAACTTCTCGTAGCAGCTGACCAGGCCGCCCTCGAGCCAGCCGGCCGCGTGCATGACGAAGTTCGTGCCGGCCAGGAACGTGGGCAGCAGCGTCATCAGCGCCTCGTAGGCCGCCTGCGCGTCCGCGGTCTGGCTGGCGTTGAGCCCGCCGCCGGTGCGGAACGGCAGCCCGAAGTGCCTGGCGAGCTGGCCCGTGATCAGCAGCCCGATGGCCGATTCCGGGGTGCCGAAGCTGGGCGAGCCGGACTGCATGTCGATGTTGGACAGGAACGACCCGAAGATCACCGGGCAGCCCGGCCTGATGAGCTGGGCCAGCGCGATCCCGGTGAGCGCCTCGGCGAGCTGCTGCACGATCGCGGCAGGGATCGACACCGGCGACATCGCGCCCATGAGCAGGAACGGGGTCAGCACCACCGCCTGGTTGGCGGCGCAGTACTCGAACTGGGCGTCCAGCATCCGGTCGTCCCAGCGCAGCGGCGAGTTGCAGTTGATCAGCGAGATCGTGGCCGGGGTCTGCTCGATGGACGCGCGGCCGCGGTCGGCGCCCTGCCCGTTGCCGAACAGGATCTCGGTCATGCGGATCGTGTCGGCGGCGTTCGGGCCGGAGACCACGTTGCCCATGTAGATCTTGTCGGTGAGCGTCGCCAGCGCGTAGATCATGTCCAGGTGCCTGGAGTCGAGCGGGGCGTCGTTCGGCTCGCAGATCACCCCGCCGGCGGAGTCCAGCTGGCCGAACGACTGGGACAGCATGCACAGCCGGCGGAAGTCGTCCAGGGTGGCGTCCCTCCTGACCTCGCCTTCCCTGATGAACGGGCACCCGTACACCGCGCTGAACACCATCTGGTCACCGCCGATGTGCACGCTGTTCGCCGGGTTGCGGGCCTGCACGTCGAACTCTCTTGGCGCCTTTTTCACCTGCTCGAGGATGAACTCCGGATCGAAGAAGACCACGTCGCCGTCGGTCCGCTGGCCCGCCGTGCGGAACAGCTCGACCGCTTCCTGCCTGGCGAACTGCACGCCGATCTCGGTGACGATGCGGCGCCAGCCCTTGTCCAGGACGGCGATCGCGTCCGGCGACAAGATCTCATAGCGCGGCATGGTGTTGCGGAACATGGCCACCTCGTTCCCGCCGGTGCTGCATTAGCCGTCAGCCGGGGCCCGGTCGTGCCCCTGCACAACTGTTGACCCCGGCACGGACCTTCCGTAACATCACATCGTAGAACGGAGTTCCGTAACATGGAACTTATGGCCGCAGGACACCAGATGCACGCAAGGACCACCACCGCCAGCCCTAGCGCCCCGACCGGGACGCAGGCCGTCGACCGGGCCGCCCGGCTGGTCTCGGAAGTGGTGGCCGCCCCCGACTCGGTGACGTTCACCGAGCTGGCCGCGGCGACCGGGCTGGCCAAGAGCACCACCTCCCGGCTGCTGCTCGCGCTGGAGCGCAACGGCCTGGTCCGGCGGGACGACGACGGCAGGTTCTCCCCCGGCGAGATGTTCGTGCGGTACGCCTGGCGCGGCGGCGCGGAGGCGGGCCTGGTCGAGGTGGCCCGCCCGTTCCTCGACCGGCTCGGCTCGGTGACCGGTGAGACCGTCAACCTGGGCGTGGCCCGCGACGGCGTGGTGGAGCAGATCGCCCAGGTGGACGCCAAGTACCTGATCGGCGGGACCAACTGGGTGGGCCGGCCGGTCCCCCTGCACTGCGCGGCGCTCGGCAAGGTGCTGCTCGCCTACGGCGCCGCTTCCTTGCCGCCGGGCCGGCTGGCGGCCCGCACGTCCCGGACGATCACCAGCCGCGGCGCGCTTTTGGATGATCTGCGCTTCGTGCGGGACCGCGGCTACGCGGTCACCGACGAGGAACTTGAGCCTGGCCTGGTCGCGGTCGCCGCGCCGGTGCGGCGGGACGGCGGCGTGGTCGTGGCCGCGATGTCGGTGTCCGCGCCGTCCAGCCGCCTGTCCGCGGCCAAGGTCTCCTCGGTGGCGGAGGCGTGCGTGGCGGCGGCCGGCGGCCTGTCCGCGGCCCTCGGGTACCGGGCCGCCTCCCCCCGGCTAGGCCCGACCAGCCCGATAGGCCCGGCCCGATAGGCCCGGCCCGATAGGAAGGTGCGCCCGTGACCAAGGACGAGCTCCTCCAGCAGCTATACGACTTCACACTGGTCGGCAACGGGCCGGAGGTGCTCCGCTTGACGTCGGCCGGTCTTGCGGATGGCATTGGCCCGGAGACCCTGCTGTACGAGGCGCTGATCCCGTCTCTTGAGGAGGTCGGGGCCCGGTTCGAGCGCGGCGACTTCTTCGTCCCTGAGATGCTCATCGCCGGCAAGGCGATGGCGGGGGCGCTGGAGATCCTGCGTCCGCTGCTCGCCGAGACCGGCGCCGCGGCGATCGGCACGGTCGTGATGGGCACGGTCAAGGGCGACGTGCACGACATCGGCAAGAACCTGGTGAACATCATGTTCGAGGGGGCCGGGTTCCAGGTCATCGACCTCGGCGTCCAGGTGGCGCCTGAGAAGTTCGTCGCGGCCGTCCAGGAGCACCGGCCGGACATCGTCGGCTTCTCGGCGTTCCTGACCACGACGATGCCGATGTTCAAGGCGAACATCAACGCGCTGACCAAGGCCGGGCTGCGCGACCAGGTGATCGTGATGGTGGGCGGTGCCCCGGTGACGCAGGAGTACGCCGACGTGGTCGGCGCGGACGGCTACGCGGCCGACGCCTCGGCCGCCGTCGTCCGGGCCAAGGAACTGCTCGCCATGCGCCGCGCCGCGGCGCTCGCGTAGGACGGGGGTCTTTCTCCATGGAGACGGTGCTGCGGTCCGCGTCGCGGGAGGTCGTCATCGGTCCTGAACGGCCGTTCTGCATCATCGGGGAGCGGATCAACCCGACCGGGCGGAAGATCTTCCAGGAGCAGCTGCGCCGCGGGGACCTGTCCCGGATCTCGATCGACGTCGCCGCGCAGGTGGCCGGCGGCGCGATGGTGCTCGACGTCAACATGGGCGCGCCGCTGGCCGACGAGGCCGAGCTGATGGTCGCCGCGGTCACGTTGATTCAGGGCCTGACCGACCTGCCGCTGTGCCTGGACTCCTCGATCGTCTCGGTCCTTGAGGCGGGGCTTGCCGCCTACCAGGGCAAGGCGCTTGTGAACTCGGTCACCGCCGAGGACGACCGGCTGGCGGCCATCCTGCCGCTGGTCAAGCGGCACGGCGCGGCGGTCATCGCGCTGCCCAACGACGAGGAGGAGATCCCGGCGGACCCTGTGCGCCGGCTGGAGCTCGCCCGCAAGATCATCTCTGTCGCCACCGGGCGGTACGGCATCCCGATCGAGGACATCGTGATCGACCCGCTGGCCATGCCGATCGGCGCGGACACCTCGCTGGTCGCCCGGACGCTGGACACGCTGGAACTGCTGCGCGCCGAGTTCGGGGTGAACACGACTTTGGGGGCGTCCAACGTCTCGTTCGGCATGCCGGAACGGGAGGCTCTCGGGGCGGCGTTCTTGCCGATGGCCATCCGCTGCGGGCTGACCAGCGCGATCATGGACGCCCGGGCGCCGCGGATCGTCCGCTCGGTGCAGGCGGCCGACCTGCTGCTCGACCGCGACCCGTGGGGCGCGGCCTGGATCGCCGCCCATCGCGCTTCCCAGGCGACCGTGCCCACCGCCGCCACTCAGGCCATGCCGTGACGACAGCCCAGGCGCCGGACGCTGCGCTGGCTGGCGGCGCGGGGCCGCCCCGGGTGGACCTGCTCTTCGAGCCGGGCGGGCGGCGGGTCCGGGTGCCCGCCGGGGTGACCGTGTTCGACGCGGCGAGCTGGAACGGCATCGCCATCGACTCCACCTGCGGCGGGCACGGCACCTGCAAGAAGTGCCGCGTGCGGATTGCCGAAGGCGCGCCCGCGCCGTCAGCGGTGGACATCCGCGCGTTCTCCCCGGACGAGCTGCGTCTTGGGTGGCGGCTGGCCTGCCGGGCTCTGGCGTCGTCGGATGCCGCTGTCGAGGTGCCGCCGCTGGTCACCAGGCCGAAGGCGGCCACCGTCGGGGTGGGCCGCCGCGTCATCTTGCGGCCCGCGGTGCAAAAGCGGTACCTGGAACTGCCCGAGCCGACCCTGGCCGACCAGCGCAGCGACCTGGAACGGATCCTGGACGCGCTCGATGACCTGGAACTGCGCGCCGACCTGCACGCGGTCCTGGCGGCCCGGCGGGTGCTGCGCGCCGCGGACTGCAAGGTCACCGCGGTGGTCGTGGACGACGTGCTGATCGACGTGCAGCCCGGGGACACGACCGCGCTGGCCTACGGGATCGCGTTCGACCTGGG
>NZ_JASIAL010000397.1:0-6747 GCF_030042015.1 Trebonia sp. | reverse complement strand
GTGCGGTGAGCGAACTAAAGGTTGAGGTCGACCCGGCCGAGGTGGGCCTGGACGCGCAGCGACTGCGGCGGATCGACGCGCACTTCGCGCGCTACGTGGACGACGGCCGGCTGCCCGGCTGGCTGATCACGGTGAGCAGGCACGGCCGCCTCGCGCACGTGTCCTGCCACGGGTCCCGCGACGCCGAGGCGGGCCTGCCGGTCGAACCGGACACGCTGTGGCGGATCTACTCGATGAGCAAGCCGATTACCTCGGTGGCGGCGATGATCCTGTACGAGGAGGGCGCGCTCGAGCTCACCGACCCGGTCAGCAGGTTCATCCCCTCGTTCGCCGAAGTCCGGGTCTACACCGGCGGCTCGGACGTGCGGCCGGTCACCGTCCCGGCCGTCGAGCCGGTGCGGATCTGGCATCTGCTCACGCACACCGCCGGCCTCACCTACGGGTTCCACGGGGTGCACCCCATGGACGCCGTGTACCGAAAGGCGGGGTTCGACGTCCACACCAAGCCAGGGATCACCCTCGCGCAGGCGTGCGACATCTGGGCCGGCATCCCGCTGCTGTTCCAGCCGGGTGCCGAATGGAACTACTCGGTCGCCACCGACGTGCTCGGCCGCGTGGTCGAGGTCGCCTCCGGCCAGCCGCTCGACGAGTTCTTCCGGTCGCGGATCCTGGACCCGCTCGGCATGACCGACACCGGCTTCTACGCGCCGCCGGAGGACCTGCCCCGGCTCGCGGCCCTGTACGGGGCGGCGCCGGACCGCAAGCCGGCCCGGATGGACGCCCTCGGCGAGGAGGCGCGCAAGCCGCCTGCGCTGCTCAGCGGCGGCGGCGGCCTGGTCTCCACGGCCGCGGACTACCACACGTTCACCCAGCTGCTGCTGGACCGCCGGGAAAGCCCGGCAGGAGAGCTGAACGGCGTGCGGCTGCTCAGCCCCCGCACGGTGCGCTACATGGGCGAGAACCACCTGCCCGGCGGCGCTGACCTGGAGACGTTCGGCAGGGCGTTGGACCCGCAGGCGCCGTTCCGCGGCGTCGGCTTCGGCCTGGGTTTCGCGGTGGTGATCGACCCGGTGCCAGGGAAGGTCGTCCGCTCGGCAGGCGAGCTCTCGTGGGGCGGCATGGCGAGCACCGCGTTCTGGATCGACCAGGCCGAAGAGCTTACGGCCTCCTTCTACACGCAGCTGATGCCCTCAAGCGCGCACCCGATCCGCCCGCAGCTGCGGCAGCTCGTCTACCAGGCGCTGGTGTGAGCGCGTCCGGATTCCCGCAGCTGCGCCAGGTCGTGCTCGACACCACCGACGCCCGCGGGCTGGCCGAGTTCTACCGGCAGCTCCTCGGGTACGCCTACCGCCCAGGCGACGAGCCGCCAGGCCCGGGCGGCGACGACGAGCGGGGCCGCGACTGGCTGGTCCTGCGGGATCCCGCGGGCGGCAAGGCGATCGCGTTCCAGCAAGTGACGTCGCTGCGCGCGCCGACCTGGCCGGGGGACGCCGTCCCGCAGCAGCTCCACCTGGACATGACGGTCCGGGACATGACATCGCTCGACCTCCAGCACGAGCGCGCCCTGGCGCTCGGTGCCCGCCTGCTTCTCGACCGCTCCGGCGACGAGGAAGAACCCCTGCGCGTCTACGCCGACCCGTCCGGGCACCCCTTCTGCATCATGGTCGCGGACGGCTGAGCGCGCCCGGCCCCCGGCGCGGCACCATCAACCACAGCAGCAACTGGCGTCATCTTTGCACACTCCTTGCATGAACAAATCGCCCATAACGGACTCCGAAAAGGTCAGGGAGTGCTTGGTGTCAAGCGGCTAGCGCAACGGGCGGCCGGGCCAGGGAAGACATGCGGCGGCTTCGCCGCCGCTCATTTTCCGGGGTTTGCCGGGGGGTGCCCGGACTTGACAAGGGAACCCTCGCGGCGGCCCTGACCGGGCTATTGCGGGCAGGCCAGAGGGCTTGCCCGGTTCGCGGGCCAGCGTACGGGCCGCCGCCCCTTGTCAAGTCCGGGCACGGCCTGTGGCGGGAGTGCGGCGCTGTCTTCGGTCAGGCGGCGAGCAGCTGGTCGAGGGCTTCGGCAGGGGTGCGGTAGCCCAGGGCGCGGCGCGGGCGGGTGTTGAGCTTGCCGGCGATGGCGTCCAGGCCGGCCTGGGTGTGCACGGACAGGTCGGTGCCCTTAGGCAGGTAGTAGCGGATCAGCCCGTTGGTGTTCTCGCTGGTGCCGCGCTGCCAGGGGGAGTGCGGGTCAGCGAAGTAGACCTGGACGCCGGTGGCGATGGTGAAGGCGGCGTGGGCGGCCATCTCGACGCCGCGGTCCCAGGTCAGCGTGCGGCGCAGCGCGGCGGGCAGGGTCAGGATCCGGTCGGCGAGCCCGTCGGCGACCTTGTCCGCGGTCCGCCCGTCGGGCAGGGCGATGATCAGGCAGAACCGAGAGGCCCGCTCGGCCAGGGTGACGACCGCGCTCTGGCCGTTCTTGCCGATGATCAGGTCACCTTCCCAGTGCCCGGGCACTGCCCGGTCCCCGGCCTCGGCCGGCCGGTCGCTGATCGGAACGGCACCGGCGATCGGGCCTGCCTTCGGCTCGTGGCTGCGCGTGCGGCGCCGGCGGCGGCCGCAGCGCAGCGCCTGGCCGACCTCGGCGCGCAAGCTGCCCTTGCCCTGCACGAACAGCGCCTGGTAGATCGTCTCGTGGCTCACCTGCATCCCCCGGTCGCCTGGATACTCCAGCCTCAGCCGGCCCTCGACCTCCCACGGAGAATAGTCCGCGCGCAGCATCTGCACGACCTGGGCGCGCACCAGCGTGCCGGCCGCCAGCTTGCGCGGCCTGGGCCGGCGCCCCCGTTCGCGGGCCATGATGTGCGCCTGGAACGCGCGGTACCGGCGCGGCGACGGCGAGGTGTTCCGCTTCAGCTCCCGCGAGATCGTAGACGGCGCGCGCTCAAGCACCCGGGCGATCGCCCGGACCCCGCGACCCTCGTCATGCAGCCGGGCGATCTCCGCCCGCTCGGTGAATGTCAGCCGCGCCCACGACACCCGAACCTCCCAGAACAACCAGAACACGCCGAAACACCTACAAAATACGGTGTTGCGAAACATCCTGGACTTCAAGGTGTGCAAAGTCGCACTCACGGGACTCGCGGGACTCGCGGGACTCGCGGGGGGACCGCGGGGGACCGCGGGGGACGGCGGGGGGACGTAGGGGGGACGGCGGGGGGACGGCGGGGGACGGCGGGGCGGATCAGGAGGCGCCAAGCTGCGGGAACCACTGGCCGGCCGAGCCGAACAGGTAACGGTCGGTCAGGTGGTTCAGCACCCGGCGGGCCTGGTGGAACCGGCCCGCCACGTCGCCGACCACGTCCAGCCGCGCGGTCCGCACCGGGGCCGTCGCCAGCGCCGCGCGGTACCAGCGCGCGCCGAGGTATTCGAGCAGGTCAAGCGCTGGCGCGGCGGACAGCCCGTCCCGTTCGCCCGGCGGGACCCGCGCGGAGCGCAGCAGCCGGGACACGTCGATGGGGCCGAGGGCGTGCCTCGCGGAGTAGTCGGGGAAGACGCCCGCCAGGAACAGGGACACGTCGCCCAGCCTGCGGTAGATGCCCGGCCTGGACTCCTCGGGAGCCACGTCGAGCAGCCCGGCGAGCCGCACAGGATCGAGCTCGCTGAACCGCCGCGCCCGCGGCCGCCCGCCCGCGGGCCGGTACCGGCCGCTGGCGACCCTGGTGAAGGACGCGAGCAGTTCGGCGAGGAACAGCCGCCGCTGCGCCGAGCCGAGGAAGTCCCGCAGCTGCGGCGTGTCGAACACGGGGATCCGCTGCCGCGGCCCTGAGCGCTCGGGCAGGTAGTCCATGCCCGCCAGGTCGGCGACCGCGCGGTGCACCGCCACCCCGAAGGCCAGGAACGGCGACACGAACACCACCTCATCGCGGGCGCCGAACACGGCCTCGAACACCCGCGGGTCGGCAAGCAGCCCTTCGAGCAGCGCCGGATCGCCCGCCGCGGCGGCGATCGCCCGGTCGGACAGGCCCGCGGCGTCGCAGAGCAGCCGCAGGTCCGCCGCGGTCAGGTAGTCGGCATATCCAGGGGCAGTGGCGTCCATATGGCACTAATACCCGCCATCGACACCCCGCTCTCACACATGGACTTCGGCCGGCATCTGGAGAAGAGTATGGGGCATGCCAACCGACTACCACGCCGAACACGTCGGCAGCCTGCTCCGCCCGCCCTGGCTGCTTGCGGCGCGCGACGCCCACGAGCAGGGCACGCTGTCGACGCAGGAGCTGCGCGAGGCGGAGGACCGGGCCATCCTCGAGCTCATCGACCTGCAAGAGCGGGCAGGGCTGCACGTCTTCACCGACGGCGAGGCGCGGCGGGAGTCGTGGCGCGCGGGCCTGCTTGAGTCGCTCGACGGGGTGGTGCCCGCCAGCCGGACGATGCGGTGGTACCGCGACGGCAGGGAACTGGGGCCGGAGGAGACGCTCACCGACGGCGTGGCCGTGACCGCCAAGGTGTCGCGCAAGCAGGACCTCACCGGCGTGGAGGCGCGCTTCATGGCCGCGCACGCGCCGGGCGCGTTCAAGATCACGATGATCAGCGCCTCGATGGGCGGCATGGTCTGGGATCCGCGGCTGTCCGCGCAGGCGTACCCCACGCTGCCGGACCTGGTCGAGGACCTGGCCGGCCTGCAGATCGAGGAGATCGGGCAGCTGATCGACCAGGGCGTGCGCTGGATACAGCTCGACTCGCTGAGCTACAACCAGGTGATCGACCCGGCGGCGAGCGGCAGCGCGCGGGCCGGCGCCGACCCGCGCACGGTGCTGGACATGGCGATCGCCGTCGACTCGCGGATCGTCCGCGCCGTCAAGTCCATGAACCCCGACGTCACCGTCGGCATGCACATCTGCCGCGGCAACTACCGCAGCTCGTGGATCTCGCAGGGCAGCTACGAGCCGGTCGCCGAGCGGCTGTTCAGCGAGGTGCCCGTCGACAGGTTCCTGCTCGAGTACGACACGCAGCGGGCGGGCGGCTTCGAGCCGCTGCGCTTCGTCCCCCGCGGCGAAGCGGCCCCCACGGTGGTGCTCGGCCTGGTCACCACCAAGGTCCCGCAGCTGGAAGACCAGGACGAGCTCCGCCGGCGGGTCGAGGAGGCGGCCAGGTACGTGCCGCTTGAGAACCTGGCGATCAGCCCGCAGTGCGGCTTCGCCTCCGGCTCGCTCGGCAACCTGATCACGGTCGACGACGAGCGCCGCAAGCTCGACTTGGTCGCGTCCACGGCCCGCCAGGTGTGGGGATGACCCGCGGGCGGGTACAGGACTCAATGACCTGAATGAGCCGGCTGGTTGGCGCCAGCAGGGAAGAGGAGTCGAGCATGCGGCTGGGCAAGGAACAGGCGGCAGGCTATGTGGAGGATGCGGAAGCGCCTGCGGTGGCGGAGGATCTAAATCCAGATACCGAACGGGCACCGGTTGCTGAGCAGCCGCAGCCTGTCGTGGCCGCGGGCTGAGCGCCAGGGCGAGCTTGCCGAAGGGCACCCGGGCAGTGCGCACGCCAGGGCACAAAGCCGCGAGGGGCGAGCGCCCGGACCGGCCGTTCACCGGGTTCAAGCTGGCGCACGCGATGGCGTCCGCCGACGGCGCGAGCACCGCGTTCACCGGGCTGACGCTCGGGGCCGGCCGGGTGTACGGGGTCATCGCGGAGGCCTCCTGCGTATGGAACAGGCGGCACGTGACACCGCGCCGGTGGTGCGGGTGCGGCTTTTACTGCCTGCACGAGCTTGCCGACGCCAGGGCGCTCGGCTGCGCCACCGAGAACCGCTCGGCGCTGCTGCTCGAGGTCACCGCCTCCGGCCGGTATATCCGCTACGAGCGCGGACTGCGCTACAGCAGGCAGCGGGTCCTGGCGATCAGGGGCAGCTGGTGCGACTGCGGCCGTCCGGGTACCGGGCTGACCGACGCGGGCAGCGGAATCGTCGGCTGGCGGCAGCTGACCCCGGTGTGCGCGCCGTGCGCCGCGGGGCGCCCGGTGCTGCTCATGGCCGAGTTCGCCGCCCGCCTCGACGGCCCGGTGCGCGTCGAGCCCGCACCCGCCGCGGCGGCCGGGGCTGAAGGGGCGGACACGCGGACCGACGCGATCGCGGTGCTCACCGCCGAGATAGCGCTGCTGCACGCCCGGCTCGACGACCTGCAATCCCGGCTGGACCGCTGACCTCGGCGATCGAGGCGAAAGACCTCACGGTGCCCTGCCGTCGGCCCGGGATGCCACCGTCCGTCAGTCCTGGGCCGTGAGGAGCCGCAGGATCTGCTCGCCGTACCTGGCGAGCTTGGCCTCGCCCACCCCGCTGATCTCGGACAGCTCGGCCAGCGTCGCCGGGGCGACGGCGGCGATCTGGCGCAGCGTCGCGTCGTGGAAGACGACGTAGGCGGGCACGCCCTGCTCCTTCGCGCACGTGCCGCGCCAGGCGCGCAGCCGCTCGAAGACCGCGGCGTCCGCGGTCGACAGGTCGCCGGCCTCCAGCCGCGCCCCCGCCGCCGTCGCGGCGGCGGCGCCCTGCCTGGCGGCACGCTCCGCCTTCGGCACCGGCACGTCGCGGCGCAGCAGCACCTGCCGCTGCCCCCGCAGCACCTCGCCGCTGTCCTCGGTGAGCGCCAGCGTCTGGAACTCCCCCTGCACCGTGAGCAGCCCCTGCGCCAGCAGCTGGCGGACGACCCCGCGCCACTGCGCCTCGCGCAGCTCGGTGCCGATCCCGAACACGGAAAGCTCG
>NZ_JASIAL010000396.1:0-5365 GCF_030042015.1 Trebonia sp. | reverse complement strand
ACTCGGTGCTGGCCGGGCCGCTGCCGCACCTGCGGGAAGTGGCCGCGGCGGCCGCGCGGCGCCCCGCCCATGTGGTGCTGCTAGCGGACAGGGACCGTGCCGCCGCCGTCGCCCACGCCGCCGGGGATCAGCGGCCTGCCCGGCGGTTCCCGGTCGGCGTCCGTCCCGGCGCGCCGCCCGATCCCCATCCGGGCAGGCCCCCGGCGCAGCACCACGGAGAGCGGCACGTGACCGGTCCCGAGCCGGAAAGCGGCGGCGAGCGGAACGAGGAGTTCACGGCCGCTCGCGTGGCCGAGGCCGCGGCCAGCGTGGGCGCGCACATCCTCCTCGGCGCGGGCGATCAGCACATCCTGGACGCGGTCTCGGGCCACCTGCCTGAGTCACTGGGCCCGATCGTCACGATCGCGTCAGGTCCCGTGCCCGTGGACGGCGACGACGGGCTCAGCGCCGAGATCGCCGCCGCCCTCGACGAGATCACCGCCGAGGCCATCGCCGCTGTCGCGGACCTGGTCGCCTCGTCGGCCGTGGGCGCTGAGCCAACCGCGGTCCGCGGCGTCGCCGCCGTCGCCGGGCAACTGGCCGCACAGCAGGTCGCCGTCCTGCTGGTGGCCGCCGACATCTCCAGGGACGCCGCCGGCGCTGGCTACCGGATCGGGAGCCGCCCGACCGAGTTCCTCGCCGGCGACTCCGGCGACGGCACCGAGGTGCCGCTTGAGGACGGCCTGGTCTGGGCCGCGTTGCACCAGGACGCGATCGTCGTGCAGCTACCGGACCGCGGCGGCCCGCTCGCCGGCCAGCCGACGGCAGCGCTGCTGCGCCACGGGACGGCCTGCTAACGAACGCACGTCACGATCTGCCCCGGCGCACAGTGGCAGCGGGCCGGATGAGACCGGCCCGGGCTCCGTGCGCGGAGCCGCCGCACTGCGCCCGTCGCGAACGGATCCATGCCGCCGGGCGCTATACGCGATCGCCCCGAAGCTGGCCCAGCCGACGGCGATCATGAGCCAGTAGCTCACCAGGCGGTACGCCAGGGCCGCGGAAACGGCGGGGACCCGGCCCGCGCCGTAGGCGGTGAGGATCACCGCCAGGCTGCCCTCCACGATGCCAAGGCCGCCGGGGACTATCGGAAGGGAACCCGCGACCTGGGCCGCCCCGTACGCCAGGAGGACGCCGTACCAGGGGATGCTGGCATGCACCGCCCCGAAGGCGCAGACCAGGCACAGGAAGTCGAAGAACCACAGCCCGGTGCCGAGCGCGACGAGCCGAACGGTCGGCCAGGTGCCCAGCGGGATCTCTCGCATCCGCGCCAGCGTCGCGTCGACGCGTGCCCCGACGCTGCCCCGCGGATGCCCGGTGACCCGCCGCACAGCGCGCACCAGGGCTCCGGCCAGCCGCAGCAACACGTCACGTCGCACGAGTACCGCGATCGCCGCGGCCACGATGGCCAGGCCGACGACAGTGACGCCCGCGTCGGTGGCGCTCGCGGCGCCCGCCAGCGCCACGACGACGCCGGCCAGCATCAGCAGCGACATCCCGATCGTCTGGGCGATCAGCACCGTGAACACGGTCCAGCCCGCCGCCGCCCCGCTCACCTCGTGCCGCCGGTAGTAGCGGTAGCGGTAGGCGCTGGAGACCACCGGCTCTCCAGGTGCCGTGTTCGCGATGGCGTCGTTGGCCAGGCTCAAGATCATCAGGCCCGGCGCCGGGATGACGGCGCCGCCCAGGCGCAGGACCCGGTGCTGCAGGCAGGCGAACGTCCACAGCGACATCGTCTCGGCCGCCACGGCGGCCGCCAGCCAGACGGCATTGACGTGGCCGAGCTGGCGCACCGCGGCCGCCAGGTCGCCCCGCTTGCCGGCGAGCAGCAGCAGGACCACCGCCCCCACCCCAAGGCCGAGCACGTAGCGGAGCACTTCCCTGACCCCGCGGCTGGCCGGAGGGTGGAGCATACTCACCACCGTAAGTTACCTAACAGGCAGGAAATCTGGGAGAGGACGGGACCCCCCATGGGAGCATCATCGCCGGGGTTTCGTCCCCCCGGGCAGTCCCGCTTCGGCGGGCGCATCGGCCGGGACTGGCGGGACTCCGAGCCGTGGTGGCCGCCGCGGCCCGCGCCCCCGGACGGGGCGCCGAACATCGTTGTCGTGGTGCTCGACGATGTCGGCTACGCCCAGCTCGGCTGCTACGGCTCGGACATCGAGACGCCGACGTTCGACGGCCTGGCCGCCCGCGGCGTGCGGCTCGCGAACTTCCACACCACCTCGCTGTGCTCGCCGACCCGCGCGTGCCTGCTGACCGGCCGCAACCATCACCGCAGCGGCATGGGGCGGGTCGCCGAGCTGGCCGTCGGGTTCCCCGGCTACTGGGGCAGGCCGCCGCGGGAGAACGGCTACCTGTCCGAGATCCTGCGCGCCAACGGGTACGCCACCTACGCCGTCGGCAAGTGGCACCTGACCCCCGAGAGCGAGATCAGCATGGCAGCGTCGCGCGCCACCTGGCCGCTGGCCCGCGGGTTCGACCGCTGGTACGGCTTTCACGGCGGCGAGACGCACCAGTTCGTCCCCGCGCTCTATCACGACAACCACGCGGCCAGGCCGCCCGCGTCCGTCGAGGACGGCTACCACCTCACCGAGGACCTGGCCGACCGCGCGATCGAGTTCCTGTCGGACCTGCGGGCGGCCGAGGCCGCCCCGGGCAAGCCGTTCTTCCTGTACTTCGCCACCGGCGCGTGCCACTCACCGCACCAGCCCCCGGCGCGCTGGCGCGAGCACTACCGCGGCCGGTTCGGCCTCGGCTGGGACGCGTGGCGGGAGCAGGTCTTCGCCCGCCAGCGCGCGGCCGGCCTCTTCCCCGAGTCGGCCGTGCTGTCCAAGCGGCCCGACTGGGTTCCCGCCTGGGACAGCCTGGACGACCGGGAACAGGCGGTCGCGGCGCGCTTCATGGAATGCTTCGCCGGCTTCCTGTCCCACGCCGACGAGCAGGTCGCCCGGGTGCTCGGGTTCCTCGCGGACCTGGGCGAGGCGGACAACACGATCGTCGTGGTGGTCTCCGACAACGGCGCAAGCTCCGAGGGCGGCGCCACCGGGTCGATCAACGACGTGCGGCTGCTGAACATGGACCCGGCCGGGACGCAGGAGATGTTCGCGCGGCTGGACGAGATCGGCGGGCCGCTCACGCACAACAACTATCCGTGGGGCTGGACCATGGCCGGGAACACCCCGTTCCGGCGCTGGAAGCGCGAGGTCCACCAGGGCGGGGTCGCCGACCCGTGCATCATCTGCTGGCCGGCCGGCCCGGTCGAGCCCGGCGGCATCCGCCGCCAGTTCACCCATGCCATCGACATCGTGCCGACGCTTGCCGAGCTCGCGGGCATCGAGCTGCCCGCCCAGATCGACGGCGTGGCGCAGGCCGGCCTGGACGGGGTCAGCTTCGGCTACCTGCTCCCGCCGGGCACCCAGACCGCCAGGGAACGGCACGAGACGCAGTACTTCGAGATGTTCGGCTCCCGGGCGATCTACCACCAGGGCTGGAAGGCCGTGACCTTCCACCCGGTCGGGCCCCTCTATGACGACCAGGATTGGAACGCGCCGTTCGACGAGGATGTCTGGGAGCTGTACCACGTCGCCGAGGATCCGTCGGAGTCCGCCGACCTCGCCGGGCAGCGCCCGGACCTGGTGCGCGAGCTCACCGGGCTGTGGTGGCAGGAAGCCAGCCGCAACCAGGTGCTCCCGCTGGACAACCGGGTCCTGTGGGCGGTCGCCCAGCTCAAGCACGATCGGCACAGGACCGGGGATCGTTTCCGGTACTTCCCTGGCCGCGCGCAGGTGCCCGAGTCCGCGGCGGCGAACGTGCGGAACCGCTCGCACGCGATCATCGTCGACGTGACCATCCGCGGCGCCGGGGCGACGGACGGGGTGCTGCTGGCCCAGGGATCGGCGCTCGGCGGGTGGTCGCTGCTCATCCTCGGCGCGAAGATCCGCTACGTGCACAACCTGTACGGCAGCGAACGCCATGTGATCGAGTCCGACGAGGCGGTGGGGCCCGGAGAGCACCGGATCGAGTACGCCTTCACCAAGGATGCGGGCCTCGGCGGCACCGGGGTGCTGCGCTGCGACGGGCGGGACGTGGGCCGCGGCACGATCCCGGTGTTCACGCCGGCCGAGTTCAACGGTGTCGGCGCGGGGCTCACCTGCGGTTACGAGTGGGGGCCCGCCGTTGGCACCGGCTATGCGGCACCCTTCCCCTTCGCGGGAACGATTCGCCGCGCCGTGATCGAGACGACCGGACCGGTGGTGCGCGACGTGCTGGCAGAGGTGGCCGCCATCCTGTCCGAACAGTGACTGTTCCGCGCGGTGCGACAATCGGCACATGCCACATCGACTGGAAGTCCCATGGGCGTAAGGAAGATAGCGATCCTCGACGACTACACCGGCGTCGCCCTGGAGTACGGCGACTGGTCGGCGCTGCCCGGCGACGCCGAGATCACCGTCTACCGGGAGGCGATCGCGCCGGAGCGGCTCGCCGGCGAGCTGTCCGGCTACGAGATCGTCGTCATCACCCAGCAGCGGGCGCGCTTTCCCCGGACCGTGCTCGAGAGCCTGCCCAACCTGAAGCTGATCGTCTGCAACGGGCGGACCAGCAACGTCATCGACCACGAGGCCCGGATCGAGCGCGGAATCCTGCTGTGCGGCACCGCCGAGACCGACCGGGCCGCCAGCCCGCGCCCGGTCAGGTACGGGGCAGGGCCCGGCCTGCCCGCGCCGGCGGAGATGGCGTGGGCGCTCATCTTCGCCGTCGCGAAGCGGACCGGCATCGAGGACCGGGCCGTCCGCGCCGGCGGCTGGCAGACCGGGTTCCCGATCCCGCTCGGCGGAAAGACACTTGGCCTGCTCGGCGCGGGCCACCTCGGCGGCGCCATGGTCCCGGTCGCCAGGGCGCTCGGCATGGACGTCATCGCCTGGAGCCGGCACCTCACCGCCGGGCGCTGCGCCGAACTGGGCGTGCGGCGGGCCACGAAGGACGAGCTCCTCGCGTCCGCCGACGTCCTCGGGGTCTTCCTCGTGTTCTCCGAGCGCTCCCGTAACACGCTGCGCGCCGCCGACCTGGCGAAGATGAAGCGGGGCGCCATCGTGGTCAACATCTCCCGCGGCCCGATCGTCGAGGAGCAGGCCCTCGTCGAGGCGCTCCGCTCGGGTCACCTCGCCGGCGCCGGCCTGGACGTCTTCGACCGCGAGCCGCTCCCCGCCGATCACCCGTTCCGGTCCCTGGACAACGTCGTCGTCACCCCGCACATCGGGTACGTCACCGAGCAGCTCTTCCGCGCCTGCTGGCAGCGCATGGCGCAGGACGTCGCCGCCTACCTCGC
>NZ_JASIAL010000395.1:0-9805 GCF_030042015.1 Trebonia sp. | reverse complement strand
GGTCCCGGCCGGGGCGCTGGCCGGCCCGCAGCGCCGCCGCGGCGGCCTCGCGCTCGGCCCTGGTCTGCGCGGCCTCGCCGCGGTAGATCCACACCTTGACGCCGATCCGGCCGAACGTGGTGCGCGCCTCATAGAAGCCGTAGTCGATGTCGGCGCGCAGCGTGTGCAGCGGCACCCGCCCCTCGCGGTAGAACTCCGAGCGGGACATTTCGGCGCCGCCCAGGCGGCCGGCGCACTGCACCCGGATGCCCTTGGCGCCGCCCTTCATCGCGGTCTGCATGGCCTTGCGCATGGCCCGGCGGAACGACACCCGGCTGGACAACTGCTCGGCCACGCCCTGCGCGACCAGCTGTGCGTCGATCTCCGGGTTCTTGACCTCGAGGATGTTCAGCTGGATCTGCTTGCCGGTCAGCTTCTCCAGGTCGCCGCGGATCCGGTCGGCCTCGGCGCCACGCCGGCCGATCACGATGCCGGGGCGGGCGGTGTGGATGTCGACCCGGACGCGGTCCCTGGTCCGCTGGATCTCCACCTTCGAGATGCCGGCCCGCTCCATGCCGCGCTGCAGCATGCGGCGGATCGCGACGTCTTCCGCGACGTAGTCCTTGTACAGCTTGTCCGCATACCACGTGCTCACGAAGTCGGTGGTGATGCCTAGGCGGAACCCGTGCGGGTTCACTTTCTGGCCCACTAGCGGGTCCTCTCCCTGCTCGAGCCGTCACGCTCGTCGGAGACGACGACCGTGATGTGGCTGCTGCGCTTTCTGATCCGGTAGCCGCGGCCCTGCGCGCGCGGCCGGAACCGCGGGGCGGTCGGCCCCTCGTCCACCCAGGCACGGCTCACGACGAGCGAGGACGTGTCGAGCCGCGCCTGCTCGGCGTTGGCGATCGCGCTCGCCAGGACCTTGCCGACCGGGTCGCTGGCCGCCTGCGCCGCAAAGGTGAGCGTCGCCTGTGCCTGGTCGGCAGGCATCCCGCGGATGAGGTCCACCACCCGGCGGGCCTTGCGCGGCGTGATGCGCACGAACCGCGCCTGTGCCCTCGCTTCCATCTGCTGTCTCTCGCTCTCTTGTGTTCTCTCGCTAGCGGCGGCTGCGCCGGTCGTCGCGCACGTGGCTGCGGAACGTGCGGGTGGGCGCGAACTCACCGAGCTTGTGCCCGACCATCGACTCCGTGATGAACACCGGCACGTGCTTGCGCCCGTCGTGCACGGCGATCGTGTGGCCCAGCATCGCCGGAACGATCATGGAGCGACGGGACCAGGTCTTGATTACGTTCTTGGTGCCCTTGTCGTTCTGCAGATCCACCTTCTTCATCAGGTGGTCGTCGACGAACGGGCCCTTCTTCAGGCTACGAGGCATAGTCGAGTGCTCCTACCGCTTCTTCTTGCCGCGTCGGCGGGTGATCAGCCGGTCGCTGGGCTTGTGGGCCTTGCGGGTGCGCCCCTCGGGCTTCCCCCACGGGCTGACCGGGTGCCGGCCGCCGGAGCTCTTGCCCTCGCCGCCGCCCAGCGGGTGGTCGACGGGGTTCATGGCCACGCCGCGTACCGACGGGCGGCGCCCCTTCCACCGGTTCCGGCCGGCCTTGCCGAGCTTGATGTTGCCCTGCTCGGAGTTGCCGACCTCGCCGACCGTGGCCCGGCAGGTCGCGTCGACGAGCCGGATCTCACCGGACGGCATCCGCAGGTGGGCCACCTTGCCCTCCTTGGCCAGCAACTGCACTCCGGAGCCGGCCGAGCGGGCGATCTTGGCACCGCCGCCGGGCCGCAACTCGATCGCGTGCACGACCGTGCCGGTCGGGATGTTGCGCAGCGGCAGGCAGTTGCCGGTCCTGATGTCGGCGCCAGGACCGTTCTCGACCGTGTCGCCCTGGCTCAGCCCGGCCGGGGCCAGGATGTAGCGCTTCTCCCCGTCCGCGTAGTGCAGCAGCGCGATCCGGGAGGTGCGGTTCGGGTCGTACTCGATGTGCGCGACCTTGGCCGGCACGCCGTCCTTGTCGCTCCGCCTGAAGTCGATCAGCCGGTACGAGCGCTTGTGCCCGCCGCCCTGGCGCCGCGCCGTGATCCGGCCGTGCACGTTCCTGCCGCCCCTCGCGTGCAGCGGGCGCACCAGCGACTTCTCCGGCTCGGTCCTGGTGACCTCGGAGAAGTCGGCGCCGCTCGCGCCCCGCCTGCCCGGGGTGGTCGGCTTGTACTTACGGATTGCCATGTGTATTCAAGCTCCTATGGATCGCCCGGCTAGCTGACCGGGCCGCCGAAGATATCGATCCGGTCTCCCTCGGCGAGGGTCACGATCGCGCGCTTGGTGTCCGGCCGCTTGCCCCAGCCAAAGCGGGTCCGGCGCCGCTTGCCCGGCCGGTTGACCGTGTTCACGCCGGTCACCTTGACCCGGAACACGGCCTCGACCGCCTGCCTGATCTCGGTCTTGTTGGACCCAGGCGCGACGATGAAGGTGTACTTCCCGTCGTCGGCCAGCCGGTAGCTCTTCTCCGAGATCACCGGCTTGACCAGGATGTCCCGCGGGTTGCCGCTCTTGCTCACGACTCGTCCTCGGCTTCCTCAGCTTCGTCGCCCTCGGCCGGCTCGTCGGCCTTCGCCGTCTCGTCGGCCTTCGCCGTCTCGTCGGTCTTCGCAGTCTTGGCGGCCTTCGCGGGCTTGGCGGCCTTCGCCGGCTTCGCCGCACCGGCGTCGGCCACCTGCACCACTCCCGGGAACCCCGACCTGGTCAGGAACTGGTCCAGCGCGGTGTCGGTGAACACCACGTGGTCGCTGACCAGCACGTCGTAGGTGTTGAGCTGGCCCGAGTCGAGCAGGTGGACGCCCGGCACGTTGCGCAGGCTCTTCCAGGTCAGCTCGTCATCGGCGGCGGCCACCACGAGCAGGTGCGCCTCGCTCGGCCCGATCCCGGTGACGGTCTCGAGCACCGACAGCGCATCCTTGGTGCGCGGCTCGAACCCGTCGGTGAACGCGCTCACCACGTGCACCCGGCCGTGAGCGGCCCGGTCGGACAGTGCCCCGCGCAGCGCGGCGGCCTTCATCTTCTTCGGCGTGCGCTGCTCGTAGTTCCGCGGCACCGGGCCATGCACCACACCGCCGCCGGTGAACTGCGGCGCGCGGGTCGAGCCCTGGCGGGCGCGGCCGGTGCCCTTCTGCCGGTACGGCTTCTTGCCGCCGCCCCGGACCGCGCCGCGGGTCTTGGTGGAGTGCGTGCCCTGCCGGGCCGCGGCCTGCTGCGCCACCACAACCTGGTGGATCAGGGGCACGTTCACCTTGGCGGCGAAGATCTCCGCCGGCAGGTCGACGGTCGCGCCGGTCGAGCCCGACGGAGAAACGACGGTTACGGTTGCGTTCATCGCCCCTCCTACCGGCTCGTCGCCGGGGTCTTGACGGCGCTGCGGACCAGGATCAGCCCGCCGGAAGGACCGGGGACCGCGCCCTTGATCAGCAGCAGCCCGCGGTCGGCGTCCACGCCGTGCAGGGTCAGGTTGAGGGCGGTGGTGCGCACGCCGCCCATCCGGCCCGCCATCCGCAGGCCCTTGAACACCCGGCCCGGGGTAGCGCAGCCGCCGATCGACCCGGGCGCGCGGTGCTTGCGCTGGGTGCCGTGCGAGGCGCCAAGGCCGCGGAAGCCGTGCCGCTTCATCACGCCGGCGAAGCCCTTGCCCTTGCTCCTGGCCGTGACGTCGACGAGCTCACCGGGCGCGAACGTCTCGGCGGTGACCTCCTGGCCGAGCGTGTAGTCCGAGGCGTCGTCGGTGCGCAGCTCGACCAGGTACCGGCGCGGGGTCACGCCGGCCTTCATGAAGTGGCCCGCCTCGGGCTTGTTCACCTTGCGCGGGTCGACCTCGCCGTAGCCCAGCTGCACGGCGGCGTAGCCGTCGGCGTCCGGCGTGCGCACCGCGGTGACGACACAGGGGCCCGCCGCGACGACCGTGACGGGCACGATCTTGCCGTCGTCGGCGAAGACCTGGGTCATGCCGAGCTTGGTGCCCAGGACTCCCTTGATCTGCTTGGTCATTTTCGGTGCGTCCCTACAGCTTGATCTCGATGTCGACACCGGCTGGCAGGTCGAGCCGCATCAGCGAGTCGACGGTCTTCGGTGTGGGGTCGATGATGTCGATCAGGCGCTTGTGCGTGCGCATCTCGAAGTGCTCCCGCGAGTCCTTGTACTTGTGCGGTGAGCGGATGACGCAGTACACGTTCTTCTCGGTAGGCAGCGGCACTGGCCCGGCCACCTTCGCGCCGGTGCGCGTCACCGTGTCGACGATCTTCCTCGCCGAGCTGTCGATGACCTCGTGGTCATAGGCCTTGAGCCGGATGCGGATCTTCTGTCCCGCCATTTCCTTCGCTTCCTTGTGCCGCTGTTGTCCGGGGGCTTTCGCAATGTAGCGGCCGGGCCGGTGTGCGGCCCGGCCGCCACGTGACGGCTAGCTACTTGTTGATCTTGGTGACCCGGCCGGCGCCGACGGTCCGGCCGCCCTCCCGGATGGCGAACCGCAGGCCCTCTTCCATCGCGATCGGCTGGATCAGCTCGACCTTCATCTCGGTGTTGTCACCGGGCAGCACCATCTCTGTCCCCTCGGGCAGATGCACGACGCCGGTCACGTCCGTGGTGCGGAAGTAGAACTGCGGCCGGTAGTTGTTGAAGAACGGGGTGTGCCGTCCGCCCTCGTCCTTGGACAGGATGTAGACCTGGCCCTCGAACTCGGTGTGCGGGGTGTTGGTGCCCGGCTTGATCACGACCTGGCCGCGCTCCACCTCCTCGCGCTTGATGCCGCGCAGCAGCAGGCCGGCGTTGTCCCCGGCCTGGCCCTCGTCGAGGATCTTGTGGAACATCTCGACGCCGGTGACCACGGTCTTCTGCGCCTTCTCGCGGATGCCGATGATCTCGACTTCCTCGCTGGTGTGGATCTTGCCACGCTCGATCCGGCCGGTGACCACCGTGCCGCGGCCGGTGATCGAGAACACGTCCTCGACCGGCATCAGGAACGGCTTCTCGACGTCCCGGACCGGCTCGGGGATGTTGTCGTCGCAGGCCGCCATCAGCTCGGCGACCTTGGCGGCCCACTCCTCGTCACCCTCGAGCGCCTTCAGCGCCGATACCCGGACCACCGGGACGTCGTCGCCGGGGAACTCGTAGGTGGTGAGCAGCTCACGCACCTCGAGCTCGACGAGCTCGAGGATCTCCTCGTCGTCGACCATGTCGGCCTTGTTCAGCGCGACCACGATGTACGGCACGCCGACCTGGCGGGCCAGCAGCACGTGCTCACGGGTCTGCGGCATCGGGCCGTCGGTGGCCGCGACCACGAGGATCGCGCCGTCCATCTGGGCCGCGCCAGTAATCATGTTCTTGATGTAGTCAGCGTGACCGGGGCAGTCCACGTGTGCGTAGTGGCGCTTCTCGGTCTGGTACTCGACGTGCGAGATCGAGATCGTGATCCCGCGCTCCTTCTCTTCCTTCGCGTTGTCGATCTGGTCGAAGGGCGTGAAGGGGTTCACGTCAGGGAACTTGTCATGCAGCACCTTGGTGATCGCCGCGGTCAGTGTCGTCTTGCCGTGGTCGATGTGTCCAATGGTGCCGATATTCACGTGCGGCTTGGTCCGCTCGAACTTGGCCTTCGCCACTGGTTTCTCCTTGTTGCGATCGTTGATCTGGTCGTGCGGTTGTGGTCTGCCGGCTACTCGCCGCGTGCCTTGGCGATGATTTCCTTGGCGATGTTGGGCGGGACCTCGGCATACGAGTCGAACTGCATGCTGAAGTCGGCCCGCCCCTGGGTGCGGCTGCGCAGGTCGCCCACGTAGCCGAACATCTCGGACAGCGGCACGAGCGCCTTGACGGCCCGCACCCCCGACCGGTCCTCCATGGCCTGGATCTGGCCGCGACGGCTGTTCAGGTCGCCGATGACGTCACCCATGTAGTCCTCGGGCGTCCTGACCTCCACGGCCATGACCGGCTCAAGCAGGGCCGGGTCTGCGTACCCAGCCGCCTTCTTGAACGCCATCGAACCGGCGATCTTGAAGGCGAGCTCGGACGAGTCCACCTCGTGGTACCCGCCGTCGGTCAGCGTGACCCTCACGTCGACCATCGGGTAGCCCGCCAGCACGCCGAACTCGGCGGCCTCCTGGCAGCCCGCGTCCACCGACGGTATGTACTCGCGCGGCACCCGTCCACCGGTGATCTTGTTCTCGAACTCGTAGCCGCCGCCGTCGCCGCCGGTCGGCTCCACGTCGATGATCACGCGCGCGTACTGACCGGATCCGCCGGTCTGCTTCTTGTGCGTGTACTCGACCTTCTCCACCTTCCGGCGGATGGTTTCCCGGTAGGCGACCTGCGGACGGCCGATGTTGGCCTCCACCTTGAACTCCCGGCGCATGCGGTCGACCAGCACCTCAAGGTGCAGCTCGCCCATCCCCGCGATGATCGTCTGCCCGGTCTCCTCGTCGGTCCTGACCTGGAAGGTCGGGTCCTCCTCCGCCAGCCGCTGGATGGCGGTGCCGAGCTTCTCCTGGTCGCTCTTCGTCCTCGGCTCGATGGCCACGTTGATCACCGGCGCAGGGAAGGTCATCGACTCCAGGATCACCGGGGCGCCGATGGCGCACAGGGTGTCGCCCGTGGTGGTGTCTTTCAGCCCCATCACGGCCACGATCTGCCCAGCGGTCGCGGACGGGCGCTCCTCGCGCTTGTTCGCGTGCATCTGGTAGATCTTGCCGATCCGCTCCTTGCGGCCCTTGATCGAGTTGAGGACCTGGGTGCCGGTGTCCAGCGTGCCCGAGTAGATCCGGATGTACGTGAGCTTGCCCAGGTGGTGGTCCGACATGATCTTGAAGGCCAGCGCCGCGAACGGCTCCCCGGGGTCGGCGTGCCGCTCGACCACCTGCGCCTCGTTGCCGACCGCGTGCCCCTCGATGGACGGGATGTCCACCGGGCTAGGCAGGTAGGCGACGATGGCGTCGAGCATCGGCTGCACGCCCTTGTTCTTGAACGCGGACCCGCACAGCACCGGGGTGACCGCACTGGCGATCGTCGCCCGGCGGATCGCCGCGACGAGCTGCTCCTCACTGGGCTCGGCGCCCTCCAGGTACAGCTCCATCATTTCGTCGTCGTTCTCCGCGACAGCCTCGAGCAGCTTGTCACGCCACTCGCGGGCCGCCTCCAGATGGTCGGCCGGGATCTCGACGTCCTCGTACTTGTCGCCCTTGCCCTCGGTCTGCCAGAGCAGGCCGCGCATCCGGACGAGGTCGATCACGCCGCGGAAGTCGGACTCGACGCCCCACGGGAGCTGGATAACCAGCGGCGTGGCGCCAAGGCGGCTGGTGATCATCTCCACGCAGCGGTGGAACTCGGCACCGACCCTGTCCATCTTGTTCACGAAGCACATCCGCGGCACGCCGTAGCGGTCGGCCTGGCGCCAGACGGTCTCCGACTGCGGCTCCACGCCCGCCACCGCGTCGAACACGGCGACGGCGCCGTCGAGCACCCGCAGCGAGCGCTCGACTTCTATGGTGAAGTCGACATGCCCGGGCGTGTCGATGATGTTGATCGTGTGGTCACGCCAGCTGCAGGTGGTCGCGGCGGACGTGATCGTAATGCCGCGCTCCTGCTCCTGCTCCATCCAGTCCATGGTGGCGGCGCCCTCATGGACCTCACCGAGCTTGTAGTTGATGCCGGTGTAGAACAGGATGCGCTCGGTCGTCGTCGTCTTGCCCGCGTCGATATGCGCCATGATCCCGATGTTGCGGACCATCGCGAGGTCTACGGCGGTCTGGGTGGCCACAGTAAGCGTCCTTAGTTCTCGGTTCGTACGTTTCTCTCTCGCCGCTGGGCCCTGGGTTACCAGCGGTAGTGCGCGAAGGCCTTGTTGGACTCCGCCATCTTGTGGGTGTCCTCGCGGCGCTTGACACTCGCCCCAAGGCCGTTGCTCGCGTCAAGCAGTTCGTTCATGAGCCGCTCGGTCATCGTCTTCTCCCTGCGCTGCCGCGCGTACATCACGATCCAGCGCAACGCCAGCGTGGTGCTGCGCGAGGCACGCACCTCCACGGGAACCTGGTAGGTGGCGCCGCCGACCCGGCGGCTGCGGACCTCGAGCGTGGGCTTGACGTTGTCAAGGGCGCGCTTGAGAGTGACCACGGGGTCGTTGCCGTTCTTCTCCCGGCAGCCCTCAAGCGCTCCGTAGACGATCCGCTCGGCCAGCGAGCGCTTGCCCTGCCTGAGCACCTTGTTAGCGAGCGCGGTAACCAGCGGCGAGCTGTAGACCGGATCGGTGACAAGCTGCCGCTTCGTCGCGGGACCCTTGCGCGGCATCTCAGCTCTTCTCCTTCTTGGCGCCGTAGCGGCTGCGCGCCTGCTTGCGGTTGCGGACACCCTGGGTGTCCAGCGAGCCGCGGACGATCTTGTAGCGGACACCGGGCAGGTCGCGGACGCGGCCGCCGCGGACCAGCACGATCGAGTGCTCCTGGAGGTTGTGACCCACACCAGGGATGTACGCGGTGACCTCGATCTGGCTCGTCAGCCGCACCCTGGCGACCTTGCGCAGCGCGGAATTCGGCTTCTTCGGCGTGGTCGTGTACACGCGCGTGCAGACACCACGACGCTGCGGGCTCTGCTTGAGCGCCGGCGTCTTGTTCTTCGACACCTTGTCCTGGCGGCCCTTGCGGACCAGCTGCTGGATCGTGGGCAACCGAGTCTCCGTCTTTCCGTCGTGTTCCTATGTCAAGCTTGCTTGCCCGCCGCGTGCTCGCCCGGAAACCGGGGGTGCCGCAGCGACACCAGAAAATCGTCGGTTTCCCGCCGTTTCCACCCGTTTGACCTGCGCTTTTTCTCTCCCCGCCGACCCCCGAGGTCGGGCGTGTCGCCCTTAGCGGGAGTCAGCAGTCCGAAACCTTCTGGACTGCGGAGGGAGAGAGTCCACACGGCCAGCGGCGCAGCCACCCGTATCCGGTCCGATGGACCAACGTCTCGCTGACTGCTGGCACGCAGGCACCCGCACGGTGACGGGCACGAATGTAAAAGGTACCATCCGCGTGCCCGCCGGCCAAATCAACTTGGCCTATTCGCACGGCTTACCGTGAGCCAGTGTAGCCGCTCCCCGAGCCGTGCGCGGATGAAGTGAGTGAACCGTCAAGCATGCAAACTGCGTGGTGCCCGATTTCATTCCGCCGCCTGCCAGGGACTTAAGCCGCCCAGCCTGCCGGCGGACAAACCACCCATACCGGGCGCGGTCCGCGGGCGCTGCCCAAGATAGGACCCGAGCGGCATCCGGAAATCGGTATAAAACGGGCAATAAAGCTGCGGCCCGGGTCCTAAGTTCCCGATGCCGTCCCACTATCTGAGACGCCCGCCGGGCAGCCGCCCGGGCACCGGCCAGCCTGCCACGCCCTTGTCGCACTGCTCACACCCACATCAGCTGACCAGGTGACATGCACCCGAGGGAGCGGCGACACAGCCCCTTAACTTCCCGAGATCGCAAAAGGTTTGGCGTTGTGGGCCCCACCGCGAACGGGTTTCCTGCCGGGAGCTTAGCGAAGCGCAAAGGCGTGACTCTAGTGGCGGGGGAGGCGGTCACCCGGCCGAACCCCGGGGCTCCTGGCGGCCAACGGCAACATGAGGCACGCTGGTGCGGTGAGCGAACTAAAGGTTGAGGTCGACCCGGCCGAGGTGGGCCTGGACGCGCAGCGACTGCGGCGGATCGACGCGCACTTCGCGCGCTACGTGGACGACGGCCGGCTGCCCGGCTGGCTGATCACGGTGAGCAGGCACGGCCGCCTCGCGCACGTGTCCTGCCACGGGTCCCGCGACGCCGAGGCGGGCCTG
>NZ_JASIAL010000394.1:0-11638 GCF_030042015.1 Trebonia sp. | reverse complement strand
ACCGGCCCGTGGCTGCCGCGCGGCGCGCGCGGCCGCCGGCTCCGGCTTGGCCCGGTAGCCGCCGCGGTGGCGCCGGCGATCGCCTTCGGCCAGGCCGTCGCCGCGATCGGGGACTGGGTCGCCCAGCAGGGCTTCGGCCATCCCTCGTCCCTGTGGTGGGCCGTCATCGTGTCGCCAGCGCACCGTCCGTCCGGCTACGAGAACTTCGCCACATTCCAGCCGATTTTCCTTTACCAGGTGCTATGGGATGTAACGACCGGTGTCACGGTGGCGTGGGCGGCGCGCCGCTTCGCGCTCCCGGGAGAGCGCGTTTTCGCCCTCTGGGCCGCGGCCTACGCGGCTGGCGGTTTCGCTCTGTTTTGGCTGGGTATCGGTCATCTGCCGGTTGTCCTGGGGCTCAGGGCGGGAGAACTAGGCGACGCCATGGTGTTCATCGGCGCCGCCATCTACTTCGCGCGCACCAGGCGCATGCGCACCAGGCCCGTTCAGCCTGCGCAGAAGCCGGCAGTGGAAAGGGATTCACCAGTCATGTAATGTCAGCGTAACCTACGTGTAGCGCAGGGCCAGCGTCGTCCCGACCGCAACAAGGCATTACAGCGGACGTATGACGACAGGAGTGCGGATGGTGCCTGCCGGAACCGAGGGACTTTACGACAGCCGGTATGAGCACGATGCCTGCGGTGTAGGTTTCGTCGCCGACCTCTCGGCACGCGGCGGGCACGATGTCGTGTCCAGTGCGCTGCGCGTCCTGCGCAACCTGGAGCACCGGGGCGCGAAGGGCGCCGACCCGGACACCGGCGACGGTGCGGGCATCCTCACCCAGATTCCCGACGACTTCTTCCGCGCGGTCACCGGCCTCCCGCTCCCCGGCCCGGGCGCGTACGCCGCCGGCCTTGCGTTCCTTCCGGTCGATCAGTCCGAACGAGCCCAGGCGACTGCCGCGATCGGCACGCTGGCCGCGGACGAGGGGCTGACCGTCCTCGGCTGGCGCGCCGTGCCGATCGACCCTTCTCGCTGCGGCGCGGGCGCCCGCGAGGTGCTGCCGCATCTCGCGCAGCTGTTCGTGGCCGGGGCGGGTGGCGAGCAGGGCATGCGCCTGGAGCGGATGGCGTTCTGCCTGCGCAAGCGGGCCGAACACGAGGCGCGCGTCTACTTCGCCAGCCTGTCCTGCCGGACGCTGGTGTACAAGGGGATGCTGTCGGCGCCGCAGGTGGAGCCGTTCTTCCCCGACCTGTCCGACGACAGGTACGCGTCGAACCTCGCGCTCGTGCACTCGCGGTTCTCCACGAACACGTTCCCGTCCTGGCCGCGGGCGCACCCCTACCGGTACATCGCGCACAACGGCGAGATCAACACCGTGCAGGGCAACCGCAACTGGATGCGGGCTCGCGAGGCGATGCTGGCCAGCCCGCTGATCCCGGCGTCGGCCAGCGGCCAGGGGATCGAGCGGCTGTTCCCGATCGTCGACCCGTCCGGATCCGACTCGGGCAGCTTCGACGAGTGCCTTGAGCTGCTGCACCTAGGCGGCCGGTCGCTGCCGCACGCGCTGCTCATGATGATCCCCGAGCCGTGGGAGAACCACGAGGAGATGGACGCGCGGCGGCGCGCGTTCTACGGCTACCACGCCACGGTCATGGAGCCATGGGACGGCCCCGCGCTGATCGCGTTCACCGACGGCACCGTGATCGGCGCCGTGCTTGACAGGAACGGGCTGCGGCCCGGCCGGTACTGGGTGACCGGCGACGGCCTGGTCATCCTCGCCAGCGAGGTCGGCGTGCTCGAGATCGAGCCGGCCCGGGTGGTGCGCCGCGGCCGCCTGCAGCCCGGCCGGATCTTCCTCGCGGACACCGCCGCAGGCCGGATCGTCGAGGACGAGGAGGTCAAGGCCGAACTCGCCGCCCAGCATCCCTACCAGGAATGGCTGCACGCCGGCCTGGTGCACCTGGACGAGCTGCCGCCGCGCACCCGCCAGCCCGTCCGCCACCCGGATGAAGAGCCCGTCCGCCACCCGGCGGACCTGCTCACCCGGCAGCGGATGTTCGGGTACACAGAAGAGGAACTGCGGGTCATCCTGGCGCCGATGGCCCGCGACGGGGCGGAGCCGATCGGCTCGATGGGCACCGACACGCCCGTGGCCGTGCTCTCTGACCGGCCCCGGCTGGTGTTCGACTACTTCGCGCAGCTGTTCGCCCAGGTGACCAACCCCCCGCTTGACGCGATCAGGGAAGAGCTCGTCACCTCGCTGTCCACCTCGACCGGCCCGGAGCACAACCTGCTCGCGCCGGAGCCGGCCTCCTGCCGGCAGATCGTGCTGCCGTACCCGGTGATCGACGAGGAAGACCTCGCCAAGATCGTGCACATCAACGATGAGGGGAACCTGCCCGGGTTCGCCGCGCACGTGGTCGACGGGCGGTTCGACCCCACCGGCGGCGGCGACGGCCTGCGCGCCAGGCTGGCGGAGATCTGTATCGAGGTGGACGCCGCGATCGAGGACGGCGCGCGCCTGATCGTGCTCTCCGACCGCGGCACGGCCACCGCCACTGATAACAGCAACACGCGGGCCGCCAGCGCCGGCCACGTCGATGACGGCAAGTGGATACCGATCCCGTCGCTGCTGCTGACCGGGGCGGTGCACCACCACCTGATCAGGGAGAAGACCAGGACGCGGGTCGGCCTGATCGTGGAGTCAGGCGACGCGCGCGAGTGTCACCACATCGCGCTGCTCACCGGCTACGGCGCCGCCGCCGCGTGCCCCTACCTGGCGCTTGAGACCGTCCGCGACCTCGCCGCCAAGGGCGAGCTCGGCGCCGTCAAGCCGGACAAGGCGGCCGCCAACCTGATCAAGGCGCTCGGCAAGGGCCTGCTGAAGATCATGTCCAAGATGGGCGTGTCGACGGTCGCGTCCTACACGGGCGCGCAGGTCTTCGAGGCGATCGGCCTCGGCGAGGAGGTCATCGGCACCTGCTTCGCGGGCACCTCGTCGCGCCTTGGCGGGGTCGGGTTCGGGGTGCTCGCGCAGGAGGCGGCCAGGCGGGCCGCCGTGGCCGCGGGCGGCGCCGGGATGGCGCACCGGCGGCTGGAGACCGGCGGGGAGTACCAGTGGCGCCGCGAGGGCGAGCCCCACCTGTTCAGCCCCGAGACGGTCTTCAAGCTCCAGCACGCGACCCGCAGCCGCCGCTACGAGATCTTCAAGCAGTACACCGCGCTGGTCGACGACCAGTCGGCGAGGCTGCACACGCTGCGCGGCCTGCTCCGGATCCGCGGAATCGATGACGTGGGAGAGTCGCCCCCGTCCGTTCGGATCGCTATTGATGAAGTTGAACCGGCCGCGAGCATCGTGCGGCGGTTCGCGACCGGGGCGATGTCCTACGGTTCCATTTCCGCCGAGGCGCACGAGACGCTCGCGATCGCGATGAACCGGCTCGGCGGGCGGTCCAACACCGGCGAGGGCGGCGAGGACCCGGACCGGTTCAGCCCCGACGGCAACGGCGACCTGCGGCGGTCCGCGGTCAAGCAGGTGGCCAGCGGCCGGTTCGGCGTGACGAGCGAGTACCTGGTCAACGCCGACGACCTGCAGATCAAGATGGCCCAGGGCGCCAAGCCAGGGGAGGGCGGCCAACTGCCCGGGCACAAGGTGTACCCCTGGATCGCCAAGACCAGGTACTCCACGCCTGGCGTCGGCCTGATCTCGCCGCCGCCGCACCACGACATCTACTCGATCGAGGACCTGGCGCAGCTCATTCACGACCTGAAGAACGCCAACCCGGCCGCCCGGGTGCACGTCAAGCTGGTCGCCGAGGTCGGCGTCGGCACGGTCGCCGCGGGCGTGTCCAAGGCGCACGCCGACGTGGTGCTGATCTCCGGGCACGACGGCGGCACCGGCGCCGCGCCGCTGACCTCGCTCAAGCACGCAGGCGCGCCGTGGGAGCTCGGGCTCGCCGAGACCCAGCAGACGCTGCTGCGCAACAAGCTGCGCGACCGGATCGTCGTGCAGGTGGACGGGCAGCTCAAGACCGGCCGGGACGTGATCATCGCCGCGCTGCTCGGCGCGGAGGAGTTCGGCTTCGCGAGCGCGCCGCTCGTCGTGTCCGGCTGCATCATGATGCGGGTCTGCCACCTGGACACCTGCCCGGTGGGCGTGGCCACCCAGAACCCCGAACTGCGCGCCCGGTTCACCGGGAAGCCGGAGTTCGTGGTGAACTTCTTCGAGTTCATCGCCGAAGAGGTCCGCGAGTACCTGGCCGCGCTCGGGCTGCGCTCCCTGCACGAGGCCGTCGGGCGGGTCGACCTGCTGGAGGTGGCGCTGGCCGTGTCGCACTGGAAGGCGGCCGGGCTTGACCTGACGCCGGTGCTGCACGCGCCCGCCTGCGACGGGCCGCGCTCGCACGTGGTCGCGCAGGACCACGGCCTTGACCGGGCCCTGGACAACACGCTGATCCAGCTGGCCGAGGGCGCGCTCGAGGAAGGCAGGCCGGTCCGCCTTGAGCTGCCGATCCGCAACGTCAACCGGACCGTCGGCACGATGCTCGGCTATGAGGTGACCAGGCGGTGGGGCGGCGAAGGGCTGCCCCCCGACACGATCACGGTGTCGTTCACCGGGTCGGCGGGCCAGTCGTTCGGCGCGTTCGTGCCGCGGGGCATCACCTTGCGGCTCGCCGGCGACGCCAACGACTACCTCGGCAAGGGGCTGTCCGGCGGGCGGCTGATCGCCTACCCGGCGGCCGACTCGCCGTTCGCCGCGCAGGAGCAGGTCATCGCGGGGAACGTGATCGGCTACGGTGCCACCGGCGGTGAGATCTTCCTGCGCGGCGTGGTGGGCGAGCGGTTCTGCGTGCGCAACTCCGGCGCGCTCGCGGTCGCCGAGGGCGTCGGCGACCACGGCTGCGAGTACATGACCGGCGGCCGCGTGGTCATCCTCGGGCCGACCGGCCGCAACTTCGCGGCGGGCATGTCCGGCGGCGTCGCCTACGTGCTCGACCTGTCGCCGGTCCGGCTGAACAGGGAGATGGTCGACGTCGACCCGCTGGAGGATTGCGACATCACGTTCCTGCACGACGTGGTGAAGCGACACCACGAGGAGACCGGGTCGACGGTGGCCGCGGAGCTGCTCGCCGCATGGGAGGCGGGCGTGGAGCGGTTCACGAAGGTCATGCCGAAGGACTACAAGCGGGTCCTGTCGGCGGCGTCGGCGGCCGAGCGCGAAGGCCGCGACGTCAACGAGGCCGTCATGAGCGCGGCGCATGGCTAACGCGCCGCAAGCCCCGGCTGGTTTGTGCCGACAACTGAGCAGAGCGCACGGGTGAGAGGCTGAGCACTGACATGGGCGACCCGAAGGGGTTCCTGAAGACCGCGCGCGAGACCCCCCGGCGGCGGCCGGTGGACGTGCGGCTAGGTGACTGGCGCGAGGTGTACGAGCCGTTCGCGCGCGAGCGGGCGGAGCGGCAGGCGGCACGGTGCATGGACTGCGGCATCCCGTTCTGCCACCACGGCTGCCCGCTCGGCAACCTGATCCCTGAGTGGAACGACCTGGTGTACCGGTCGGACTGGGCGCGCGCCGCGGACCGGCTGCACGCCACCAACAACTTCCCCGAGTTCACCGGGCGCCTGTGCCCCGCCCCGTGCGAGGCGGCGTGCGTGCTCGGCATCACGGCGCCGTCCGCAAGCGCGGGCGAGCCGGTCACGATCAAGCAGGTCGAGGTGGAGATCATCGACCGGGCGTGGGCGTCGGGCGGCGTGGTCCCCGTGCTGCCAGCGGCCCTGACGGGGTTCTCGGTGGCGGTGGTCGGGTCGGGGCCCGCCGGGCTGGCAGCGGCGCAGCAGCTGACACGGGCCGGGCACCTCGTGACGGTCTTCGAGCGCGACGACCGTCCCGGGGGGCTGCTGCGGTACGGGATCCCCGAGTTCAAGATGGAAAAGCGGCACCTGGACCGGCGGCTCGCCCAGATGGCGGCCGAGGGAACCGTGTTCTCGTGCGGCGTCGCCGTTGAGTCGGCGTCGCAGCTGGCCGGGTTCTCGGCGGTCGTGCTGGCCGGCGGCGCGCGGGTGCCGCGCGACCTGCCCGTGCCCGGGCGGGACCTGGCGGGCATCCACCAGGCGATGGAGTACCTGCCGCCGGCGAACAGGCTCGGCGCGGCGTCGCCCGTCACCGCCGCCGGAAAGCACGTGGTGATCATCGGCGGCGGCGACACCGGGGCGGACTGTCTCGGCACCGCGCTGCGCCAGGACCCGCGGTCGGTCACGCAGCTGGAGATCATGGCCAAGCCGCCGCGCACGCGCGCGGAGAACCAGCCGTGGCCGACGTACCCGATGATCTACCGTGTCTCGTCCGCGCACGAGGAGGGCGGTGAGCGCGTCTACGCCGCGTCCACCGAGGAGTTCCTCGCGGACGGGGCTGGCGCGGTGCGGGCGCTGCGCCTGACGGAGGTGTCGATGTCCGGCGGCCGGTTCACGCCGGTGCCTGGCACGTCGCGGGAGATCCCCTGCGACCTGGCGCTGCTGGCCATGGGCTTCACCGGCGCGGAGCGGCCCGGGCTGCTCACCGACCTCGGCGTCGAGTTCGACGCGCGCGGGAACGTGCTCAGGTCGGCCTCGTATGAGACCACGGTGCCGGGCGTGTTCGTCGCCGGGGACATGGGCCGCGGTCAGTCGCTGATCGTCTGGGCGATCGCCGAGGGCCGCAGCGCCGCGGCGCACGTCGACAGGTACCTGCGGGCCCTCGACCGGCCGGCCCTCCCGGTCGCGATCCCCCCCACGGCACGCCCGCTGACCTAGCGGGCCGGCCGTGCGGGCCCCGCCAGCACCCCTCGCGACAGGCCACCTCACGCCGCACGCGGCGCGTCCGCGCGGCCAGCGACGCCACCGGCCGCAGCGTGGGGGTGCTCGCCGACCTGCAGGGGCCGAAGATCCGGCTGGGGACCTTCCCAGGCGGGCCGGTGCGGCCGCGCCCTGGCGATGAGTTCACATCACCACGATGACATCCCAGGCGGCTAGCACGAGGCGGCCACGACCTACCTGGGCCTCGCCGGCGACGTGCGCGCGGGCGACCGCATCCTGATCGACGACGGCAACGTCGCACTCGACGTGGGCGCGTACCCGATCGAGACCGTGGCCACCATGGCCCGCATCATCGCGGCGGCCGAGGAGGGCTCGCTGCGCGCGGAGTCGTCGCTGACCCGCGTGCCACGGAGCCGGCCACCCGCAGCCAGCTTGCCCTCACCTGGGGCGTGGAGACATTCATCGTGCCGACGGTGCGGCACACCGATGACATGGTGCACGAAGTGGACGCCGCGCTGTTCGGCCTCGGCCGCTGTCGCATCGGGGACAAGATCGTCATCGTGGCCGGCAGCCCGCCCGCCAGCCCGGGCAGGACCAACGCGCTGCGGGTGCACAGGATAGGCGACGCCATCGCGCTGCCCTACCCCTGATCGCGCACAGTTCGCCGCACCCCTGATCGCGCACAGTTCGCCGCCCGATCCCCGTCAGAACGCCACGAACGCCCCTAACGCACCGAAAGTCCCAATGGACCCGAACGCTTAGCCAGAAAAATAGCGTCTTCGCCCCCGGCGGACATAGGCTATGGTGCTGGCGAGCAGGCGGACGGGCGGCCAGGATGACGGTCATCGAGGCCGACTCGCGGGCGCGCCTGGTCATTGTGGCGCCAGCTGACAGGAGCTGATGGGGCGATGAGCACGTCGACGACGGATGACCCGGCTGGCGGGCGGGAGTGCCCGGTGTGCGCGGCGGATGACTCCGGCGCTCGGGCGGTGGCTGGCCCGGACGGTTACTGCGAGTCCTGCGGCCGTAAGGTGCCCGCCGGGCGAGACCACGCCGAACTCGACCTTGGCGTGCTCGTCGGCGTGACCGACCGCGGGCTGCGGCACCGGCGCAACGAGGACGCCATGGCGGTGGCCACCGAGATGGGCCCGCACGGAATCGTCGCGCTCGCGGTCATCTCCGATGGTGTCTCCTCGGCACCGCGCCCCGACGAGGCGTCGCTGTCCGCGGTCCGGACCGCGATGAAGGTGCTGCGCACGAGCGCGCGGGCGGGGGAGGACCCGGTCGGCGCGTCCATAGCGGCGGCCAGGGCGGGCGGGGAGGCGCTGACGGACCTGGCGGGCTACACGGGCGCCCCGGCGGCGACCTACGTGTCCGCGGCGGTCAGCCGCGACGTCGTCACGGTCTGCTGGCTCGGCGACAGCAGGGCCTACTGGCTGGCCGCCGACCCGGCCGAATGCGCCCGGCTCACCAGGGACGACTCGCTCGCCGAGGAGATCGTCGCGGCCGGGATCGCCAGCACGGAAGAGGCGATGGCGTCCCCCCAGGCGCACGTGATCACCCGGTGGCTCGGTGCCGACATGCCCCCGCTCCAGCCGCATGTCGCGCAGTTCGCCCCGCCTGGACCCGGGGTCCTGCTCGTCTGCTCGGACGGGCTATGGAACTACCGGCCGGAGCCCGCGGACCTGGCGGCCATGGCGCTGCCCGGCGCGCTGACCAGCCCGCTCGCCACCGCCGCCGCCCTCGTGAAGTTCGCCGTGGACGCGGGCGGCATCGACAACATCACGGTCGTGCTGATCCCGTTCCCGCTGGCCGACGCCCAAGCGGCATAGCGGCGGGCCAGGGCTTAGCGCGCTCCTTCGCCCTCGCCGCCGAAGGCCGGCTGGTCTGCGCCGAGTTCTGTGGTGCGCTCCCAGCCGGGTCGCCGACTGCCCAGCCGGCCGGGCGGCCGGACAACCTCGACGCTGAACCCGCTTCCGCCGACGACGCACAGGTACGGCGCCGGCTGGATCGTCCGGGACGGGCCGCCGTCCGTCCGGGACGGGCCGCCGTCCGCGCGCCCGGCGTCGGTCAGCCATTTGGCCGTGCGGGCGAGGGACAGCTCCTGGGCGCGGGGGGCGCCGTCGGCGAGGCCCGCGGCCAGGGCCATGGCGGCGGCGGCCGCGGCGAGGTACCCGGTGGCGTGGTCGAGGGCCTGGGCGGGGAGGGCGCCGGGGGTGCGCCCGTCTCCTTCTGCCGCGGCTATCCCTGTGGGGCACTGCACGAGCGAGTCGAACCCGCGGCGGCCGGACCAGGGACCGGAGTTCCCCCAGGCGGAGATCGTCACCACGCTGAGGTGTGGCCAGCGCTGCGCGAGGCTGCCGGGATCGAGGCCGTACCTGGCCAGCGCGCCGGGGCGGTAGCCCTGGACGATCAGGTCGGCCTCGGCGAGCAGTTCCTCAAGCCGGGCCCTGCCGGGGGACTGCGCCAGGTCGAGCAGCGCGCTGCGCTTTCCCTGCAGCGTGTCGATGGCCTGAGCCGGTATCTCCGGCAGCCGCGGGGCGTCAAGCCGCAGCACGTCCGCGCCCCACGCGGCGAGCGTCCGGGTGGCCACCGGGCCCGCGATGACCCGGGTGAGGTCCAGGACCCGCACCCCCTCAAGCGCCCGCGCCGGGGCCCTGCGGCAGACGGAGGCCGCCCCCGGCCCGACGGTGGTCTGCACGAGCGGCTGGGCCGCGACGGCCCGGCCGTGCGGGTGAGCGCTCCATTGCCGCAGGTCCCTGACCGCGAACCCCAGCGCCCCGGCCGCGGCGAGGGACTCCTCGAGCTCCAGCGCGCTGCGACCGGAGATTGCCGCGCCGACCGAGGCCGGGTCGCCGCCGCAGCCGAGAACGCCAAGGGCCCGCTCGAGGTGCCACGGGTAGTTGGTATGCAGCCGGATCCAGCCGTCCGCCGCCGCCCAGAACCGGGACAGCGGCGCCATCCCCACCCGCAGCTCTGAATTCAGGCGCCGGGCGTACCGTTCGCTCGTCGCCGCGACCGCCACGTGCTCGACGTCGAGCGACACGGGTGCCGGACGCCCGGCGTTGCGGGCCGCGTCGTACACCGAGACCGCCAGCGTGGCGGCCCCGACCGCGGCGGTCATCAGCCCGGTCACGTCAAAGCGTGACGGCAGCAGTCCCGCCGGGTCGCCGTCGACTCGCACGCGCTCGAGGTCGGCCAGGTCCCCGCCGACAGCGGCCCACGCCTGGCGCATCAGGGCCGAAGAGGAGGCGTTCGGCATAGCGGCATTCTGGCCTCGCAGCGGGCGGACGTTCAACCGCCCGGCCGGTGCGGGCAGCGGACCTGGTCAGTACTTCGGCCCGACGAACTCATCAAGTCGCGCTACCGCCTCCTTCCTCGCCACCGAGATCGTGGTGGGCTTGGAAAACCGCCACCCCACCCCGAGCAGATCCAGCGCCTGACCGCAGAGCCGGCGAATGTCATCGGAGGAGTTCACCAACAGATACCGCGGGTACTCCTACCATCGGTCGCCGCCGGCCAGCCTCCCGCGGACCCGGTTGACGCCCCGCCAGCCATCTGAGTGGAATAGTCCCCGCGCGAAGTCCCCCGGGCACAGCTCCACGATGGCCCGCTGCCACGGCGCAAGCTCGATCTTGCGAGTGTGCTTCTTGCCCGGTCCGTGCTGCGGAAACAGGCACGGCCAGTGCTTGGAGTAGCTCTTGACTTCGGTCATGCCGACTCTGCGGACGCTGAAGACGCCGGACGCGGGCATGACCGCCGACATCGCGCTCTTCGCGGCCGCCATGAGACCGGGCCAGGCGTCGCTGCACGCGATGGACAGCGCGAACACGTCCCGGTGCCCGCACGTCAGGCATCCATCGCCGAGGTAAAGACCTAGCAGATACGAGTACGCGGGCTTATTGAGATCCCTGCCGTCGCAGCGCGGACAGTCCGACGCCCGTTTCACGCCGGGAGCACGAGGAGCATGAGGAGAGCGCCGGCGTTCCGTGCGCCATTTCTGGACGGCGCCGATCGAGACGCCGGTAATGCGAGCGACTTCGCGGTCGATCAGGCCTTGCCGGGACAGGCTACGCGCGGTGTCCACCGTTATCTGCGGGTGCATGGAAATATGGTCTCACGCACCACTGACATTTTCGGGAAAGAGCTGTGAGCTGCAGTAACCAGTGCCGGGAGCGGGATTCGAACCCGCACGCCCTCTCGGGCAAACGCTTTTGAGACGTCCGCGTAAGCCAGTTCCGCCATCCCGGCTGATGCGCTCGCAAACAATGTACCGCCTGACTGTAGGCTCGTGGGCGTGAGCCAGAATGCGCTGCGTGTCGTCATTGCCGAGGACGAGGCGCTGATCCGCCTCGATCTCAAGGAAATGCTCGAAGAGGAGGGCTACGACGTCGTCGCCGAGGCGGCCGACGGGGAGGCCGCCGTCGAGCGGGTGACGGCGCTGCGGCCGGACCTGGCGATCTTCGACGTCAAGATGCCGGTGCTCGACGGGATCTCGGCCGCCGAGCGGATCGCGGCCGACCGGATCGCCCCGGTCGTCATCCTGACCGCCTTCTCGCAGCGCGAACTGGTGGAGCGGGCGCGGGACGCGGGGGCGATGGCGTACCTGGTCAAGCCGTTCACCAAGGCCGACCTGGTGCCCGCCATCGAGATGGCGGTCAGCCGGTTCGCCGAGATCCGCGCGCTGGACACCGAGGTGGGCACGCTGCGCGAGCGGCTGGAGATCCGCAAGCTGCTCGACCGCGCCAAGGGAGTGCTACAGGCCGAGCACGGCATGAGCGAGCCGGAGGCCTTCCGCTGGATCCAGAAGACGTCGATGGATCGCCGCCTCACCATGCGCAAGGTCGCCGAGGCGATCATCGAG